>CASFUX010000208.1 GCA_949297975.1 uncultured Bacteroidales bacterium
AAAACCACGAAACAAACCCGCCGTCATTTCGACCGTAGGGAGAAATCCCCTTCTACAACGCTTCCAAAGCCACTGTGAGATTTCTCGCTGCGCTCGAAATGACGAGGATGGCATGAAAATGGTACTTTTTACACAGCCTCCAAGCCCTGTGGGGCACATCCGGGGAGGGGAAAAATCGAACGGCTCGTTCAACGCGTTCGAACGGCTCGTTCGATTTTGCCGAACGAGCCGTTCGGTTTTGGCAGCCCTAAAGCCCCTCCTTGGGAGGGGTTTGGGGAGGCATAGAGGCCGGGGAGGCCTTCCGCCTCAGCGACGGGAACATCTTGCGGAACCGCACCAGCGGCTTGGTGATGCTGCCCCCGGCGATAATGAGCGTTACGGCCAGGATAATCATCACCATGCCGCACACGATGCGCGGCGTCAGCTGCTCGCCGAACACCACCACGCCGAAGAAGATGGCCGTGAGCGGCTCCAACGCCCCCAGGATGGCCGTGGGCGTAGAGCCGATGCAATGGATGGCCTGCGTGGTGCACACGAACGAGATGCACGTGGGGAAGATGGCCAACGCCAGCACGTTGCCCCACAGGTACCACGTATCGGGCACCTTCAGGCTGCCTGCCAGCAGCGTGCGCACGATGAACACCGACAGGCCGAACAGCAGCACGTAAAACGTGACCTGCAACGTGGGCATCCCGCTCAGCCACGGGCGGTTGACCCCCACGATGTACGCGGCGTAGAGGAATGAGGCCGCCACCACCAGCACCACGCCCGTAAGACTGAGCGTGGCCCCGTCCTCGCCCCGGTACAATAGCCCGATGCCGCCCAAGGCCAGCAGGATGCACAGCATGGTCATCATCGTGAGCTTCTCCTTAAAAAACAGCGTCATGATAAGTGCCACGATGATGGGGTAGATGAACAGCAATGTGGAGGCGATGCCCACCGCCATGTAGTTGTAGGCGGCGAACAGCGTGAGCGATGACAAGGCCATGAACACGCCCATCACCGCCAACGGCAGCACCTCGCGCCTCCGCAACTTGAAGCTGCGTCCCCGTGCCTTGATCATCACGGCCAACACGGGCAGAGCCGTCAGGTAACGAAAAAACAACACCGAATCCGGGTCCATACCCGCCCGGTACAGCGGCAGGGCAAACAGCGGGTTCATGCCGTAAGTGGCAGCGGCAATCGCCCCCAGCAGGTAACCTTTGACTTTCGTATTCATTATATATAATAATAGGTATGATGGAACAGATGCGCCATCGGGCGGCAAAAATAGAGTTTTTTCTTCAAATAGCAGTCGGATTGACCCAACATAGCTGCACCGGTCAAGGGATGTGCGCGGGAAATGCAGATACTTTCACTATCTTTGCCCGAAGAAACAATAACACATCAATCCATGCTGGTAAAGACATTTGGCGCGGCGGTGCAAGGCATCAGCGCGATGGTGGTGACGATAGAGGTGAACGTGGGGCAAGGCATCCGCTTCATGCTGGTGGGGCTGCCGGACAATGCGGTGAAGGAAAGCCACGAACGGGTGGTGTCGGCCCTGGAATACAACGGCTACAAGTTTCCCCGCAGGCAGGTGGTCATCAACATGGCTCCGGCCGACGTGCGCAAGGAAGGCTCCGCCTACGACCTCCCCATTGCCGTGGGGGTGATGGCGGCTGCGGAAAAAATCAAGGCCGATGCGCTCGACGGCTACGTCATCATGGGCGAGTTGTCGCTCGACGGCAGCCTGCGCCCTATCAAGGGGGCATTGCCCATTGCCATCCGGGCGCGCGACGAAGGTTTCAAAGGCCTCATCCTGCCCCGGGCGAACGCCCGCGAGGCTGCCGTGGTAGATAAGTTGAAGGTGTACGGGGTGGACAACCTGCGGGAAGTGCTGGAATTCTTCGAAGGCACAAGGGAGCTGGAGGAAACGGTGGTCAACGTGCGGGAGGAGTTCCTGGAGAATGTAAAACATGCCAATGTGGACTTTGCCGACGTGAAAGGACAGGAGAATGTGAAACGTGCCTTCGAAGTGGCGGCAGCCGGCGGACACAACATCATCCTGATAGGTCCTCCCGGTTCGGGCAAGTCCATGATGGCCAAGCGTCTGCCAACCATCCTGCCACCGCTTACCCTGCAAGAGGCATTGGAGACTACCAAGATACATTCCGTGGCGGGCAAAGTGGAGGGCGGCACGTCCCTCATCGCGCAACGCCCTTTCCGCAGCCCGCACCACACCATATCCGATGTGGCCCTGGTGGGCGGTGGCACTTTTCCTCAGCCGGGCGAGATATCGCTGGCGCACAACGGCGTGCTGTTCCTCGATGAGTTGCCCGAGTTCAAGCGGTCGGTACTTGAGGTACTGCGCCAGCCGTTGGAGGATCGCAAGATAAGCATATCGAGGGCGAAGTTTGCCATCGACTACCCGGCCAGCTTCATGCTGGTGGCCTCCATGAACCCTTGCCCGTGCGGCTACTACAACCATCCTACCCGCCAATGCACGTGCCTGCCAGGCATGGTGCAGAAGTATCTGAACCGCATCTCCGGGCCGTTGCTCGACCGCATCGACCTGCACGTGGAGATAGTGCCGGTGGAGTTCGAACGTCTGGCCGAACGCCAGCCGGGCGAAAGCAGCGCGACCATCCGCGAGCGGGTGGTGCGTGCCCGCCAAGTGCAGGAGTACCGCTTCAAGGACGTGGAGGGAGTGCATTGCAACGCCCAGATGTCATCGGCCCAGCTGCGTGCCTATGCCGTGCCCGACAACGAGGGCATGGCGTTGCTAAGACAGGCCATGGCGCACCTCTCGCTGTCGGCGCGGGCTTACGACCGCATCCTGAAGATGGCCCGCACCATCGCAGACCTCGACGGCTCCGCCACCATCCGCGCCCCCCACGTAGCCGAGGCCATCGGCTACCGCAGCCTCGACCGCGAGTATTGGAAGGGGTAGTAGGAGCGAATGGGACAGCAAACACGACAAAGCCCCGATGGCACATGCCATCGGGGGCTTTGTCGCAGTATGTCAAGGAAGTGAACGTGGCAATGAAAACTTTCATCCCAAGTATCTTTCCGCCTCGATGGCGGCCTGGCAGCCAGCGGCAGCAGCGGTGATGGCCTGGCGGTAGTGCGGGTCAGCCACATCGCCAGCGGCGAACACACCAGGTACTTTCGTGCGGGGCGTACCGGGGATGGTGACGATGTATCCGGCCTCATCCGTATCCAGCCAGGGGCGGAACACCTCGGTGTTCGGATGGTGCCCAATGGCCAGGAACAGGCCATCGATGGGCAGGTCCACTTTGCAGTCGCCTTCGGGGGTGTGGTGCACCAGATGCGCCCCTTCCACAAAACGTTCGCCGTAAAGGCCGCGCACCTCGTGTTCGTACAGTATCTCGATGTTGGGGGCGGAGGCCACGCGCTCCTGCATGATTTTGGAGGCACGCAGGTAGGGCTTGCGTACCACAAGGTACACCTTCGAGGCCAGATGCGACAAGTAGGAGGCCTCCTCGCAGGCCGAGTCACCGCCACCCACCACGGCTACCGTCTTCTTGCGGTAGAAGAAGCCGTCGCATGTGGCGCAGGCCGACACGCCCGCCCCGGCGTACTTCTGTTCGTCGGGCAAACCGAGGTACTTGGCACTTGCTCCCGTGGCGATAATGACCGTGTCGGCCTGCACGGTGTTTTCGCCATCGATGGTGATGGAGTAAGGCGCGTGCGAGAAGTCCACTGCCGTTACGCTGCCGTTGCGGATGTCTGCACCGTAGCGTTCGGCCTGCTGGCGCATCTGTTCCATGAGTTCGAAGCCGTTGACCGGTTCGGGCTGTCCGGGGAAATTCTCAATGTCAGTAGTGATGGTGAGTTGACCGCCGGGTTGCATCCCAGAGTAGAGCACGGGGGCGAGGTTGGCTCGTCCTGCATAGATGGCCGCCGTGTAGCCCGCCGGGCCGGAGCCAATGATGAGGCATTTGAAATGTTCCATAAACAGTGATTAGTGATTAGTGATTAGTGATTAGTTTGCTACAAGCTACGAGTACCTTGCGGGATGTAGCGGAAGCCTCAGAGCATACGACTTGTAGCTCGTAGCTTGTAGCTCGTAGCTTGTAGCTGATTTGCTATCTCAAGTCGTTCACGTACACGCCGGGGTGGGCAGCGGGGTCGAAGGTGAAAATGCCTTCAGGCACGTCCGCCACCCACGCCGTATCGGCCAGGCGCAACACGATGGTGGTACCGTCCGCCGCTTCCACCCGCATGTAGCGAGGGGTGCGGCTGGTCGCGTCCAGGTGCAGTACGATGAGGTTGAAATCTGTCTGCCCGCTGCCTTTGGGGCGCATCTCGATGGCGAGCGTACCGGGCTGTTGCTCGGCAGCATAGGTGATATTGCTCAGGATGTAGTACTTCTGTAGCAGCACGAGGGGACTTATCATGTCCAACTCGTCTTCGTAGGGTTCGGACACGGACACTTCGTTTGCTGCCTCGGTGTACGTCCACAACGTAGTGCCGTCGAAGCGCACGCTCATACCCTCCAAGTCAATGGCCGCGTGGTTGCCTTGCAGGGTGAACGTCCCTGCCTGCGCCTGCGGCATGGGTTGCCCGGCGGCGGTCATGTCGATGTCGAGGGTGAACGTGCCCTGCACGGCCTGCTGCTCGATACGCTGGATGAAGGCGTGCACCACATCGCCTGCCGGTTGCGGCTGGGCAAAGGCGAGGGCGGGGAAGAGGAGGAGCATCACCCCCAACCCCCTGAAGGGGGCTTTGGCATAGCGTGCGTGGGTATTTGTCATATTTTCTTCTATTTCTTTTATTATTACCATATTCTCCCCCCCCTTTTAGGAGGCTGTGTAAAAAGTACCATTTTCATGCCATCCTCGTCATTTCGAGCGCAGCGAGAAATCTCACAGTGGCTTTGGAAGCGTTGTAGAAGGGGATTTCTCCCTACGGTCGAAATGACGGCGGGTTTGTTTCGTGGTTTT
>CASFUX010000209.1 GCA_949297975.1 uncultured Bacteroidales bacterium
GCGCAAGCAGTACCCCGCCGTGTTCGATGAGGGATATTGCGAACTCAACGTGGGGCAGGCCGACTGGGCGCAAGGCCGCCGCATCGCCATCACGCACGATGACCTCAACGTGGTGGTGCTGGGCAACTTCCGTGCCGATGCCAACGTGAATGCCAACCCCAACTTTCCCCAAGCGGGCGACTGGTACGAGCTGCTCACCGGGCAGACACTCCCCGTGACCAACACGGCCATGCAGCTCAACCTGGCCCCGGGCGAAGTGCGCGTCTATACCGACCGCCCCATCACCGGCCAGCCCACCTTGCCCGACCTGCCCGAAGAACCCGACTTCTCCGGCCTGCCCCTGAATGAGGATGACGCGCCCGCCGACTTCCTCTATCCCGGCGTGACCGACGGGATGGTGCACGTCTCCACTGCAGGCCAGGTGCGCGAGGCGCAGGTGTATGACCTGCAAGGCAGGCTTCGCCAGCGCACTACCCGGCCGGTCATCGACCTGTCGGGCTGTGCCGACGGCCTCTACGTCGTGGTGCTCGTCACCACGGAGGGACGCTCCGTGCATAGAATCGTGAAACGCTGACAACCAGGCACGGCAAAGCGCAAGCCGCTTTTCAATAGGTTACATATTATATAGGTCAAGCACCTGGCAATGGTCGCTTCTTGATTAACGAGTGCGCAAGCACCGGTTTGCAAGGTTTGCCTTTGCCGTGCCGCTTCTGTTTAGGAATTATCAATCATTTAAATGTTATGGTCATGAAGAAAGTTTTATCAATCGTTATGGCACTATCGATGGCAGTGTCGTTGTTTGCCGATGTGCGGCGCATTTATTGTAAGATGGAACACGGCTGGTGGTATTCCGATGGGGCTGTCGTGGCTGCTCACTACTGGGGCGGGGTAGGGGCAACCAGTTGGCCCGGTGTAAGGATGACCCCCGTGGATGGCTCTACCACCATGTGGTATATCGACTTGGACGACACGAACACGCATATCATATTCGTGCGTGTATCCGGCACGGACCCCCTTACCGATTGGGGAGCGAAGACGGCCGATTTGACTATCCCGTCCGACAACAACAACCTGTTTACTATCAATAGCGCGGGGCCGGTGTGGGGCGACCCCGGTTGTACGGGCGCATGGTCTTATTATGAGAATGTGGAGCCTACGCTGTGGGTAGATGTGGCCACATATGCCTTCTTGGGTGAGAGCGTAGCGTTGAATGCCCGTTCGGAAAACGTAACTGCCCCCGTCTACACGTACTCGGTGAAAGTACCCGAAGCGACAGATTTTACTCCGTTGGAAACAAACAGCTATAAGCCGGAAGCATTGGGCGAGCACACTTTCCGTGTGACGGTAGCCGAAAGCACCGCTCCCGCAACTGTGTTGGCCGAGGTGGAAAAGACGGTCATGGTACGCGAACTGCCCGAACCCATCACCGTCAAGGTGAAAGTGCCCGCCGAATGGGGAACTACCATCTCCCTGTGGTGCTGGGATGAATATGACGCGGGTCACTGGCTGTACACCACCGCCGATGGCGAATGGTACACCGCCACGCTTGAACGCCTGTATCCGGCCAGCTTCATCGTGGTGAACGGCTCGGATTGGCCTTCGGGCGATAATTCGCAACAGACGGTGGACGTGATGGGTATCACCGCTTCCGGCTGCTACGAAGTGGGCGCGGTGGACGAAGCCCAGCAAGGCAAGCGCGTGGTCACCTCCGTGGACTGCGGTGAAGAACCCGGCACAGGCACCGGCCTGGATGTCATGGAATCCCACACCACGGTGCTGGCCGACGGCCAAGGCATACAAGCCACATTCGACGGCACGCAACGCGTGCAGCTCTACTCCGTGTCCGGCCAAATGCTGCACGATGCCACCTGCGATGCCGCTTTCGCCTATCCCGCCGCCAAGGGCATTTACCTGCTGCGCATCGGCGGCGACACGCATAAAGTCGCAGTGAAGTAGAGATAAGGTGGAAGGATAAAGTAGAAAGGAAAAAGAGAGGGAAGACATGTGCCTTCCCTTTTTTTGTATGGGTATTATATGTGAGCTTGATGTGCCAATAGAGTGAGCATTCTCCGTATCTTTCCGCCTTGGCGTATCCTCTAATCCCGCATACCTATTTTCATCACGTCCTCCTCCAGTTTGTCGCGGTCGCCGGTAGCTTTGTTGCGCACGCGGGCACGGTAGTTGTAGATGGTGCGCACGGGGTAGCGCAGGAAGTGGGCAATCATGTTGCTGTCCGTAATGCCCAGGCGGATGAGGGCGAAGATGCGCAACTCCGTGTTGAGCAATTCCTTCTGCTTGGGTACGATGCGCTCTTCCTCGCGCAGCAGGGCGTTGAACTCGTCAATGAAAGTGGGGAACAGTTGCAGGAACGAGCGGTCGAAGTTGGCGTAGAAGTTGTGCACCTCCTCGTCCACCTGGCGGCTCGACTTCAAAGCCTTGTACAATTCCTCCACCTTGCCAGCCATGGCGATGCGGTTCAGGTTGTGGCGGTATTCTTCCAGCTTGTCCAGGTAGCCCGATGCTTCGTTCATATAGCGGGCGATGTACTCCTCTTTCAGCGTGTTAGATTCCTGCAACTCGCGGTTCACCCGTTGCAGGTCGCGGTTGGCCGCTTGTAGTTCGCGGTACACCTTGTCCCGCGCCTGCTTGGCATGGGACAGTCGCCTCATCTGTCGGTACACCGATACCAGCGTGGCCACCAGCCCCACCGACAGCAGCAGGATGCACACGTTGAGTGCTCGCATGTTCTTGCGTTGCTGCTCGTTCCTGGCTTGCTGCGCCTTGTCGATGATGGGGAATATCTGGCTGATTTCCATGGTGCGCAGGTGGGCGTTGCAGTAGATGGCATCCTCCATGGACTTCTGTATGTAGCGGTAGGCGCGGTCTATCTGCCCTTCGTGGTACAAGGCCATGGCCAGCGCACGCAGCGACATGTTCTCTTTGATGGCGTTCTTCACGTCGGCGATGGCGGATGTGGCAAAGTATTCGATTTGTCGTTCGTAGTCCCCTGTCTTCGCGTATGCATCGCCCGCCAAGTAAGCCGCTACGGCCCGCCAGCCATCCTCTTGCCGGGCTTGGGCGAGCATGTCGACCAGTATTTGTTGTGCTTCGCGGTGTCGGCCTTCGGTTTGCAGTTGTTCGGCCAGCAAGCTCTTGTAGCCGTTGTCAGCGGGGTCGTATAGCTGCATGAGCGTGTCGCGGATGGCGCGGTAATGTTCCGCATCGTGGTCGTCGCGCAGCGAGTAGTAGTTGTAAAACGCGCGGTAGGTTTCGTAGTATTGTATTCGCAGCGGGGTGGTGAGTTTGCCGATGGGGATGCTCCGCAGCAGGTCGGCGGCCTCGACGAACAGGTTGGTGATGGAGTACAGCCGTGCCAGGTCGAGTGTGGAAGCGTAGTACCGTTCCCGCGAGCCTGTGGCTTGGGCGATGCGGACGTTCTGGTACGTATAGCGAATGGCCGAGTCGAGCATGAACGACTTGTACTCCTGGCTGAGCCGCACGTTGATGTCATAGCGTTGGTCCGGGGTGAGGTGCGGCACGCGCAGCATTTGTTTCAGGTCGTTGATACGTGCCTCTTTCTGCTGCACGTACAGGTGGCTGTGTGTCATGGCCTGATCCAGCGCGTTGAGCAGCGAGTCGGCCTTGTGCGTGGCAAGTGCGGCGTGGAGCGGAAGCAGCAGGAACAGCAGGGTAATGGGTTTCTTCATGTTATTCGTTGCGTTTTTGTATGGGTCAAGGGTGTTTTGAGGCATTGCACCCCGCAAAGGTAACTGAATATCCGCATAGCACCAAATGCGGACATGCTTGCTTCTTTTTCCATGACCTATAGAAAACCGACAAAGAAACTATAGGACGATGGTCAGGAAACTATAGGACGATGACCAAGATACTATAGTTTGTTTTCGGGTTTGCAATAGGGTATTCGCAGCTGGGAAAGAATGTATTAAACCGAAAAATCGTCAAATGTTAACAAAGAAACTATAGGACGATGGGAAAGAAACTATAGGACGATGAC
>CASFUX010000210.1 GCA_949297975.1 uncultured Bacteroidales bacterium
AGCAGGATTTGCTTGTTGCCTTGCTCGCTGAGGTACTTGATGAGGGCGGTGTTCTTGGGCATCCCCTTGTAGGAGCGGAAGAGGGCCAACGCGCCTTCCTCGCGCACCTTTTCGTCGTCGGACTTGAGCTTGTTGCGGGCTTCGGCGAGGTATTCGGTGGTGAGTTTTTTCTGGATGTTGACGAGGCGTTCGACGCGGGGGCAGAGTTCTTCGAACAGCTGGTCGTCGCCCTTGGGCACGGGGCCGGAGATGATGAGCGGCGTGCGTGCGTCGTCGATGAGCACGGAGTCCACTTCGTCCACGATGGCGTAGTTGTGCGAGCGTTGCACGAGGTCGAGGGGGCTGGTGGCCATGTTGTCGCGCAGGTAGTCGAAGCCGAACTCGTTGTTCGTGCCGAAGGTGATGTCGGCCAGGTAGGCCTGGCGGCGTTCTTCGGAGTTGGGGCGGTGCTTGTCGATGCAATCCACGCTCAGGCCGTGGAACATGTAGAGCGGCCCCATCCATTCGGAGTCGCGCTTGGCCAGATAGTCGTTCACCGTAACCACATGAACGCCGTTGCGGGTCAAGGCGTTGAGGAATACGGGCAGGGTGGCCACGAGGGTTTTCCCTTCGCCGGTGGCCATTTCGGCAATCTTGCCTTTGTGCAGCACCACGCCACCGATGAGCTGTACGTCGTAGTGCACCATGTCCCACTTGTGCATGTTGCCGCCTGCCACCCATTCGTTCTTATAATAGGCCTTGTCGCCGTCGATGCGGACAAAGTCGTGCTTGGCGGCGAGGGCGCGGTCGAAGTCGTTGGCGGTGACTACCACCTCGTCGTTCTGGGCGAAGCGGCGGGCGGTGTCCTTCATGATGGCGAAGGTTTCGGGCAGCACTTCGTCCAGCGCTTTCTCGTACTTGTCGGTGATTTCCTTTTCCAGCTTGTCCACCTCGTCGTATATCTTCTCGCGCTGGTTGATTTCGGTGGTTTCTATCTGGCTCTTCAGCTGGGCGATGCGGTCGCGCTCGGCCTGCACGTAGTCCTGGATGTGCTGCTTGATGGCTTCGGTGCGTGCGCGCAGTTCGTCGTTGCTCAGCTTCTCTATTTGTTCGTATGCCTGCTTGATGCGTTCCACATACGGCTCAATCTCTTTCAGGTCGCGTTGGGCTTTGTTGCCGAACAGCTTTTTCAATACGTCGTTAAATCCCATGTGATATGCTTGTTTTTATCTTGTTGTCGTCTGTCTGTATTTTTTAGGGCTGGTTTGAAAAACCGGACAAAGATAATGCTTTTGCCCGAAATGCGTGCATGTGAAAAGGTTTTATAACGAATGGGCGGGCGGCCTACAGGCTGGCCGGGACTGCCCTATAGGGGAACCGGGAGTGGCCTATAGGGTAGCCGGGAGTGCCCTATAGGGAAACTGGGAGTACCCCTATAGGGAAACTGGGAGTGCCCTATAGGGAAACTGGGAGTATCCCTATAAGGAAACTGGGAGTACCCTATAGGGTAGCCGGAGCCGGCCTATAGGGTGGGCGGAACGGGGCCGTGGGGCTTACCGGATTTTGATGGTGAAGCGTTTGCGCAGCACCACCTTGTCGAGCAGGCGGTTCTGTCGGGCCAGCTTGCGTTCTTCGAGGATCATGGCCAGGTAGTCCAGGTAGGGGTCGATGTAGCGTTTGCGCTTGGCCTCGAAGAGGTCGGCCATGGTAATCATGATGCCCGTCTCGAAGGTGTGCCCGAAGTCGGGGTCGGTGGTGGTGCCGAAGGTGCGCATGGTGTCCGAGAGGCCGATGTAGGCGTTGAACATGGGGGGGATGGTCTCGCCCACGCCCCGCACGGCGCGTTGCAGGGTCTTGTAGTTGGCGTGCGCGTCCTGCATCGGGTCGAAGATGCGGGAGGCCGTCTCGCGCACGGCGGGGTTGGGCGGGATGGGCTGCTTGGGCACGACGAGCCGCTCGGGGTCGGGGAAGAAGCGTTCCATGTACTCGTAGAGCAGCTCGCGGGCGTAGGCGGAGTATTGCTCGTAGATGTTGACCTTGCCCACGAAGTAGCGGGCGTTCTTCACCTCGTGTATGAGCGCGCCGAGGCCGTCCCACAGGTTGTCGAGGGAGAAGAGGCTTTTCGTGCCCATCTTGGCCGTCTGGTAGTTGGGCTGGATGAAGGCGCGTCCCAGCTCCACGGTGTAGGGCAGGTATTCGCGGATGAACGTGTCGCTGAAGCTGAACAGGTGCCCCATGGCGAGCAGGGGCTGCCCCCCGGCGTCGAACGTGGCGTCGTATCCGGGCAGGAAGCGGTATCCGCCCACGATTTCCTCGCCTTGCGGGTTCCACACGATGAGCTGGTAGTAGGGCTTGTCCAGGCAGTCGTAGTCGTCTATGTCGAGGTCGTTGCCGGTGCCGCCCCCCCACGAGCGGAACGACACTTCCCTGAGCCGCCCGATTTCGAGCATCACGTTGGGCGAGTCGTGCGCCGTGACGATGTAGATTTCGTTGTGCGCCTTGTTGGTAGGGCGCAGGAACTTGTCGGGCGTAAGCTCCCTCTTCAGGGCTTTCTTGTCTATGGGGGGGATGATGGGTCTCATAGGGCGGGCTACGGTTGGGGAATTGCGAAATCGGGGAACCGGGGAATCGATTTCGCAGTTCCCCGATTCCCCGATTTCGCAATTAACGTCCTTTGAATTTCTTCGATTGTTCTTCTATCAGTTCCGCGTCGTCGAAGTAGTCGATGCGCATGGCGCGTCGCACGTCGGCGAGGGTGGCGGCGGCCACCGTGCGGGCCGTCTCGCTTCCGGCCTTCAGCATCCGGTAGATGGCCGGTATGTCCTGCTCGAACTCCCGGCGGCGCGTGCGTATCGGTTCGAGCACCTCTTGCAGGATGGCGTTGAGGAACTTCTTCACCTTCACGTCGCCCAGCCCGCCGCGCTGGTAGTGGACTTTCAGCTCGTCCAGGCTGGCGTAGTCGGGCAGGTATCGGGCGAAATGCTCGGGGCGGCAGAAAGCGTCGAGGTAGGTGAACACCGTGTTGCCCTCCACCTTGCCGGGGTCTTGCACGCGGATGTGCCCCGGGTCGGTGTACATGCCCATCACGCGGTTGCGCACGTCGTCGGCCGTGTCCGACAGGTAGATGCAGTTGCCGAGGCTCTTGCTCATCTTGGCCTTGCCGTCGGTGCCGGGCAGCCGCAGGCAGGCGGCGTTGTCGGGCAGCAGGATTTCCGGTTCCACGAGCGTGTCGCCGTAGATGGCGTTGAAGCGGCGCACGATTTCGCGCGTCTGCTCAATCATAGGCTCCTGGTCCTCGCCCGCCGGCACGGTGGTGGCGCGGAAGGCCGTGATGTCCGATGCCTGGCTGACGGGGTAGGTGAAGAAGCCCACCGGGATGCTGGTGGAGAAGCCGCGCATCTGTATCTCGGTCTTCACCGTGGGGTTGCGTTGCAGGCGCGACACGGTGACGAGGTTCATGTAGTAGAATGCCAGCTCGCACAGCTCGGGTATCTGCGACTGGATGAATATCGTGATTTTCTCCGGGTCGAGCCCGCAGGCGAGGTAGTCCAACGCCACCTCGATGATGTTCTGGCGTATTTTTTCCGGGTTGTCCGCGTTGTCGGTCAAGGCTTGCGCGTCGGCTATCATGATGAACACGCGGTCGAATGCGCCGGAGTTTTGCAGTTCCACGCGCCGCCGGAGCGAGCCAACGTAGTGCCCCAAGTGCAGTTTGCCGGTGGGGCGGTCGCCGGTGAGTATTATTTTTCCCATATTCATATCATTATTAGACAATATGCAGAATAAAATGATAAACCACGGAGACACAGAGACACCAAGATGAGCAGTGGCATTCTCGCAGATAACAGAGGACACTTAGTGAAATGCCGCAAGCGGCATTTCTCCGTGGGCTTTTGGGGCGAGCA
>CASFUX010000211.1 GCA_949297975.1 uncultured Bacteroidales bacterium
ACGAGGAGATGGGCGACCTCATCGACCGCCTCTTCGCCTCATCCAACCCCAACTACGCCCCCGACGGCAAGAAAATCGTCGCTACCCTGCCTTTCGAGGAGTTGGAGCGTTTATTCTAATGGAAATCAGGCTCATAAAGACTGACTTTCCGAGAAGCGCATCTTGACCCCTCCGAGAAACGTTTCTTAATGCCTTCAAGAAACGTTTCTTGATGCCTCCGAGAAACGTTTCTTGACGCCTCCAAGATACGTTTCTCGACACCCTCAAGATACGTTTCTCGACACCCTCAAGATACGTTTCTCGACACCCCCAAGATACGTTTCTCGACGCACCCAAGATACGTATCCCGGAAAAAACGGTGAAAGCAACGGGGCTGAGGCCGCCAACCCCCACCCTGCCAGCGCGGTACGGCACGCCCCTCGGAGGGCGAAAAGCACCCCGGAGGGCGAAAACATGTTGTAAAACATATTCCGGGCAGCCTTTTTCTCACACTTTTTAAAAGTCGTTTTGTTAAAGGAAGCCATAAAAAGTGGTAACTTTGCCCGTCAAAATTTGCAGAACTATCATTTAATAATAACAATTCATTTAAAACAATCAACAACAATGGACACACAAAAGAAAAACTACACGCTGCCCATCATCATGATGATTGCCTTGTTCGCCATGATTTCGTTCGTGACGGGCCTGGCCAACCCGATGGGCGTAATCGTTAAAAACCAATTCGGCGCGACCAACTTCATGTCGCAGCTTGGCACGCTGGCCAACTTCATCGCCTACGCCTTCATGGGCGTGCCCGCCGGGCTGATGTTGCAGAAGATAGGCTACAAGAAGACGGCCCTGGCCGCCGTGGCCATCGGCTTCATCGGGGTGGGCATCCAGTACCTGTCGGGCGTGGCAGAAAGCTTCTACGTGTACCTGCTGGGCGCGTTCGTGGCGGGCTTCTCCATGTGCATGCTCAACACGGTGGTGAACCCCATGCTCAACACGCTGGGCGGCGGCGGCAAGAAGGGCAACCAGCTCATCCAGATTGGCGGCACGTTCAACTCGTTGATGGCCACCATCGTCCCCGTGCTGGTAGGCTACCTCATGGGCGACGTGGCACAGGCCACCATCAAGGATGCCAACCCGGCCATGTTCATCGCCATGGGCATCTTCGCGCTGGTATTCATCGTGCTGATGTTCGTCAACATCCCCGAACCGGATGCAGCCACCGAGGGCGAAAAGCTGTCCTACAGCACGCTGTTCAAGTTCCGCCACTACGTGCTGGGCATCATCGCCATCTTCATCTACGTGGGCGTGGAAGTGGGCATCCCCAACATCATGAACCTCTTCCTGACACACCAAGACGTGGGCATGGAAGCCGCCGCGGCAGGTGCCATCGTGGGGACGTACTGGTTCCTCATGCTTGTGGGTCGCTTCATCGGAGGTGCCATCGGCGGCAAGGTGTCGAGCAAGACGATGCTCGCCGTGACCTCGCTGTGCGGGCTGGTATTCGTGGCCATCGCCATCTTCGCCCCCACCACGACCACGGTCAACATGCCGGTGTTCAAGTCCGACATCTCCTTCGGCCTCACGGAAGCACCCATCAACGTCCTCTTCCTCGTGCTGTGCGGCTTGTGCACCTCGGTGATGTGGGGCAGCATCTTCAACCTGGCCGTGGAAGGCATAGGGAAGTACGTGGCCCTGGGTTCGGGCTTCTTCATGGTGATGGTATGCGGCGGTGGCATCCTGCCGGCCATCCAGGGAGCCGTGGCCGATGCCTCGACCTACATGACGAGCTACTGGATTATCTTCGTCGGGCTGGCTTACCTGCTGTACTACGCCACCATCGGCTGCAAGAACGTGAACAAGGACATCAAGGTGGACTAACCCTCCCCTTGGCCGCATAGACAAGGCCGACCTGCCTCCGTGGCGGGTCGGCCTTTCTTATGTGCCGGGGACGGATGCTGCCCTTTTCGTCATTTCGACCGACGGGAGAAATCTCCCGCACACTTCCTCTGCTTGCTTTAAGATTTCTCCCTTCGGTCGAAATGACGAAAAGGGTTCGGGCTTCTCGCACGACTTCGCAGGGCGAAATGCAAACAAGCGCGGATGGAACGGTATCCATCCGCGCTTGCTGTATCTTGCCAATCCTTATGCCTCTTTACTCGAACACCGGCTCCATGCCGAGGTGGTACATGACGAACGACCACATGTCCGTCTGCGAGTCGATTATCTTGCCGATAGGCCGTCCCGCGCCGTGTCCCGCGTTGGAGTCGATGCGGATGAGCGTGGGGTTGGGGCCGTCGTTCACCTCCTGCAAGGTGGCGGCAAACTTGAACGAATGCGCGGGCACTACCCGGTCGTCGTGGTCGGCGGTCATCACCAGCGTGGGCGGGTAGTCCATGCCCCGGAAGAGGTTGTGCAGGGGAGAGTAAGCCTTGAGGTATTCGAACATCTCGCGGCTGTCGTCGCTCGTGCCGTAATCCGATGCCCACGCCCAGCCGATGGTGAAGCGGTGGTAGCGCAACATGTCGAGCACGCCCACCTCGGGCACGGCCGCGCCGTACAGGTCGGGCCGCTGCGTAAGGCACGCCCCCACGAGCAGGCCGCCGTTGGAACCCCCGTCGATGGCCAGCCGCCCGGGCGAGGTCCATCCCTCGGCAATGAGGTATTCGGCAGCGGCAATGAAGTCGTCGAACACGTTCTGCTTCTGCATCTTCGTGCCCGCCAAGTGCCAGGCTTCGCCATATTCGCCCCCACCCCGCAGGTTGGCCGAGGCATAGATGCCGCCATTTTCGAGGAAAGGTATGCGGTTGGCACTGAAGGCGGGCGTGAGGCTGATATTGAAACCACCGTAGCCGTAGAGCATCACGGGATTGTCGCCGTTGCGCACCAACCCCTTCTTGTAGGTGAGGAACATGGGTATCTTCGTGCCGTCCTTGCTGGGGTAGAACACCTGCTCGCACACGTAATCGTCCGGGTTGAAGTCCACCTCCGCCCGGCGGAACAGCTCGCTGGTGTTGCTATCCACATCGAAGCGGTAGATGGTGGGCGGGCAGGTGAACGAGGTGAAGGTGTAGAAGGCTTCCGCCTCGTCCTCGTTGCCGCTGAAGCTGCTTATCGCGCCCGGGCCGGGCAACTGCACCTCGTACAGGCGTTGCCCCGACAAGTCGTAGGCGTACACATGGCTCACCACGTCCTGCATGTACACCGCCACGAACTTGCCGCCGATGAGCGACACGTACTCCAGCAGGTGCTTCGACTCGGGGATGACCTCTGTCCACGCCTCGCGGCTGCGGTCGCGCTTAGTCATGTCCACCGCCATCAGACGGCCGTTCGGGGCTTCCCAATTCGTCCATATATATAAGGTACCGTCCACATGCCCCACCACGTAATAGGTGCAGTCGAAGCCCGGTGCCAATTCCTGGAAGCCGGGGTTGCGGTACGCCGGGTTGCCCACCAGCAGCGAGTTGCCCGAGGTTGATTCCGTTTCGTACAGATAGACGTAGCGGTCGTCATCCGTCACCCCCACGGCATACGTGCGCAGGGGATTTTCCTTATCCTCGAACACAAGGCGGTCGCGTTGCCAGCGGTTTGTCATGCTGTGGTAGAATATCTTCTGGAACTCGTTCTTCCCCGAAAGCTCGCTCCCAGCCTCCGGCGCATCATAGGCGCAATAATAGAAGCCGTCCTTATACCAACTGATGTTGGAGAACTTCACCCACTTGATGTGATGTTCGGGCAAGGGCTGCCGGGTGGCGAGGTCCATGACCAGTATCTCGTTCCAGTCCGACCCGCTGCGGGCAATGGAATAAGCCAGATACTTACCGTCTTTCGAGAAAGAAACGCCCGACAAGGCCACCGTGCCGTCGTCGGACAGCGTGTTGGGGTCGAGCAGCACCTGCGGTTCGGCATCGAGCGAGTCCTGCACATAGAGCACGCTTTGGGGTTGCAGGCCATCGTTCTTAAAGAAATAATACTTGCCGTTGCGCTTGAAGGGTGAACCGTACTTCGGATAATCGTTCAGTTCGCTCAACCGCCCGCGCAAGGCCTCGCGGAACGGTATCTTGTCCAGGTAATCAAACGTCAGCGCATTCTGCGCCTTGACCCATTGGGCGGTCGCTTCCGAGCGGTCGTCCTCCAGCCAACGGTAAGGGTCGCGCACCTCCACGCCGAAGTACGTATCGACCACGTCCTCCTTGTGCGTGGCGGGATAAGTCAGTTTCGACTTGTTCGAATTGCATGAAATCATACAAGCTCCCATTGTCATTAAAGCAAATACAGTCTGTTTCATATTCATTATTGGTTATTCCGTTCATTTCTCCATAGCCGTCCATCCATAATCAACATAACGCCAGGACACCTCGTTGTGCTCGTCCACCTCGACCAGCAAGAAGCCCTCTTCGGTGGTAAGCAAAGGACCTTTCCACCAGTCGGCCGACACAGCACCCGCCGTGACAAACCACAAGTCGCGTTCGTAAATCTGTTCATAAATATGCTGGTGCCCCTGCAATACAAGCCGCGTATTGTACCGCTTCAACAAGTCGACTACCGCTTTTGAATTGTGCACCATATCCCACGCCTTCATTGTGCCGTCCACTACCGGGTAGTAGAGTGACAATAGCGGCACATGGGTGGAGAGGATAACCGGCATTCCCTTGCCAGCCTGCTCCAGGTCGGCTTGTAGCCAAGCCAGCTGCTCGTCATCCACCCAATAGGGCTTGCCTTGCGCTGGATGCAAAGCGTTCAGCACTACGAAATGCACGCCTTGGCGGGTAAACGAGTAGCAGGTCGCACCGTAATGCTTCTCAAACATGCGGAAGCCAAGCGTGTCCCGCTGTCCGTCGTATTCATAAAAACGGTCATGGTTGCCCATTGTGAAGTAGGACGGAATGCCGCTTTCGGCCACTATCCGTTTGAAACGGGCATGAAGGCTGTCGGCCTGTGCCTCGTCCTTCATCCGGTCAGTTTCCACGTTGTCTCCACCAAACAGCACAAATTCCGCCCCCAGGTCGGCTGCCGTGGTAAGGGCTTTTTGTAATCCTGCATCGCCATTTCCTTGATTATATTGGTTCAGATGCACGTCCGTCAGGTATGCAAATCTTAATTTTACATCCGCAGGCTTCTGCTTCTGTGCATTTCCGCACGAGGCAAAGAGGTATAATGCACACAGAACCACTACTGTCATGTTGAAAGGTTGTTTCATATTTTCAGTTACGAGTTACAAGTTACGAGTTGCGCAAGCCCCCTTTAGGGGGTTAGGGGGTCGTCTGCCAGTGGCTTCAGCTGGAATTCCCGCTCCGCCACGTCAAGCATGTACTGGCGGGCGGCTTCGTATTCGTTGGGGATGACCCCGTCGAGGATGGCATCCTTGATACGCATCTTGATGTCGCCCACCGTGGAGCAGGCGGGCAGGTTGAACGTGCGCATGATTTCATCGCCTTTGACGGGCGGCTGGAAGTTGCGGATGCGGTCTTTTTCCTCCAGCTCCTTCAGCTTTTGGCGCACTATCTGGAAGTTCTGTTTGAAGCGGCGCACCTTCTCCGCGTTCTTCGAGGTGAT
>CASFUX010000212.1 GCA_949297975.1 uncultured Bacteroidales bacterium
AGAGCGACACGACCGCCATAGTGAACTCGTTGTATGCCGCATTCAGTCCGGTGCGGCTGTCGGGATTGTCTATCAGGCGGAAGAACTCCGTCTCCGTCAATATAAGATGTTCCATTTGCTATCAGTTTTATGTTGTTACACTTGGGTTGAAGTGTGCGCACATAAAACTATCGGGCAAACGGCAGTCCAACGGAGAGATTTTTTATCAGTCTGTTTTGCAACAGACTGATAAACAGCGGCATGTTTGATGAAAATAATTTTGGATGCCCCAAAAAGGATTTCCGGAAGTGTTCAGATTATGAACACGTGTTCATAATCTGAACAGTCTTTTGAGCCGGGAAGCGTTCATTTTCTGAACACTTGTACCATCGCTCTTGCGGTACATGGCTTTCAGCGAGCCGTCCTTGTATGCCTTTAGTCCGTCCCGTATCCATTCGCTTTCGGGCAAATCCCCAAGGAACAGGCGGCAGCCGTTCCCGGCAATGACGGGTATCGTGCAAAGGATGATTTCATCCAGCAGGTGCATCCGTGCCATGCCGTTGATGATGCTTGCGGTGGTGGTATTGGCTTCTATCAGGTAGGTAGATGAGGACTTGTCAAGTACCAGCATCGTGAGGGAGGCGTATTCGGATAGCGGACGGGCGGTTTTCTTCAATTCGGCAATTCCGAACCTGTCCGGCGTGTCGGTCTTGGTAAGCCATTTCTGGGCTTCCACTGAACTGTCTGCAAGGCAACCGTCCATCGTGAGGACGGCGAATAATACGACTTTTCCCATTCGGTCTCTTTTTTTATTATTATGACCGAAAGCCGTCATACGAAAATAGCGTGCAAATCACACTACTTTCAAGCGACGGCTCTGGAATGCCTTTACGGAATGTACGTGACTGCACGCTATGCCGAGGCATAGCATAAGCATCACGCAATCGCTTCCGTAGTTCCAATTTTCCAGATTTTCGCTTGAAACGCCTTGCGGTCTTATTCTATACTATATCTTCATCGCTTGACGAAAACTTTATGTCTCCGCCTGCGATTTTTCTCAAATGTTGCTACAAAGGTAGCTTTTTTACTCGAATATCTTTCATGTTCCTTTCGTTTTTTATTCTATTCCGTATGCTTTCATCTTGTTATACAGTGTGGTACGTCCGATGCCGAGCAATGCCGCAGCCATCGTGCGGTTGCCTTTTGCTTGTTCCAGCGCATGGATGATTTGTTTCTTCTCCATGTCGTCCAAAGCCAGCGAAGCGTCATCCGCTATCGGCATTTCATCGAATTCTAACGTGTCTGCCGTGACCGTATCGCCTTCGGTATGCAGCACCGCCATGCGCACGACCCGTTTCAGTTCCCTCACGTTGCCGCCCCATGCATAGGCGAGCAGTTGTTTTCTTGCTTCCGCGTCAAAGCCTTTCACCTGACGGTCAAGTTCCTCATTGGAGAGTTTCAGGAAGAAATCAGCCAAAGGCATGATGTCCTCACGGCACTCGCGCAGCGGCGGTATGTTCAATGTGTATTCCTTTATCCGATGGAACAAATCCTGACGGAAACGCTTTTCGGCGATGGCGGCTTGCAAGTCCTCGTTGGTGGCGGCGATGATGCGCACGTCAGCCCGCTTGTCCTTGCTGCCTCCCGTGGGTCTGTACCGTTTGGCTTCCAAT
>CASFUX010000213.1 GCA_949297975.1 uncultured Bacteroidales bacterium
AAGATTTTTCGCCCCTACACGCCCGCACTTGTAGCTTGTAGCTTGTAGCTCGTAGCTCGTAGCTGAATCCCCCTACTGGTTTCCCGGTCATCGTCCTATAGTTTCTTTCCCATCGTCCTATAGTTTCTTTGTTAACATTTGGCGATTTTCGGGTTTAATACATTATTGCCCAATGCCGAATGCCCTATTGCAACCCCGAAAAGAAACTATAGTATCTTGGTCATCGTCCTATAGTATCTTGGTCATCGTCCTATAGTTTCCTGGTTATCGTCCTATAGTTTCCGGTTCCGTTTTCTATCGTGCAAGCAAGAAGAGGCAAAAAGCATGAATAAGATCGCAAAAGGTACGAAGATTTTTTCTGTGTATAGCTTCCTTGTCAATTGACATTTTATTAGTACCTTTGAAGCATTTGAAAAACGCTTTTTGAATGATTTCCTGAAATATCGGTAGCATGATAGAAAGTTATGAGCAGAAGAGAAGGAGAATAATGGGGAAACAATTCCTCCCGCGTTATTTGAAATCATTGTGTGAAATCTTGACGAAGGAGGTTTCGGTTGGTTCTTTATTGAGTATTGTTGAAACAGATGCTTTTTATGCCCAAGTAGATTATGGCAAGAAGCCTCGATTTGCATGGACAATTTTATTCTCTGAAAGAAACCGGGTTGGAGAACTACTGAAAAAGCATGCTGTTGATTTTGATGAGAGGTACGTTTTGTGGATAAAGGATTCGATGCAGTGTGGGGCGGTTGAAATAGAATCGCTGGATTATTTTAATTTTGAATTTCCCTATGAAGTTTCTAAAAATGGAATAATCACTCTTACTCAAGTGAATTATAAATATCAAATACTGTTGGATTTCTATGAGGAAAACGACGTAAGGTACTTGGATATTAAACTTTTTTATGAAATGAAAAAAGCATAACGCAAGGTTTGATGTGTATGAAAAAAGAAATGATAGGATTGGGTGCTGCATGTATATACGCAATGTCGGCAATTTATTTTTTATATTTGTTTTATGCCTATAATTTCACGGATGTACTGTTTCTGTTTATGTACCCGCATTGGGTAATTCTGTTGAGTTTGGTACTTGCTGTTATCGGTATCTTCACATCGTTGTTTCTGTATCGGGGGAAAATCAGGATGAAATTATTTCTGTTCATTACCAGCTTGATAATCTTGGTATGGACAGCTATTCTCCTTTAATTGAAAAAATGCCTACCTTTGCACCCCTGAATGTTACATTTAAAACCATCGTTTCTCAATGGCTTTTGTAAACAATGCGCTTATTATCCGGCGTGAGCTGATGTCGAAGCTCATCCGGTTGTACAAGGAAGGGCGGTTGCTCGATGAGATTGACCGCATACCTATCGACATGTCGCCGCGCGGCAATACTCCCCGCGGGCGTTGCTGTATTTATAAAGAACGTGCCGTGCTGAAGTACAAGATGTTCCCCATCCTGGGCTACAGCATTTCGGACGAGGAGGACGAGCTGGTGCCGCTGTCGGAATATGCCCGGAAGGCGTTGGCGCGCACGGAGCTGAACAAGAACATCCTGACCGTGGTGGACGAGGCGTGCACGGCTTGCGTGAAGACCAACTACGTGGTGACCAACCTGTGTCGGGGCTGCGTGGGGCGGGCCTGCTACATGAACTGCCCGAAAGGGGCCATCAGTTTCCAGCCCAACGGGCAGGCGCACATCGACCACAACAAGTGCGTGAACTGCGGCATCTGCAAGCAGGCGTGCCCGTACCATTCCATCGTCTATATCCCCGTGCCGTGCGAGGAGGCGTGCCCGGTGAAGGCCATCCAGAAGGACGAGAACGGCATCGAGCACATAGACGAGACGAAGTGCATTTACTGCGGCAAGTGCATCAACGCCTGTCCGTTCGGGTCGATATTCGAGGTGTCGCAGGTGTTCGACGTGCTGTCGGCCTTGTCGCGGGGCGAGCAGGTGGTGGTCATGCTGGCTCCATCGGTGCAGTCGCAGTACGAAGACCCCATCAACGACATTCACGAGGCGGTGCGCCGCATCGGGTTTGCCGACAGCGTGGAGGTGGCCTACGGGGCAATGGAGACGACCCGCCGCGAAGGGCTGGAGTTGCAGGAGAAGCTGGAGGAAGGACAGCCGTTCATGACCACGTCGTGCTGCCCGTCGTACATCGAGCTGGTGCGCAAGCATGTGCCGGAGCTGAAGCCTTTCGTGTCGTCCACCGGTTCGCCGATGTACTACACGGCCAAGATGGTGAAGGAACAATATCCCGGCATGAAAATCGTGTTCGTGGGGCCTTGCGTGGGCAAACGCAAGGAGGTGGCGGACAACCCGGACGTGGACTACGTGCTGACGTTCGAGGAACTGGATGCCATGTTCGAGGGCATGGGCATCGAGATGCGGTCCGCCACTTCGGAAAAGGAGGCGGCTCCCATGCCGGGGCGCGGCTTTGCCCGGGCGGGCGGGGTCATCTCGGCCATCGCGCAGCTCCATCCGCAATTGGGCGTGAAGCCGTTGCAGATATCCAACATAGACAAGAAGAACATCGGGCTGCTGCGTGCCTGTGCCAAGGGCAAGGCTCCGGGCAATTTCATCGAGGTGATGGCCTGCGAGGGCGGGTGCATCTCCGGCCCGTCAGCCAAACTGGGCTACGTGCAGTCGCAGAAGATATTCAAGAAGGCCATGGGCGAGGGATAGGCGTGAGGTTGGCATTTACGGTCATAGGGGTCGTGTGTGTGGCATTGGGCGTGTTGGGAATCGCGCTGCCCGTGCTGCCCACGACCCCTTTCCTGTTGTTGGCGGCGGCGTTGTTCGCCCGTAGTTCGGAGCGGCTGCACGGCTGGCTGCTCCACCACCGGGTGCTGGGGCGGTACATCCGGGACTTCATGGAGGAGCGGGCGATACCCCGGCGGGTGAAAATCGTCTCCATTTCCATGTTGTGGGCGGCGATATGGGTCAGCATCTTCACTGCGGGCATGGGGCGGTGGTGGCTGCAATTGCTGCTGGCGGGCGTGGCGGTGGGTGTCACGGTGCACATCCTGTCGTTCAAAACGAAGGGGTGATGGTTTCCCGCAGATAACGCGGATGAGCGCAGATAGATTGACGTTTATTTCTACGCGAGTTCGGGGTAAGGAAATTGCTAACCACCTCACCCCTAACCCGGATTAGGCATGTTCTGAAGCCGAAGTTTATGCAGACAAAACTGACTTTATTCCCCTCTCCCCAGGGAGGCTGTGTGAAAACCACGAAACAAACCCGTCGTCATTTCGACCGTAGGGAGAAATCTACTACTATAAAACTCCCAAAGCCACGGTGAGATTTAGCTTACGTTCAACTTCGTGTCTCGCTGCGCTCGAAATGACGAGGACGGCATGAAAATGGTAGTTTTTGCACAGCCTCCTAGGGAGAGGGGTTAGGGGTGAGGTGTTAAAGCACAAATAGCAAGTAACTGCTTCCCCATATTTATCCCGAACCCACGTTACTATAGAATAGAGTTTGTATCGAATTAAATTTTAATGAATATCCGCATGATGTCAAATGTTCCACTGTTCACCCATATTCGGTGTTTTGTTTTTTGAACGCAAAGCCGCAAAGCCGCAAAGCCGCAAAGCCGCAAAGCCGCAACGTTTTTCCCCTCTTCGCGTCTTTGCGTCGTAGCGTCTTTGCGTTCAAAATATAGTCAGCTTTCCATGAAAGGAATGGATGGACGGTGTGTTGGCGGATTGCGGATATTCATTTAAATTTTAAACCACAGAGACGTGGAGAGATACCTCTATCTGCTCCCTTTGTGCGCCCTAAAAGCCCACGGTGAAATGCCGCTTGCGGCATTTCACTGAGTGCCCTCTGTTATCTGTGCGAATGCCACGTTCATCTTGGTGTCTCTGTGTTTCCGTGGTTTATTATGTTATTCTGCATATCGTCCAATATATTCCCGCTTTCTTGTAAATAGGAAAACATATCGGCATATTCGGAAATTTTTACTACTTTCGCCCACGAATTGGTACGTTCGCAGTGGCGAACGTCTTTTCAACATAATACGTATTTATATAGCGTTTGCTATTTGTTCAAAAACGTTTCAAAGCTTGGTCGCAACGAAACTTCAACAAAGAACAAATCGTGAACGTCTGCGCGTTATGCGTGGACGTGGTTTGTCTGTTGAAGTCGGTATGACCAAGCACCGGAAACGTGGACAGCTTCGTTCACGCTTTTTTGTGCTTGGTTTTCCCGTTTTATGGCGGGTGGTTTACGCTATCATTGTTTTACCTTTAATGTAAGCGTATGCCAAAATCCCTAATTTACGAACTGCCCAAAATTGTGGAAGAGGGCAGGAAGGAAGCGCAACGCCTGTTGGAGCGTATCGGCAGCGGTACGCGCATCGGGTTGCAAACCAACGAACTGGTACTGCCGGCCAAGGACGTGTCCGGCTTGTGGAAAGGACAAACCCCTTCGCTCGCTCCCGACCGGGAGTGGCTCAACCGCCTCATCTATGGTGACAACCTGCTGGCCATGCAAGCCCTCCTGGCGGGCGACCCGGCCAACGGCCTGCCCTCGCTGCGGGGGCGGGTGGACCTCATCTACATTGACCCGCCCTTTGACAGCAAGGCCGACTATCGCACCAAAATCAGCCTGCCCGGCGTGGACATCGAGCAACGCCCCACCGTCATCGAACAATTCGCCTATGCCGACACGTGGAAGGACGGCACCGCCTCCTACCTCCGGATGCTTTATCCCCGCTTGGTGCTGATGCGCGAACTGCTCTCCGAGCGTGGAAGCATCTACGTGCATATCGACTGGCACGTGGGGCATTACGTGAAAGTGCTAATGGACGAGATATTTGGGAAAGAGAATTTCGTGAATGAAATAATATGGTGTTATACAGGCCCAGGCTCTCCTCTTATGCGGCAGTTTAATCGAAAACATGATGTTATATATTGGTATTCTCATTCCGGTAGCTGGATATTTAATCAAGAAGAAGTTCGTGTCCCTTATAAAGATCCTAATCAAACATTGAGAAAAGCATTTGATGCAGGGAAAGGAATGTCAGAAGAAGAAATACGGCGTTATAGAGAAAGAGGTAAAGTTCCTGAAACATGGTGGGAAGATATTGCAGTTGCTGTACGTTCAAAACAAAATCTTCATTACACTACTCAAAAACCAGAGAAATTGCTCGAACGCATTATCAAAGCCTCTTCCAACGAAGGCGATTTAGTGTGCGACTTCTTCGGGGGCAGTGGCACGACGGCTGCCGTGGCCGAACGCCTCGGTCGCCGCTGGATAACGACCGACATCGGCAAGCCCGCCACTCTCGTGATGCGTAAGCGCTTCATCGATCAGGAGGTGAAGCCCTTCCTCTACCAAAGCATCGGCGACTACCAGAAGGAGAGCTTCGCCGCCAGCCGCCAGTACAAACGCGTGGGCGACCTGAGCCAAATCGTGTTGCGCCTCTACGGCGCGTTGCCCTTCAGCGAGGAGGAATGCAGCGACCGCAACTGGGGCTACGTGAAGCACGGCGGCGGCAACACCCTGGTGTGGGTGGACAGTCCCAACAAGCTCACGGGGCGTGCCACCGTCCGCCGGGCCGCCGAAGCCCGCCACACGCTCTTGGGCGGCGGGTGGAGCAAGGTGGTGGTGCTGGGGTGGAACTTCGCCTTCGACGTGAGCGAGGCCATCCGCCAGTACCGCGACGAGGTGGAGGTGCTCGTCATCCCGCCCGACCTGCTGGACAAGCTTTCTAAAAAAGGCGAGGAGAAGCTGGTGCGCGAAGGGTCTATCCGCTTCAGCAGCTATCAGTACCTTATTTGCAAACCCATGCGCCTGCGTCCCGCCTCGGACACGGAGGACGAACTGTGCGTGGAGCTGGACAATTACGTGCTGTTGTCGCCGGACAACATCCCGCTGGACGACCGCGACAAGGCCCGCCTGCAACAGGTGCTCGCCCGTGACCCGCTGGCCCTGATAGAGTACTGGAGCATCGACCCGGATTATGACGGCCACACCTTCCGCAGCCGTTGGCAGGACTACCGCGAGAACACGGGCAACGACAACGACGCCCTGCACTGCGTGTACCGCACCACGTTGCGGGTGCCCCGCCTGCCGCAGCGCACGGTGTGCGTCAAGGCGGTGGACGTGTTCGGATTTGAAAGTATCGTAACCTCAACCCTCCCGCAAGCATGAAAGCAGACCTCTCCCTCGAACTGGCGCGGCAAGTGTCCGTCCGCGCCCAAGCGGCCTGGGCCGACGGCTCGATGCTGCAAGCCGTCACCCCCGTGACCGCCGACCTCTTGAAATACTGGTTCATGGAACCTTACGTGGACGAACGCCCCTTCAACTTTCACGAGGGGCAGCGGCAGGCCATCCTGAACATCATCTACCTGCACGAGGTGTTGCAGGTGCAGTCCGTAATAGACATCTACCAAAAGGTCGCTCCCGAACTGCTGCCCGAGGCCGACCTCGCCTCCCTGTCCAAGGAAAAATACGATCTGCCGAAGTATGCGGTGAAGATGGCCACCGGCACGGGCAAGACCTGGGTGATGCACGCCCTGCTGCTGTGGCAGCTGCTCAACGCTCACCGCGAGGACGCACCCGGCGGACGCTACACGCGCCACTTCCTCATCGTAGCCCCCGGCCTGGTGGTCTATGACCGCCTGCTCGATGCCTACATGGGGCGGCTGCGTCCCGGCACGGGCGAGCGCGACCCGCACACGAACGACTTCCACCTCAACGAGGCTTTGTTTATCCCGCCTGCCTACCGCGACGAGGTGCACGGCTTCGTGCAAAACAACGTGGTGAGCAAGGAGGAAGGCATCGGGCGCAAGGCCACCGGCGACGGCCTGATAGCCCTGACCAACTGGCACCTCTTCATGGCGGGGGAGGATGACGGGGAGAAGGGCTCGGACGAGGCCCGCCTGGTGCGCGACCTGCTGCCCATCCGCCCCGGCACGAGCGGCGGCAACGCCCTCGATGCGCTCGACCGCCAGTACCTGCGGGGCAACGAACTGGAGTACCTGGCCTCGCTGCCCGACCTGCTGGTGATAAACGACGAGGCGCACCACATACACGAGCACAAACAGCGCGGCGAGGTGCAGGAGGTGGAGTGGCAAAAGGGGCTGAACTACATCGCCTCGGGCAAGGGGCGGCGCATGTTCCAGATAGACTTCTCCGCCACGCCCTACGACACGGTGGGCACGGGGCGGCGGCAGTCGAAGCATTACTTCCCGCACATCGTGGTGGATTTCGAGCTGGAGACGGCCATGCGCTTAGGGCTGGTCAAGACCCTCCTGCTCGACCGGCGGCAGGAACTGACCGACGTGGAGCTGGACTACCGCGCCGTGCGCGACGAGCGGGGCAGGGTAGTGGGGTTGAGCGACGGCCAGCGGCTCATGCTGCGGGCGGGGCTGACCAAGCTGCGCAAGCTGGAAGAGGGCTTCATCAAGCTGAGCGACAGCAAGCACCCCAAGATGCTGGTGATGTGCGAGGACACCGCCGTGACCCCCTACGTGGAGCAGTTCCTGCGCGAGGAGGGGCTGGCCGCCGACGAGGTGCTGCGCATCGACAGCTCGGCCAAGGGCGAACTGAAGGACAGTGAGTGGCTGCGGGTGAAGGAGCGGCTGTTCAACGTGGATGCCTACGACAAGCCCAAGGTCATCGTGTCCGTGCTGATGCTGCGCGAGGGCTTTGACGTGAACAACATCTGCGTCATCGTGCCGCTGCGCTCGTCCGAAGCCTCCATCCTGTTGGAGCAGACGGTGGGGCGCGGCCTGCGCCTGATGTGGCGCGAGCCGGAATACCGGGAGGAGAAGGAGGAGAACCGCCGCCGCGTGCTGGTGCGCCGCGAGCCGCCGCATTCGTACCTCGACATGCTGTCCATCATCGAGCATCCCAAGTTCGTGGAGTTTTATGACGAGCTGATGAACAAGGGCATGGCCGGGGTGGACGAGCGCGAGATAGGCGGCGGCGACGTGACCGGCGACCTCATCCGGGTGGGGCTGAAGGAGGGGTACGAGGCTTACGACCTGTTCTGGCCGGTGGTCATACGCGATGCGGAGGAGGAAATCACGCCCGCCCGCATCGACGTGGAGCAGTTGGCACCCTTCACGCTGTTTCCCCTGGATACCCTGCGCTCCTTCCTGGCCACCCGGGGCGAGGTGTTCCTGTCCGAGTCCGTCATCACCGAGACGCGCTTTGGCCGCTACGAGGTGCGTGCGGACATCTTCAACGCCGCCAGTTACAACGAATACCTGCAAAAGCTGCTGCACACCATCACCTCGCGCATGGACCGGGTGGGGGTGCGGGCCACCCGCGAACTGCCCACCTTGCAAATCAACCAGGCGGACATCATCCGCCTGCTGGACGGCTACATCCGCACCCGCCTGTTCGGTCAGCCGTTCGACCCCTTCAGCGGTGCCGACTGGAAGATACTGCTCGCCAAGAACGGCATCGTGACGCAGCACATCATCCAGCAGATGAGCGTGGCCATCCACCGGATGCAGGAAAGCGTGATGAGCAGCGAGGCCGTGGTGGAACGGCGGTGGTTCTCCTCCGTGCCCACGCTGCGCATCCGCGAGAGCTATTCGATGGAGTTGCAGAAGGTGATATACGAGCGGGTGGGCTACCCCTCCAACCGGGGCGGGTTCGAGAATGCGTTTTCCGAGTTCCTGGACCGGGACGGCGGTGTGGAGCGTTTCTTGAAAATCAACGAGAGCCAGCACCCGTTCGCCTCCCTGTTCTACATCCGGCAGGACGGGCTGCTGGCTTCTTACCACCCTGACTTCATCGTGTGCACGGCCGACCATATGTATATTGTCGAGACCAAGGGCAACGACAAGCTGCACGATGCCAACGTGCGGCAGAAGCAGGTGGCCGCCACCGAATGGTGCCGGAAGATAAATACCCTGCCCCCGTCCGACCGTATGGAACGCCGTTGGGAATACGTGCTGCTGGGCGAGACGGTGTTCTACTCCCTCGCCGCCAACGGGGCTACCTTCGGGGAGATATGCAAGCTGAACCGCGTGTCCTCCTCGGCGGCTCGCGGGGAGTTGTTCTGATACGTGGCAGATTATTAGCACACGGATTGCACGGATTATACGGATTTACACGGATTATGGGGAATGCGAATGACGCAAATCATACGTGAGTTCGGGGTAAGAAAAAGCATTCCTGTCTGCCAATCACCTCACCCCTCTCCCCAGGAGGCTGTGTGAAAACCACGAAACAAACCCGCCGTCATTTCGACCGTAGGGAGAAATCTACTACTATAACCCACTGTGAGATTTCTCGCTGCGCTCGAAATGACGAGGACGGCTTTTTACACAGCCTCCCAGGGAGAGGGGTTAGGGGTGAGGTACTAAAACACCGAGAATAAGTAGATATAGCCATATATAAATGAACGCAAATCTATCTGCGCTCATCTGCGTTATCTGCGGGGGGGGGAAATAATAATCCGTGCAATCCGTGTGCTAAATCGTTTCCGTCTCCAGCAGTCCGGAGCGTTTCAGCAGGCTGTATTCCCGGATGAATTTTGAGTTGAAGATGCCGCTGTTCAGGTTGGCCTCTATCTGGGGCTGCGTCCACCATTTCACTTGTTCCACCTTGCGGGGGTTGGGGGTCAGTTCGCTGGTGTAATGGCTGATGACGAACACCAGCACGTATTGGTGCTCGTAGGGCGTGTCTTCGATGTATTTGGTCAGGTAGAGCGACTTGCCCGGTTCGATGGCGAAGCGTTCCGCCAGCGTTTTCCTCAGGCAGTCTTCCGGCTTTTCCCCGATTTCCACGTGGTTGTCCACGGAGCAGTCCCAGCAAGGTTTGTAGAACAGGTCGTGCTCGTCCACCGGCTTGTGCAGCAGCAGCCGCCCGTCCTGGACGAGGTGGCACCGCACCACGGGATGGGTGAACCGCCGCCGGTCTGCCAGGCTGCTGAGCCGCTGGATGGCCCCGATGATTTTGCCGTTGCGGTTGAGGATGGGCAGCCAGCGTTCTTGGGCGAGCTGTTGGCGCACGAACGCTATCTTGACCACATAAAACAGGATGAGCAGGAGGATGAAGCCGACGGAAGCGAAGTTGACCACCTCGAAGTCCGCCGACACGTGCGAGCGGCCCGCGATGAAGAAAATGAAATAGGCGGCGATGTAAAGCGAGGCGAGCACGATGAAGATGTGCACGATGTTGTAAAACTCCATGATGTTGTTGCTCATGGGGATGAGGGGCGACACCAGCCGGTCGGACACCCGCACGATGCGCTTCCGCAGCAGCGACAGCACGATGAGCGACAGCAGGAACACCACCTTGTCCGCAATCCGCGCGACGGCCGTGTCGCGCAGCCCGTAGGCCGTGATGCACATGAGCGACACGATGGCCAGGACCAGCAGCATGTGTAGCATGAACCACCCGAAAAGCCCCCGGTAGGCCCGGTGCACGTACACGGTGAGTGCCAGCGTGACCCCCACGGAGCACCACCAGCCCGCCTTCACCCCCCACAGGTAATTGGTCACGATGAAGGCCAGCACCGGCAGCAGCTGCAATACCGGGTTGAAGTACGATTCGCGTATTTGTGCCTTGAGCGTGCCCATGTCAATAGCCCTTTTGCTTGTCTTTTATAACAAACAAAGCGGGCGATTGTTTATCAAGTTAACCGCAAAGAACGCAAAAGGCGCAAAGGTATAAGCCGGAATACCTTTGCGCCCTTTGCGGTTGGATAAACGTTCATTCGGGCAACGTGGCGATGGGCATGTGCAGGCTGATGCTTGCCTGGCGGTTGGCCTCGGAAGCCTCGGAGGTGGCGGTGACGGTCACGCCGATGCGCTTGCTCGCCTGCTTGGCGTGGTACAGGAAGGTGAAGGGGATGCGCGTGCGCTGTTGCCGCAGGGCGAACCAGTGCCCGGTGGAGTCGGAGGTTATGTCGAACAGGCTGTCCGCCTGCGCCGGGCAGAGCAGTTCGGCCACATCCGGCTCGGACAGGCTGATGCCGATGCCCGCGAGCGGGTGGAACACGCCGTCCACCTCCACGTGCAAGGTGGCCGTGTCGCCCGCCGTGATGCTGTCTAGGCGGAAGCCGTCCCGCACGTTGCCGCTCAGGCGCAGCGTGTCGTGGAAAGCCGTGTACACGCTGTCCGACGGGAAGTAAAACTTCGGAGTCGTCTCGTCCAGCGTGGCCGACGGCTTGCACGCCACCAGGAGCAAGGCAACAAGCCATGTACTATTTATCCATTTACCATTTACCATTTACCACTTTCTCCTTTCTCCTTTCCCCTTTCCCCTTTAACCTTTCTACTCTTCAACTCTCTTGTTCCTTGCCGGGGTGTATATCTTGAGCGATGCCTGGCTGTATTCCGCGCTGGCGTCGGTCAGGGCGGCGAAGGTGATGGAGAGGTCCTTGATGGAGTCCTTGACGATGTACTTGAAGGGGAAAAACAGCTGGCTATACTGCCCGTCCAGGTAGAAGGAGCCGCCCTCGTGCGAGTTGAAGATGGAGTCCAGCTTGTTCTCGTCGCCCCACAGGAACTCCACGTGCGCCGTGTCCGACGACACGATGTGGTACTCCAGCAGGCCGTTGTACATGCCGTCCACGATGCTTTGGAACTGGATGGTGTCGCCCACGCACACCGTGTCGAGGCGGTTGCCGGTAAATCCGAGCGTGTCCTGCGTGGCCAGGTTGATGGCCGCCACCCCGATGCGGGGCGTGGCTTCGGACGTGCCGGTGGGGTTGCAGGACGATAATGACAATGCGGCAGCGGCCACGGCGGCCGGGATGAGATGTTGCAGTTTCATATCTTGTTAGTTACGAGTTACTGGGTTACGAGTTACCTTAGGGCTGCAAAAGTACAAAATACCCTTGCGCGGGCGGGTGTGTCGCCGTTTTCGGGCGGTGGTTTTAGGAAAGTTTAACGGGGAGATGCCGGAGAAAACTTTCCCAGATGCCGGGATAAACTTCCGTAGATGCCGGGATATACTTTCCCGCCTCAGCATCTATACTTAAAACTACGACGCGGTTTGTAAAAACTACGGCGCAGTTTGTAAAAACCGCGTGGCAGTTTGTAAAAACTACGCCGTAGTTTATAGAATTCCTCCGCATCTTGGAAAGTATGCCCCGGCATCTAAGGAAGTATTCCTCCGCATCTGCGGAAGTATGGCACGGCCGGTGCGGGGTAGGTTTTTCGGTGGGGAGGGAGGGGGGAAAGCGTCAACCTCATGGTCTTCCCGTCATTTCGACCGAAGGGAGAAATCTCGCAGGGGAACTTGGCTCGTCACATCGTAGGAGATTTCTCCCTTCGGTCGAAATGACGGGGGC
>CASFUX010000214.1 GCA_949297975.1 uncultured Bacteroidales bacterium
ACAAAGTCGAACGTCACCACGCCGCTGTCCTCGAAGCCGGTCAAGTCTTGGTGATTGAAGTCGGCAAAATTGCCCCGGATGTTCGTGATGTCACCGAACAACCAGTACATGATGTCTATGAAGTGCGAGAACTGCGTGAACAGCGTGCCACCGTCCAACCGTGCATCACCATGCCAGCCGCCCGCCTTATAGTAGCGGGCATCACGGTTCCAGAAGCAATCAAGTTTCACTAAGTAGATGTCGCCCAGCACACGGTCGGTCATGATTTCCTTCAACCACACGGAAGGTGGCGAATAGCGGTTCTGCATCACGCAAAACACGTGGCGTGACATTTCGAGCGACTTGAACACAATGCTTTCCGCATCATGCTTGGTCAGGGCGATGGGCTTTTCAATCACCACATGTTTGCGGGCCTCCAGCACCTTCAATGCATATTCGGCATGGAAGCCGTTGGGCGTGCAGATACATACCACATCCATGCCGATACCCGGAGCCAGCAAGTCGTCGATGTGCCGGAAATAAGGCACGTCCACGGCGGCATCCAACCCCGTCTCTTCACGGGGCAGCACGTCGCACACGGCCACCAGTTCCGCATCCCGGTTGCGACGTACCATCTCCACATGGCGTTTGCCGATGTGTCCCAATCCCACTACTGCGAACTTTATCATCTGTCAGTTTATGTTTTGGTACGCCAAGACGGAAAGACACGAAGAGCTTTTATCGCGAAAATATGAATCTTTGCATCTTTCCGTCTTCGCGTACACACTAATCGTTAATCACTAATCATTAATCACTGTAACGCTCCCGTCTTTCAACCGATAGCGTTCCCCCGTTTCGGGGCAGGTGGCGCGGCCTTCGGGGTCGAAGTGCAGGCGGTGGCCATGGGCACTCACCCACCCCACTTGCCGGGCGGGATTGCCCACCACCAGCGCATAGGGCTTCACCGACTTGGTGATGACCGCCCCGGCACCCACCATGGCGTATTCGCCTATCTCGTTGCCGCACACGATGGTGGCGTTCGCCCCGATGCTGGCTCCCCGGCGGACAATGGTAGGTCGGAATTCATGCTTGCGGTTCACATGGCTGCGGGGATTGATAACGTTGGTGAACACCATCGAAGGCCCCAGGAACACATCGTCTTCACACGTCACGCCGGTATATATCGACACGTTGTTCTGCACCTTCACGTTCGTCCCCAGCACCACGCCCGGCGACACTACCACGTTCTGCCCGATGTTGCACCGCTCGCCGATACGGCAACCGGACATGAGGTGGGAGAAGTGCCATATTTTCGTGCCCCTGCCAATGGTGCAGCCCTCGTCTATCACCGCCGTTTCGTGTGCGAAATAGTCATTCATCCTTATACCTATATATTAGGGTTTATATCGAATTAAACTCTAAACCACAGAGACACGGAGCGATACATCTGTCTGCTCCCCTTATGCTCCCCAAAAGCCCATGGAGAAATGCCGCTTGCGGCATTTCACTGAGTGTCCTCTGGTATCTGTGCGAATGACACTGTTCACCTTGGTGTCTCTGTGTCTCCGTGGTTTATCATTTTATTGTCTATTATATGTACTCCAGCACCGACCGAGTGATGTATTCCAATTGCTCTTCCGACAACTCCGTGTGCATGGGCAGGGACAACACACATTGGCACAGACGCTCAGCCACCGGGAAGTCACCGGGCTGATACCGCGCATCGCGGTACGCCTGCTGCAAATGCAACGGCACGGGGTAATATATCATGGTGGGAATGCCCCGCTCCGCCAAGTAGGCACGCAATGCCTCGCGGTCGATACCGTTTAACTGGAGCGTATATTGATGGTACACGTGTTCCGATTGCGGGACACGAACCGGGACAACCAGTTTATCCACATCCGCAAAAGCGCGGTCGTACCAGGCAGCTGCTTGTTTGCGGGCGGCCCCGTACTCATCCAAATGACGCAACTTGACTTGCAGCACAGCGGCTTGGATGCTGTCCAAGCGCGAATTTACCCCCACCCTGTCGTGATGGTAACGTACGGTCATGCCATGATTGGCAATAGCACGCATGGCAGCGGCCAAGCTATCATCGTTGGTAAAGATGGCTCCGCCGTCGCCGTAGCAGCCCAAGTTCTTGGAAGGGAAAAAGGACGTACAGCCCACATCGCCCATGCAGCCCGACCGCACCCGCCGCCCGTCGCTAAACGTGTACCACGCCCCGATGGACTGGCAAGCATCCTCCACCACCCGCAAACCATGCTCGGCAGCCAAGGAGAGCAACGCTTCCATGTCGGCATTCTGGCCGAACAAATGCACCGGCACAATAGCCTTGGTGCGCGGCGTAATGGCACGCTTCACCGCCTCAACCGACACATTGAATGTGCGGACATCCACATCCACCAACACGGGCACCAACCCCAGCAAAGCCGCCACCTCGGCAGCTGCCACAAAGGTGAACGTCGGCACGATGACTTCGTCGCCGGATTTCAGCCCCAAGGCCATCAAGGCTATCTGGAGGGCATCGGTGCCGTTGCCTACCGGAATGACGTGCTTCACGCCCAGATATTGCTCCAACTCATGCTGGAACTCGGCGACCTTGCCGCCTTTGACAAAGGCAGCGGAGTCTATCACTTCGCGGATACCAGCATCCACCTCGGACTTTATCCTGGCGTATTGCCCCCGCAAATCCACCATCTGTATCTGCTCCATACCGTTAATTCTGCTGTTCCAACACAAACTCCACCTCGTCCGGCTGCACGCGCACATTGAATATCTTGGGTGAATGGCAGACAACACGCAACGGCTGCTTCTCCTGCTTGTTGGAACGAATGTCATCATAATCAAGCACTACCGTCACATCATCTTGCGGCGTGTCGTAATGGCTCAGCCCGATGTTGTAGGCCACGTTGACCACGGCAGGGAACGAGCGCACGGCAATACCCGGCGGCACATGGGCAAAGGTCACCGGCACGCGGGCACGCTTCTCGGTGAACATCTCGACCCCTATCCGTACCTGCACCTCACTTACCGACAAATCCACCGAGTCAATGGGCTGCAAGGCCACTTGCATGTCCACCGAATCCCTCAGTTGGAGCAAATCCACTGGCACCGTCTCCACAGCCTGCAACCCGGCCAACACCTCGCTCCGCCCATACACCGTGACTTCGCGGGGCGATACCCAAACCGAGTCACTCATGATGTACTGCCGAGCCAATTCTATGTTGAGACGCGGCTTGACCGGCAAGGTCACTGCGTCCAATTGCGCACATTGCACAACAATGGAATCAGGGGAAAAGCCAATAACCGACGTGGTGGGATAGAGATAATAGGACAAGCGCGACAATATCTGCTCCGATGAGAGCTTGACCAACCCGCCGGTCGCCGCAGCCTCAGACAAGTCGATATTGAGCGGCACGAGCCGTCGCTTGTTGTAGGAAAAAAGGTTCAACCCCTCGTCGCGCACGGTAAGACGGATTTCCTGCACCGGACGATTGGCAATGGCGAAGCCGGGCGGCAACGCTTCGTAATGGATCGGTACCGTGATGTTGGCCTCGCGTATCTTGTTGGCCACGTTGGAGAGCCAAAAGGCGGTAGAAAGGAGTAGAAAAAACAAAAAGCTTAAGGCATCCTTCGAAAAGAGGAATGCCTTAAACTTTTTTGCCAAATTCTTGAGCAGTGCTATGTCTTCCTTACCCGACATTGCCCGCGTTTTATTGTTTCGTTTCAGCCGGAATATCTTCCGCAGCCGCGTATACCGAATTCTTGTCTACTTTTATTTTCACGTTGTCAGCCACTTCGATGATGACGGCATTGTCTTTCACTTCCCGTATCTTGCCATAAATACCACCGGCGGTCACTACTTTATCGCCAGCCTTCATGGCTTCACGCTGTTTCTTGATTTCTTTCTGCCGCTTGGTCTGCGGGCGAATCATGAAAAAGTAGAACACGACAAAGATGAGCAACATCATGATGAGGCCCGAATAACCGGCTGCGCCACCATTAGCGACGGTGGCATCCGCTTGCAATAAAATACTTAACAGGTTCATATCATTCTTTTTTAATTATATTTCAGATTTCAAATTCCAGATTTCAGATTGCTTCCCGCTGATAGCGCAGATTATCCACACACTGCAAATCGTCAATAGTAAATTGTCCAATCGTAAAATCACTTGAGGTCAAACGTCACCACCTTCATCAGCTTGTTGTCGGCCTTCAGGCGACTAACTATTTTGTCCAGCACCCCGTTAATGAAAGTGCTGCTCTTATCCGTGCTATACTGCTTGGATATTTCGATGTACTCGTTGAGCGTCACGTTCACCGGGATGGTGGGGAAATTGCACAACTCGGCCAAAGCCACCTGCATGATGAGTATGTCCATGAAAGCGATGCGGTCAAGCTCCCAGTTGAGGGTGTTCTCGTTGATGAGGTCGAGGTATTCCTTCTCGTTTTTCAGTGCGCACTCCAGCAGGCGTTCGCCGTAGCGGCGGTCTTCCTCGTCCTTGAACATGGGGAGCAGTTCCTGCTTCGTCCCGGCTTCCGCATCAAACCGTTTAATCGTCTTCGAAATGAAACTCACGAGCACCTCCAAGTCATCCGCCCAATAAATGCTTTGTTCCTCCACGGCCTCTTCCAGCTCCTCGCTGTCGAGGAACACGCGGCGGTATATCTTCCGCCACACGTCCTTGTCGGCTTCGTAACTGGTACCTTCGGCCTCCATGTATTCGCGAAAGAAGTCGGCTGATTCAATCTGCTCATACAAAGTCTTCATCAGTCCGGGATAATTCACCCACGACAACTTGCGTTCGGACAGATAATCTATCAGTTGTTCATTACCAGCCAACTGACGAACAAAGGCATTTTCAGCGAAGCGCATGTTCGGGCACAAGTCTTCATCGGTGGGTTGCAGTTTGTTCCGCCTCGTCTCGATGCGGTTGGCCGCATAGCGCGTCACCTCGATCGACAACTGCAACAGGTGGAAGTAAAGGTCGTACGTCTTTTCCAAACAGAAAGCCAGTTCCTTTTTCGCCGCAAGGGGCGACTGCCCGCCTCCCTTATAATAGGAATACAAAGTTTGGATAACCTTGATCCGTAATAATGCCCGGTTTATCATACCTATTGAATGAACACTTTTCTTTTCGCGTTGCAAAGGTATAACTTTTTTGGAAATGCGGACAAGTTTTCCCGGTTACCAAGCAAGTTTTCCCAATTGTATGGAAAAATTATCGCCATGTTTTACACTTTCAAATTCCTCTTAATTACGTCCAGCTGGTAATGCGGATTCCAACTATTATCCACTTCCGCATAACAAGCCCTGCGCACCTCCTCACGCTTGCCCCCATGCTCTGCCAGCCACGCCTTGATGCTACGGGCGATGGATGCCGGGTCTCCATATTGGAAAAACGAGCCGGTCACGCCTTCCTTCACGGCCTCAAACTCGGGACCTTGATATTTAAACATATCATGAGTGGCCACCGGCGTGCCAAACATCATGGCATGGATAGCCGTCAGCCCCACATTGCCGGGCGACACGCAGAGGTCGGCATTATACAACAACTCGGCATTACGCTCCTCATCATAACACGCCCCGTAAAGCCATACCTGCCCCTCCAAACCTTTCTCCTCTGCCAACGTCCGCAAGGCCTTTTCCTGCTCACCAGACCCCACTAAGGTTAAGTTGCATGAACACCCGTCCTCTTTCAGCAAAGCCAATGCTGCCAACAGCCAATCAATGCGTTTCCCTTTGGTTAATCTGCCAATAAACACAAGATTGGAATTCGAATTGTTGAAGTGATTTTTATACAAAGGCGTAGGTTGTAACCGCTGCCGTATTTGCAATTGCTTATCGTATGCCAACGAATTGTGGATGACGAATAAACGGCTCCCATCAAAGCCTTCCCGCAACATCAACTGCCGGGCATAATCGCCATACACGAACGTGCCTTCTGCCAAATGGAAGAAACGCTTCTTCAACCACGTTTTCAGCCGCCCCTCCCGTCCATACCACGCATGGCTCCAAAGGTAAACCCTCTTCCCGGGGAAAAGCAACCTCTTCAACACCAGCAACACCCACGTGGACACACAGTACAACTCGCCCAACATAAAATATGTGTGGTATTCCTTTTTGAATAACAAGGACACCACCCCCCGTTGCCAATACAGCGGTCTGCGGACAAACGTGCAAGAATGCACAGTCGTCGCCCACTTCAACACCGACAAGTCCATGCTCTTGATGTTGGTCACATGGTCACCAAAAAACCAATCGCAATCATACTCCGCATCTATCAAACGAAAAATGGCCTCCCGATAATGAGGAGCAAAATTATATATCATACAAAGCTTACCCATACCTTCTTATAAACGCGACAACACCGTCCGCAAACGCGCTGCCTATTTATTTCTAATTCTATTCGTCAAATTATTATGCATCGCAAACATAATGTTTTCCGTGCATAATTCCAAATACACGACTCATATCAAAAAACAATTTTCAGACCTTATCCATTTCGCGTTTTTGCGGCATTCTACTTCCATACTTTGTGACGTTTTGCTTCGTGTTTTTTGCGGTAAAAACATACACGATAGAAAACAAGACCCGTTTTCTTCACCAAACTTACTATAGAGAATTCTAGACTTACTATAGTAAGCCTTGGGGGGATATCCTCAAAACAGGAATACGGGTATAAGTAGCTTTCTCTATTCGCCTCTACAGGCAAACGGATCCTTCCCGAAATGTTTCACACAATATTTCCGGACGGCGGCTATCTGAACATCATTACCAGAAGACAAGTTATTTGAGGACAGCGTCTTATTGTGCTTGTTATGCACGGGAAGGAGTGATGAAACATATGAGGACTTTACAACTTTTTTGCCATTCAGTCGAACCATTGCATTCAACCACACATCATCCGCACTACGGCATATCGACATAAAAACATCTTCATAAAGCACTGCTTGAGGCAATATCCGGGCTGGAAACAAGGTGCCGCCCCCCGAACCAAAAAACAAATTATCTTCATTGTATCCATAGCCAACTGTCGGCATCCAATCATTATATGGGCACAATTGTCCAGTTTTCCACGTCATGCCATGAACGTAATTCGCTATCACACAATCTGACTGTTTTTTAGCCTCCCTTACCAAAGACTCCAGCATAGCACTTTTGTACAAGATATCATCATCCACCGTCACCAGTACATCATCAGGATATTCGGCCAAGGCGTAATAATATTTTTTATGCGAACGCAAGTCGCCATCCCGCAACTCTATCCTCAAGCCCCGTTCCTGCAAATCCAACAGCTTGCGGGGAAGCACTTCCTTTGTAGGAAATTGCTCCTTGGATAACCACAGGATAATCATATCGGGCTTCTTCGTCTGCCGCAGCAGCGTCTCCACCACTAACCACACCCTCCCAATACGCGCCGGGAACGAAGTTAAAGAGACAATAATACGCTCCTCCATTTTATCCGTCGGTAGCAAAGCATAAGCCGGATTTCTCCTTGTGAAACGGAAATAAACTGGCAATATCACATTAGCCGTTGTCCGCACCACAAAACGCAACGCAGAATAAAAGCGCAACTTGCTCAGCAACGCATTCCTATTCTTGATGGATGTATAGGTTCTGTCAAAAAAATCTACGAGTGGCATGTTTTGGTTACCAGTTACAATGTTATAAGTTAAAAGAATTATGAAGTACTTGCTATTATCTATGTCTAATTTTAATCACTGCTCACCTCCGCACCCGCACATATTTTTGATGCCTGCTCGTTGGTGCATCGGGCTTGGTCATCGCAAGTACGTCTTTTTCCAAGAGGGGGGTCAGATAATGCTGCATCAAATTTTCCCTATCTTTCAGTTCCAAAAATTTTAGGATTTCAGAAACCGACTTGGGTTCGGCACAAAATGCCAAAATACGTTCCATCCTCAATCCTTGCGTGTCGGTTTTTCTTGTCGGTTTTTCTTGTCGGTTTTTCTTATCGGTTTTTTCTATCGGATTTTCCGACAAATCACTCTGAATGAAATCTTTTACACATTCATCTTGTCGGTTTTTCTTGTCGGCTTTTCTTGTCGGTTTTTCTTGCCCGACATCTCCCACACGCATAGTCAGCACCACATAGTCTGGACGTGTCTCTTCGGCTATGGTCGGCGTTGGCCAGCCCAAGTACTGCCAGCCATTCACTATCTTATCCACTCCGCTACCTGCTTTCTCCGCTCGTCCCAACCGCATGAACATCTTCTGCAATATAGGGTTACGGCAAATGCTGCGCCCTCCTTCAAAATACTGCTGGCGGGAAACCAACATCATGCCCGGATTGCGGAATACCAAGGCACCTTCCGTCCGTTCCACCACGATATTACCCATCGCATCCACGTCTTGATGGATAATGCAATTTATCAAAGCCTCCCTCACAGCATCATGTGCCGGGGTTTCTTCTTGCCGGATACCATCTTTCATCATAAACGGGCGCGGCAAGGACTGCACCAAGCGGTTGTACACTCTTATGTAAAATTGATACAAGTTGGCCTCCCACATGCCATCCGGATAAATGCGGTTCGTCCACCTCACGTTAGGGTCATCCGTCCCTAACTTTTCACGATAATCCACAAAATAAGTGGGAGCACCTGAATTGTTGACGATGCTGTCATACTTGCCAAACATCAATATCCCCGCCAAAGTAAAACCTTCTTTTCCTGTTTCGTACTCCATGGCATAGGCACCTATCTTCTTCAAAAAGTCCATGTCGCTTAACCCAACCCAAGGATGAGCTGGTTGCAAGCTGGCAAACGTCTGCCTGTATTGCCGCAACGTCTCCATGTCAATATCCCGCTCAAAATTATATCCGACAAGAATGCGCCCATCTTGCGGATGGCGATCGTGCTCGGCATCAGCAAACATCCGCCTTACTTCTGCATCCGTGCACAAGTAATCACCATCATGGTTTCTGCGGTAAGTGTGTCCGAACGGGTTGGATGTAAGATATACGGGGCGCAAATCATAACTGGCACGTGGTATCTCACATATGAGCACATAAGACCCTTCTATCTCTTCCACCTTCACATCGTTTTCACGTAGCAAGCAGGCACTTACTTTGCCCTTATTGTGCGCACAGTCCCAAAAATTCTTCAAGTAACACATAGCCTGTTCTTGGGACAAGCCATCCAAGACGTATTCCTTATTTTTCTCTTGTACGCCCAACACAATAATCCCCCCGTCCGTATTGGCAAAAGCAGAATAGCTTTCCCACAAACTGGCCGGAATGCCTCCGCGAGCCGATTTGAACTCCACTTCCGAGGTCTCCCCTTTTCTTATGAGGGTATCCAATTTCCTCTTTATACTGGTCATCACATTACAAATAATCACTATATATAGCCGAGTCAATCGGCACTACTTGTTATCTTTCACATCGAGCCTGCTCCTTATCAGCCGCGAGGGATTGCCGCCTACGATGGAGTACTCATCAAAGTCCTTACAGAGCACCGTGCCTCCGGCTATGATGGTTCCTTTTTTGATTGTACGACCGGGGGTCATCAGCACACCCCGGCCTATCCACACATCATCCCCGATGA
>CASFUX010000215.1 GCA_949297975.1 uncultured Bacteroidales bacterium
CTGGTTGTTTCCCGCACATTACGCAGATTAACGCGGATTTATGCTCGCGGCTTACCCGCTCCTTCTTGTTTCCCGCAGATTACGCAGATTGGCACGGATTTATGTTCGCGGCCTACCCGCTACCTCTTATTCCCCGCAGATTACGCAGATTTACGCAGATGAATTTGCGTCCATCCGCGCGATTTGCGTCATTCGCGTTCTCGAAAATCCGTGTAAATCCGTCCCAATCCGTGTATTCCGTGTTCATTCTAATTCGTCCGTCCCGGGTAGGCCTTGAGAGCATGGGCAAGCACCACGAGGGCATGCTTGAGGTCGTCCTTGGCCAGCACGTAGGCCACACGCACCTCGTCACGCCCCACGCCCGGCTCGGTGTAGAAGCCCGAAGCGGGTGCGAGCATCACCGTGCAGCCTTCATACTCGAAGTCGGTGAGCAACCATTTGCAGAACCGCTCGGCGTTGTCCACCGGTAACCGCGCCACCGTGTAGAACGCACCCATGGGGATGGGCGAGTACACGCCGGGGATGCGGTTAAGCCCGTCGATGAGGAACTTGCGCCGTTCCAAGTATTCGTTGTACACGTCCATCGTGTATTCGGGGGGCGCGTCCATGGAAGCCTCGGCCACGATTTGTCCCAACAGCGGGGGACTGAGCCGTGCCTGGCAGAACTTCATCACGTTGAGCCGCACCTCCTTGTTTTTCGTCACCAACGCACCCACGCGCACCCCGCATTCGCTGTAACGCTTCGACACGGAGTCTATCAATATCACATTATCCTCGATGCCGTCCAGGTGGAAGGCCGAGATGTAGGGCGCGTTGGTGTAGCAGAACTCGCGGTACACCTCGTCCGAAATGAGGAAGAGGTCGTACTTCTTCACCAGGTCGCGTATCTTGAGCATTTCGCTGCGGGTGTAGAGGTAGCCCGTGGGGTTGTTCGGGTTGCAGATGAGGATGGCCTTGGTGCGGGGCGTGATAAGCTTTTCAAATTCCTCTATCGGCGGCAGCGCGAATCCTTCCTCGATGCTGGATACCACCGCCCGCACCACCGCGCCCGCCGCCATGGCGAAAGCCGTGTAATTGGCATAGGCAGGTTCGGGCACGATAATCTCGTCGCCCGGGTCCAGGCAACTCATGAAGGCAAAGTTGACGGCCTCCGACCCGCCGGTGGTGATGATGATGTCTTCCTCCGTGGCGTTGATATGGAAGCCGTGGTAGTAGTGCGCCAGCTTCTCCTTGAGGCTGCGTATGCCGTCGCTCGGGCTGTATTCCAGCACTTCGCGGCGCAGGTTGTGCAACGCGTCGAGAGCCACCTGCGGTGTCTTGATGTCCGGCTGGCCGATGTTGAGGTGGTACACTTTGATGCCCCTCGCCTTGGCCTTTTCGGCCAGCGGGGCTAACTTGCGGATGGGTGACTGAGGCATCAACAGGCCTCGTTTGGAGATTAACGGCATAAAAGGTTTATTTAAAAGATGAATTTGACAAAATGTTTTCCCCCGGCACGTGCGGTGCGTTTATCCGCCCGCTTCAGCTTGCACAAAGGTAGAAATTTTTGTCAGAAAACATGCATCCGCCCGAATATTTTACTAAAGTGAGGCAAAAATGCCATCCATTCGAGGTTCAAGCAACGCTGAAAGCCCATCACCATCATTCTTTCATCCCTCCGAGGAGGTTGGCGATGTGCTTCCGAGATCCGCCAACACCCGCCGCCTGGCCGTGCGGTAACCGACCGTGTAACAATCGACATCCACCGTCTCAAGACAGACCCGCAGCTCTTCCCGAAAGGCCGGTTCGCGCCGGGCAAGTTCGTACAACAGTTTCATGGACAGTACTTGCACCGCCACAGGTACCTTCGGCGAACTCATGCGCTCGAAGCATTGGTTGATGAACGCCACCGGCACCACCTCGGGCAGCCCCAAGCGCAACAGCATGGTGAGCGTCAGCCGTTGCACCCCCGCAAATGAAGTCGCCCCGGCCAGCCCGAGCACACGCTCCACCGCCTCCGGCGTGAACAGCCAGGGCGACCGACGGCTTGCCTGCTCACACACCCATGCGGCATGCCACGCCACCCGCTCGTCGGCATCGCACATCAGGCTGAACATTCCGGCGAAGTCGGCAGGACTTTCGCTCACCACGTCGCACAGCCGCCGACACTCCGCCCGCGTTACCGGGCCTGCCAGTTGCTCCCGGTAAGCTTGTTCCTTCGTATTGTTCACTTTTGTTATCATCGTATGCCTTAATACAAAAAAGCCGCCCCACATCCGTGAAAGATGGGGAGCGACTTGACTCTGTCGGCCACATTTCCATCAGTCTGACGAAATGCGTCCGGTTATTTCTTGGGTTCTACCAAGGCAATGTTCAGCTCGTCAAGCTGAGACTGGGCGAGCGGCGACGGTGCATCGAACATCACATCGCGCCCGGAGTTGTTCTTCGGGAAAGCGATGCAGTCGCGGATGCTGTCCAACCCGGCGAAAAGCGACACAAAACGGTCCAACCCGAAAGCCAGCCCGCCGTGGGGAGGTGCGCCGTACTGGAACGCGCTCATCAGGAAGCCGAATTGCGCTTCGGCCTGTTCGGGTGTGAAGCCCAACAGCTTAAACATGCGTTGCTGCAACTCGCGCTCGTGGATACGGATGGAGCCGCCGCCCAGTTCGATGCCGTTCACCACCATGTCATAGGCCGTGGCACGCACCGCGCCCGGGTCGGTGTCGAGCAGCGGGATGTCGTCCGGATTGGGCGAAGTAAACGGATGGTGCATGGCGTAGAAGCGTTGCGTCTCATCGTCCCATTCCAGCAGCGGGAAGTCTATGACCCACAAGGGGGCAAACACGTTGTGGTCGCGCAACCCGAGCCGTCCGCCCATTTCCAGGCGAAGCTCGCACAGGGCTTTCTGCGTCTTGCGCATCGGCCCGGCCAGGATGAGGATGAGGTCGCCCGGCTCGGCGTTGAACATGGCGGCTATGGCCTGCAAGTCGTCCTGCGAATAGAACTTGTCGATGGACGACTTGAACGTGCCGCCCGCCTCGTAGCGGATGTACACCAAGCCCTTGGCTCCCACCTGCGGACGTTTCACGAAGTCGGTCAACTCGTCCAGCTGCTTGCGGGTGTAGGTGGCACAGCCCTTGGCACAGATGCCGCCTACGTAGTCGGCCGTGTCGAACACCGAGAAATTGTGCCCGCTCACGACTTCCTTCAATTCCACAAACCGCATGTCAAAGCGGATGTCCGGCTTGTCCGAACCATAATATTTCATCGCGTCCGCCCACGTCATGCGGGGGAAGGGGTCGGTAAAGTCGATGTCTTTTACAAACTTGAAGAGGTGCTTCACCATGCCTTCGAACACTTGCAGCACGTCCTCCTGTTCCACAAACGACATTTCACAGTCTATCTGCGTGAACTCCGGCTGGCGGTCGGCACGCAGATCCTCATCACGGAAGCACTTTGCTATCTGGAAATAGCGGTCAAACCCCGATACCATAAGCAGCTGTTTGAACAACTGCGGTGACTGCGGCAAGGCATAGAACTCGCCCGGGTTCATGCGCGAAGGCACCACGAAGTCGCGTGCACCTTCGGGCGTAGAGCCTACCAGCACGGGCGTTTCCACTTCGAGGAAGCCCAACTGATCCAGGTAGCGGCGCGTCTCAAAAGCCATCTTGTGGCGCAGCATCAGGTTGTCGCGCACGGCCTTGCGGCGCAAGTCCAGGTAGCGGTACTTCATGCGCAAGTCGTCGCCCCCGTCGGTATTGTCCTCGATAGTGAAGGGAGGGGTCTTCGCCTTGTTCAGCACCTCCAGCTCATTTACCCATATCTCGATGTCACCCGTTTCCAGGTTCTTGTTCTTGTTGCTGCGTTCCGCCACCGTGCCGGTCGCCCGGATGACGTATTCGCGTCCCAACGCATTGGCGCGGTCGCACAAGTCGGCATCCGCTTCCTGGTTGAACACCAGTTGCGTGATACCATAGCGGTCGCGGATGTCCACGAAGGTCATCCCGCCCATCTTCCGGGAACGTTGCACCCACCCGGCCAACGTCACCTGCTTTCCCGCATCGGCCAGCCGAAGCTCGCCGCATGTATGTGTCCTAAGCATAACTATGTTAACGATTAGTGATTAGTGATTAACGATTAACGTTTAGTGATTAATGATTAGTCAGTGGCTGTCTCCCGGTTGGAAAAAGTAAAGCAACCTGCATCCGGTTGCTTTACGATGTCCATGCTTATACATATATATATAATATTGGGGACGGCCCGCCTCATCAGTGCACCAGCACTTCCGAGCTTACTTTCTTGATCAATCCTTTCAGCACGTCGCCGGGGCCGAGTTCCACGAATTCGGTCGCGCCATCGGTTATCATGTTCTTCACCGTCTGCGTCCAGCGCACCGGGGCGGTAAGCTGCGCCTTCAAGTTTTCCTTGATGGCTTCCGGGGCGGTCTGCGGATAAGCGTTCACGTTCTGGTAGATGGGGCATACCGGCTTGCTGAAAACGGTCTCATCGATGGCCACTTGCAGGTCTTCGGCCGCCGGGCGCATCAAGGGCGAGTGGAACGCTCCACCCACGCTCAGACGCAGGGCACGCTTCGCACCTTTTTCCTTCAATATCTCGCAAGCGCGGTCCACGCCGGCGATGTCGCCCGATATCACGATTTGCCCCGGGCAATTGTAGTTGGCGGGCACCACCACGTGGTCGTTGATGGACTCGCACACTTCTTCCACCACATCATCGGGCAAAGCCAGGATGGCCGCCATGGTCGATTCTTCCAGCTCGCAAGCCTTCTGCATGGCCATGGCACGCTTGGAAACCAGCTTCAGTCCGTCCTCGAAGGTCAATGCCCCGGCAGCCACCAAAGCCGAGAACTCGCCGAGCGAATGGCCCGCCACCATGTCGGGCTTGAACTCGTCGCCCAGCACGATGGCCGAGATGACCGAATGCAAGAACACGGCGGGCTGCGTCACCTTAGTCTGCCGCAGGTCCTCGGCCGTGCCGTTGAACATCAAGTCGGTGATGCGGAAACCGAGGATTTCGTTCGCCTTTTCAAAATACTCTTTCGCGACGGGCGACTGTTCGTACAAGTCTTTGCCCATCCCTACAAACTGTGCTCCCTGTCCGGGAAATACGAATGCTTTCATTATGTGACGTTTTTATGTTCAGATACTTGCCTTTCCTCCGCACGCCCCACAAGGGGCATACGACCTGCAAAGGTAATAAAAAGTTACAATTAGCATACCCGTTGCCCGCCACTAATTTTCGACATCCATACGTTCCTTCCCAGGTTTCTTCTTTTTTTAGCAAGGTTTGCGTCCCCGGTGTGTCAAATCCAGCCGTTCCGATGCATCCGCCAAAAGTAGAAAGGAGTGTAAAATATCTCCAAGAAGAAGAGCCGCAAACCTGCTTCTGCCGTGTCTTTCCTATAACAAACAAAATGGCTCTTTACCAACAAAATTAAAGTCGGTATGGCCAAAACAAAGATTACGCATTGCGAATATACCGAGGAGAAGAAGAAACCTGCTACAGACTCGTGCCCCGCAAGTATCAACACAATGCCACAAAGCCAATAAACCAGCAACAAACAGTTGGCAATCCAACATAATCCAAACAAGTACGTCTTACAACCTTTCTTCATAATACGAGTTTTCTTGCCAATGGACCATCTTTCTTCACCAAAGCAGAAAAGCCCACATGCGAGCCTACATCCAGCACGGCTACCAGCTTGCCTCTTATGTCTATCTCAACCCTTCTTTCAGCACAATTCCACTTGACCTCCACGTCTGAAAGCGACTTTATGATTAATCGCTGAAAGTCCACATCTTCCAATATATATTCTTGTGGATTAAGAAATGGCATACCACCCTTTTGCTCCCATTCAACCTGCACCGGAGAACTTTTTCGATTATATAACCAAACGTCAGCAACGATTGTTTCATCCCTCAACAGATAAGCATAAGCCACGTTAGAATCATCTTCTATTACCAAGGAATAAGAAGCGTTACAATGACAAACATATTGATGGTAAAACCCGGACATACCATATAAACATTATTTCATAGAATGGATTTCCCATTCCGCGTCTTTTGCTTTTCTCCTTGCGCAATACCCTAAAGGCAAATCGCATACCTTCAACAAGGAAGAATCCATGTTCACAATTTCTTCCAATGCCACGACCTTACATTCGTCGTCATCCACATCCTCCTCACCATAAAACTCCCATGCCCCGTCTTCCTCATGATGGAACACATAAAGTATCGGAGCACCATTCAATATGGGCAGAGTCGTAAAGACGGCTACATTGCACTCAATCAAATCCATGACATAGGGGCCTTTTAAATTGTTACGAGCACAAAACCTTCCATCTCGCACTTTGCAAAAATAACGATTAAAGGCGAAAAGCGGCGAGGTTTTAGCAGGAAATCTTATCGCCCTAACGCAAACGCCTGCATGTTGCCGTCTCTGTCCTATAGGAAAGTCGTGCATGAATGCGAGGAAAGTTATCATCTCACAGCCGTGAGACGACAACTTCATGCCGGGAAATATAGGAAACTGCCCGCAAACATACAGCACTGCAAGCTAATGTACAAACCAAACAAAGGGTTTCGCTGTTCGCAGAATTTTGCCTATGTTTGCAACACGAAAACAACGGCACACGAAGAGAACACAGAGGCAAGGAGTAAGAGGCAAGAAAACTGTCGCCCGAAATCTGCGTCATCTGCAGGAAGCTACAGAGGTGAAAAGAGAAAGTGGAAAGGGAAAGCCAATCCGTGTTATCCGTGGGCTAAAACAAGAGACAACGACCATGCACAAATCAGGATTCGTCAACATCGTGGGCAACCCCAACGTGGGCAAGTCCACCCTCATGAACGCCTTGGTGGGCGAGCGCATCTCCATCATCACCTCCAAGGCGCAGACCACGCGCCACCGCATACTGGGCATCGTCAACGGCGACGACTTCCAAATCGTCTATTCGGACACGCCCGGCGTGCTCAAGCCCAACTACCGCCTGCAAGAGTCCATGCTGAAATTCTCCACCTCGGCCCTGACCGATGCCGACGTGCTGCTGTACGTGACCGATGTGCACGACTCCTTCGAGAAAAACCGCGACTTCGTGGAAAAGGTCATCCAGAACCCCGCCCCCCTGCTGCTCATCATCAACAAGATTGACCTGATAGACCAGGAACGGCTCATCGAGCTGGTGGAGCGGTGGAAGGCCCTGATGCCCCGCGCGGAAATCATCCCCATATCGGCCCTCAACAAGTTCAACGTGGAGCACGTGTTCAACCGCATCAAGGAACTGCTGCCCGAGTCGCCCCCCTTCTTCGACAAGGACCAACTCACGGACAAACCCGCCCGCTTCTTCGTCAACGAAATCATCCGCGAAAAGATTTTGCTGAATTACGAAAAGGAAATACCCTACTCGGTAGAGGTGGAGGTGGAGCAGTTCCTCGAGGAAGACAACTTGATACGCATCCGCGCCGTGATTTACGTGGAACGCGAGTCGCAAAAAGGCATCATCATCGGCCACGGCGGCAAGGCCCTGAAAAAGGTGGGCATGGAAGCCCGCAAGGACATCGAGGCCTTTTTCGACAAAAAGGTGTTCCTCGAACTCTTCGTCAAAGTGGAAAAGGACTGGCGCAACAAGGAAAGCAAGCTGCGCACCTTCGGGTACAAACCGGAATGACAGCACGCGAGATAATTGGGCACACGGATTACACAGATTGAACGGATTTACACGGATTTTATGGACGCAAATCAATCTGCTTTTTGCGGGGAAACTTCAATCCGTGTAAATCCGTTCAATCTGTGTAATCCGTGTGCTAAACACACACACATCATGCATAAGAAACTGGATGCCGCCTTTTACCGGCAGGATGCCGTGACCGTGGCCCGCTTGCTGCTGGGCAAGACCCTCGTGCGGCGGCTGCCCGACGGACGCATCGCACGCTACCCCATCACCGAGACGGAGGCCTACGTAGGCGAGGCGGACAAGGCTTGCCACGCCAGCCGGGGACGCACCGCCCGCACCGAGGTGATGTACCATGACGGCGGCACCGTGTACATTTACCTCATCTACGGCATGTACTGGATGCTCAACGTGGTGACTTCCACGCCGAACGACCCGCAGGCCGTGCTCATACGGGGCATTGAAGGGCACTCCGGCCCCGGCAGGGCGGCACGGGCGTTGGGCATCGACAAGTCGCTCAACGGTGCCAGCCTGCTCACCTGCCTGGAACTATGGATAGAGGATGCCCCCGAAGCCACCCGCTTCACCGCCACCCCGCGCATCGGCATCGGCTACGCCGGCGAGCCGTGGGTGAGCAAGCCGTGGCGGTTCGTGCTGGAAGAACGATAAAGGCACACGGAACACACGGATTGAACGAATTTACACGGATTTCAGGGACGCAAATGACACAAATCATATAAATGAACGCAAATCAATCTGCGCTTATCTGCGTAATCTGCGGGAAACCCAAATCCGTGTAAATCAGTTTAATCTGTGTATTCCGTGTGCTAAATAATCCGTGTGCTAAGATTGCAGCTGCTCCCAATGGCAACACAACAATTCGCCGGTATGCTCATCGCGCAGGTGCAGGCCGTTGCCCTCGCAGTAGCGGTACATCTTGCAGTCGGCACAACGCCCGGTATGAGTCCACGAGCGGTCGCGCATCACTTGGAAGCGTTCGTTCCACACCGTCCAAAAATCATCTCGATAAATATTGCCTTGAATGTAGTCGGCACGCAGGCTGGGGCACGCGCTGATGGAGCCGTCGGCCAGCACCGAACCAACCTGGATGCCCGCCCGGCAGAAGAAGGGGGCATCGCGCACCTCCAGCTCGTAGTCGCCCAGGAAGCCCTCGCAACCGAACGAAGCCTTGACCACGCCCTCCTGCCGCGTCCGCTTGATGAAGTCCATCATGCGACGGAAGTCGGCGGGCGCGAGCCGCAGCAAAGGATTGTCCGCCGCCCTGCCCTTGGGGAATATCTGGAACAGCCGCCATTGCTTCACGTCAAGCGAAACGAGCAGATCGCGCATGGCTTCGAGATCGGTCAGGTTGCGCTGGTGCACGCACGTCACCACGTCGAACACCAGCCCCTCGGTGGCGGCAGCACGGCGGATGGCCTCCACAGCCCGTTGCCACGCGCCGCGCTTGCCCCGAAACCAGTCGTGCACCTCCGGCGTGAGGCCGTCCAGACTGATGGTGAGCGAGCGCAAACCCGCATCCATCAACCGGACAAAGCGGTCGGCCGTCAGCCCGTAGCCGTTGGTCACCATGCCCCAAGGGAAGCCCCGGCGGTAAAACTCCGCCCCGCACGCCTCCAAGTCCTTGCGCGAGAGCGGTTCGCCCCCGGTAAGCACGATGATGGTCTTGTGCGGGTCCACATGCGGGGTGATGCTGTCGAGGGCACGCAGGAAGTCGGCCAGTGGCATGTCGGGCACGGCGGCCTCCTTCTTGCAGTCGCTGCCACAGTGCAGGCAGGCGAAGTTGCACCGCAACGTGCATTCCCAAAACAAGTAACTCAACTCATGCAACTGCGCCTGGTTGTGGCGGTGCAGGCGGTAGAGTTCGAGAGCGGCTTTTTTCTTTAGGTTCATGGCTGGGGGGCTTCGGCGGGTTGGTCTTCGGATTGGGGTTTCAAGGAGAAGTCAACTGTTCCCTCAAAAGTTCCCCAGTCCCACCCTTCTCCTTCTTCTGTCTGAACGAATTGACTGGATGTAATCTCCGTACTGTCTGCCGCAAAAAGTCCTCCATGAGCCACGCCGTCCACATCCTCCACCTTGACCCAAGTGGTATCAGGTAGCATTCCTCCTATGAATTCATATTTCCCTTGGGCATCCGTATGCAAGGTATCGTAACAATATTCCTTGCTGCCCAATAATACGCGGATGCCTTCCACCGGCTCTTGGGTGGCTTCTTGTGTAACCGTCCCTCTAATCTTGAACATGGCATGAGGCGAGCCGTATTCCAAATTCTGACTTTCGCAACCCGTCGCCGTGATGCCCAGCACAGCCAGCACGGCAGCAATCAATTTGTCTAACGATTTGATAAAACCTCTTTTCATATAAACAATGGTTTAAATGAATATTCCGTATGCTACTTTTCACTGCCCTCCTCCTTCAAGGCAAAATCGGCCACAACGCCATATGTGCCATAGTACCAGCCCTCACCCAGTTCTATATCAACCTGATGCTCAGATGTCACTTGGAGGCTGTCGGGGGCGAACTGTCCGCCACCTGCCGGGCCGTCCACGTCCTCCACCTTGATGGCTTGCGGGGAAAGATTCCAATACTTATCGTGGCATTCCCCGTTGGCATCGGTGTACAAGGTATCGGTGATATGCTCATTCAACCTCACCACCATACGGATACCCTCTATCGGCTCCCCGGTGTCGGCGCGGGTCACCGTACCCCGCAGGATGTAGTCGGCATGGGGCACGCCGTATTCGCACACCAAGTTGCACCCCGTGGCAGCAATGCCCAGCCAAGCCAGTACGGCAGCCACCACCTTGTCAAACCATCGGTTTACTTTCTTCTTCATATTTTATTCAGATTTTAAATTCCAATTCCAGATTGGATTTCCCGCAGATTGCGCAGATTTACGCAGATGCCTTGTCTACTCGTCTGCTTGTTCACTTAAAGTGAAATTGACAGCCCGCGCCCGCGTACCGCCGCCCCTGACTGGGTACGTCTCCACCCAGGCACTGTCGGCGGCGAAGCATCCGCCACCCTCCGCCCCATCCACATCTTCGGCCTTGACGTAGATGCCGCCGATGCGGTCGCACATCATGCTATAACCGCCGTCCTCATCGGTACAAACAGCATTCAACGGATAACCGTCCTCCATGTGCGCAGACACGCGGATACCCGCAATCGGCTCGCCGTCCGGCGCGGTCACTTTGCCTTCGATTTCCCAAAAAGTGCCTTCCACCGTGCCATAACAGGCGGCAAACAGCCCCGTGCACCCCAGCAAAGTGAGCACCTTGAAAATAACTTTGTCGAACAGACGAATGAACGTTTGCTTCATGGACACCTCCCCCTTTTTCGCGGTTGACGTGGGCAAATGTATGGAAACTATTTGAAATATAAAAGGGGAACGTGCGGAAATGTCGCGCCGCGTGCGAGGATGTTTTTCCATTTATGTCAATATGTTTCCCCGCTTATGCGGAAAGTTGACAAATATTCCCGCAGAAACGGAAAAACATTTCCGCATAAATAGGGAAATATGTCCGCAAATAGGGGAAAAACGGCCAGCCGGGCAGCGAAGGGCTTTGCCGGATGCGGGAAGTTGCCTTACTTTGTAAAACGATAACCCATCAACACAAGGCAAATGAAACAATTCCTCACCAAGACCGCCGCCACGGCGGCCATGCTCGCGTGCCTCGCCACGGCACCGGCACAACACAGGGCCGACCAGCAACACTTGACCGACCCGCAGTCGTTCACCATGATACTGCTCGGCGACCCGCAAGGCTACACCAAGTACGACATCAACCAGCCGCTGTTCGAGCTTACCACCGCTTGGTGCGCCGACAACATCGACAGCCTGCGCATCAAGGCCGTGCTCTGCACCGGCGACCTCGTGGAGCAGAACGAGAATATCGTGCGCAACCGCGCCATGCTCAACCAGACCAGCCGACAGATGTGGGAATGGGCCTCGCATTGCATGGAGCGGCTCGATGACAAGGTGCCCTACATCATCGCCACGGGCAACCACGAATATGGCTACGTGCGGGGCGACGAAGGCTTCACCCATTTCCCGGAATACTTCCCCTTCGAGCGCAACAGCACATGGGGCGACTGCGTGGTGGCCGCCTTCCCCAACCGCGAGGGAAAGGCATCACTCGAAAACGCCGCCTACGAGTTCACGGACAGCCATTGGGGC
>CASFUX010000216.1 GCA_949297975.1 uncultured Bacteroidales bacterium
CCCCGATAGCCAAAGTAAGCGGGCAAATCAAGGCCGAACTGATGAAAGAAAAGAAGGCCGAACGCATGATAGCCGACCTCCAGACCAAGATAGCCGAAGGCAAGTCGCTGGAAGAACTGGCCGCCGCCCTCGATGTGGACGTGAAGGAAGCCACGGGCGTGAGCTTCGCCTCGTACTCGTTCGGCAGCGCAGGTTTCGAACCCTACGTCATCGGCAAGGCCATGACGCAGGAAGTGAACCACCTGTCGCAACCCATCAAAGGCAACTCGGGCGTGTACGTGGTGCTGCCTACCAAGGTGACAGACGGCACGGACACCTTTGATGCCGCTGCGGAAATCGCCCAGCTGAACAACCGCAACATGTATTCGCTGTCCTACACCATCTACCAGGACATCCGCGACAACGCGGAAATCGTGGATACACGATCGAACTTCTACTAACCTGCGGTAACGTCATATAAAAAGGAAGCGGTGGAATGGCCGAATGGCTGTTCCACCGCTTTTTCTTGTAATGTACATAGTCACAGAAACATCGTCATGTATGCGGGGAGGCACAACACATCCCCTTCCTTGCGCAAGTCTTTCGTGTAAACCAAATACCGGTTTTTAATCCGGGCTGAAAACCTTCTGCAAAAAGCATCCAGCGAAGCATGCGCCTTATAGCCGGAAGATTTCACCTCGATGGGGCTTACCTTGTCTGCATCGGCTATCAGGAAATCCACCTCGTAATTGTGCTTCCCGCTTTCAGTAGGGAACGTGTAATAATACAACTCATGCCCGGCTGCTTTCAGCATTTGGGCGACAACATTTTCATAAACATATCCGAGGTCGGCACTCAATTTGTCGCTGAGCAGTTTGTGATAAATCGTATTATCCGTAAACTTCTTGTCCCAAAACGCGAGCGTGACGAACAGCCCCGTGTCGCCCGCAAACATCTTATATTTGTTCGGGTGCTGATGTAATGCCATCCCCGCACCCGGATCATTGGCATGGTAAGCCATATTGACCACCATCGATTCTTTGATTTCGGAAATAACTTCCGCCAATTCGGCATTGCGTGTGCCGCCTGTCGCGCTCCAGGTCAGATACCTGTTGGCATTGCCCGTCAATTGAGCAGGTATCTGGTGGAACATCTTGGACGCGTTTCCAGTCGAGTCTATCTTATTGAAATCATCTTCGTACAGCATTATGATAGAACGTTTCACGCTGTCCACCTTTTCCAGATTGTTGGTATCGAGATAAGCGACCACAGCCTGCGGCATACCACCAATAAGCATGTACAAGCGAAAGTCGCGCATCAACTTACGGTTTGTGGCATCCCCCAAGGACGTTCTGCCCTGAAAACAGCCTTGAAGCAGCTTCACGGTCACGGTGTCTCCCAATGCCCACCTGAACTCCTCGTAATCCATCGGATACATGTGGAGCTTGACTTCCTCGCTCGGAATCAGGATATCCTTGACATTCTTGCGGATTGATATCAGCGAACCAGTCTCTATATAATCATATCTGCCGTCTTTTACCAGATACTTGATTGCCTGCCTCGCTTTGAGAGCGAGCTGGACCTCATCGAAGATAATGGCGGACTTGCGTTCTTTCAGTTCAATGCCGTACTCCAGTTGCAGGCGCATGAAAATGCGGTTAAGGCCGGACACATCATTGAACAAATCCCGGATTTCGGCGGAACACGCGGCAAAATCCACGGATATATGGGTGTCGTATTCGTTTGCCGCAAATTCCTCGGCAACAGTGGACTTCCCGACACGTCGTGCGCCCTGTATCAAGACGGCCGTCCTGCCTTCATCCGTCCGCTTCCATTGCAGCAGCTCATCGTATATTTTTCTTTTGAATATCATAGCTGGCTTTTTCCGAGGGCAAAGACAACCTGCGCCACACTAATCTCAAAATATTTTCGGCAAAAACCAGCACTAATCTCAATTTGTCAGCCACTGATGCTCGCTTCTCACAGCCACCGCTTCGCCAGGGGATAGACCAGCACGCCGCACACCACGGCCAGTCCTCCCGCCAGCACCCAACGCACGTCCAGACTACCGAGCAAGTCCAACTTGCCGACTACCTCCACTACCCCGCGCGACAAGGCCAGCACCCCTTCCCACGCCTGCCGGTGGCACACGAGCAGCACCGCCGCCGCCAACAGCCACGGCAACCTTCGCGCCCAGCCGTTGGCGGGACGGCACGCATCCACCTGGTCCAGCTTATGCCGCAGGTGCCCTTCGAAGAAGTCGTGCGCCCCGTCCGGCACGTCCCCGCGCAGCAAATCGCGCAGGCGTTCATCATTCGGTTTATTCTGTTTCATATCCGTTTTGTTTCAAGAATGTTTCGAGTTTGTCGCGTCCCCGTTTCAGGTGCGACTTTACCGTGCCCACGGGCAGGTGCATGATGGCCGCCACCTTCGCCACCGGGAAGTCCTCCATGTAGTACAGCAGCAAGGCCGAGCGTTCCTCCGTCCGCAGCCGGGCGAGGGCGGCCTGCACATCGTGCACCGTGTCTGGGTCGGTACCCTCGTCGGCGGGCAGGCTATCATCCAGCTCGGCGGCCTCGTGCTCGCCACGGCGGTACGAGCAGAAGGCGTTGTAACCGATGCGGAACAGCCACGTGCGAAAACCCGCCAGCCCGCCGAACGTGCCGATGCGGCAGTAGGCCTTGATGAAGGTCTCCTGCGCCAGGTCATCGGCCAGGGGCGGGTCGCCGGTGAGCCGCAACAGGTAACGCCGGAGGGGAAGGGCGTGGCGCGACACCAGCGTGTCGAACGCCCGGCGGTCGCCCAGCGCGGCCTTCCCCACCAGCATCGTGTCGCTCATCGCGTTCATTGTCCGTCCGTCTTTTTCTCTTTGCCCTCCAGGAAGTGCGCCAGCACGTTGCCCATGCCAAGGGCTACCACCACCAGGCCCCACACGGCGATGTCCCAATCCACCATGACACCAATCGCCACCGTGAGTGCCGCACCGACCGCTATTTGCGTGATGCCCCGTTGCAGGAACGAACGTTTCGGCTTGCCCTCGTCGAAAAACGCTTGGGGCAACTCCTGTCCGTGCAGAATGGCGGCTTCGGCCACTTCCATTTGTTTCTTGCGTCTTAAATACGGGAAAAACAAGGCAAAAAAGATGACGAGCAGCACCGTGGCAAAGAAGCCGATGATGGCGATGACACCCATTAAGTCCTCGCTACTCATTCGAGGCATAGGTCCTGCCTGCGCTACAGCATCTTCCAATGCCGGCATCATCCTGACGACAGACGAAAGCAGACTATCGGCCACAGTCCCCTCTTGCACCTCCAGCTTTACGGTCGCCTCTTGCGCCCACACATTTCCCAAACCAGCCAGGATAATGCCCAGCCCTACCAACATACATTTCATTCGTTTCATACTAATGTTCCTTTCTTTTAATAATGATACACGGTTGTTTTCCAGCGGGCGGCACGCCGGCCGTTGCCGTCCCCTTTCATTGCATTAGACGCGGCGAAAGGGGCAAACGGTTGCAAGCGGATGCAAAAAAATACAAAAAAGGGACACCCCGCACGGGGCATCCCTTCTTTTTCACACACAAACCACCTTGTTATTTCTTGAAATAGCGGTTGTACAGACCTTCGAAGCCTTTGCCGTGACGGGCTTCGTCCTTGCACATTTCATGCACGGTGTCGTGGATGGCATCCAGGTTCAGCTGCTTGGCGCGGGTGGCGATGCGCTTCTTGTCTTCGCAGGCACCGCATTCGGCGTCTTTGCGCTTTTCGAGGTTGGTCTTCGTGTCCCAAACCACGTCGCCCAGCAGTTCGGCGAACTTGGCGGCATGTTCGGCTTCTTCCCAAGCGTAACGCTTGAAGGCTTCGGCTATTTCCGGATAACCTTCGCGGTCGGCCTGGCGGCTCATGGCCAGGTACATGCCCACCTCGGTGCATTCGCCCATGAAGTGCGCGTTGAGGTCCTTAATCATTTCTTCGTCGCAACCTTTGGCCACGCCCAGCACGTGTTCATCGGCAAACACGAGCGCGTCGCCCGTTTCCACCAATTCTTTGAACTTGCTCTTCGGCTGTTTGCATTGCGGGCAGAATTCGGGAGCTTCGTCCCCTTCGTGCACGTAACCGCACACGGTGCAGATCCATTTCTTCTTCATTTCCTTTGAATTTAGTTGGTTTGTATAAGACATCTCGCCGTGCCTGCCTTTTTGTAACATGCACAGCTTTTAAACGATTGCAAATATACGGAAAGATTTCCATCCCCATTCCCTAATAAAACGTAAAATTTGTTTCACGTCCCGGGGCGGCCGCCCGGCAAGGGGCAACCCGCCCTTCGGCACGCATACTTCCCCGCACGGGCATCCATACTTCCACCGATGCCCGCCCATACTTCCCCGGATGCCGACATATTCTACAAACTACGGCGCAGTTTGTAGAAACTACGGCGCGGTTTGTAAAAACTACGGCGTAGTTTGTAAAAACCGCGCCGTAGTTTTAAGAATAGATGCGGGGAACAGGAAGAATACAGCAGCATCCGGGGAAATTCGGACCAGCATCTTCGAAGGTTTGGATGAGGAAAAGGGATTTTTTTCCTAACTTTGCAACAAAGACATCATGATATATAATGGAAGAAAAGAAAACCCTCATCGGGCTGAGACCGGACGAGATAAGAACGATAACGGACGGGCTGGGGATGCCCGCCTTCACGGCGCGGCAAGTGGCCGACTGGCTGTACAGGAAGCGGGCGACGGAAATTGACGAGATGAGCAACCTGTCCCTGAAAAACAGGGAATTGCTCAAGCACAACTGCCAAGTGGGACGGTACGACCCGGCGATGGTGCAAACCTCGGTGGACGGCACGCGGAAATACCTCTTCCGCACCGCCGCGGGGCACGCCGTGGAAACGGTGTACATCCCGGACGGCGACCGCCACACGCTGTGCGTGTCGTCGCAGGCGGGCTGCAAGATGCACTGCGCCTTCTGCCACACGGGCAGGGAGGGCTTCCACGGACAGCTGTCCGCCGCCGACATCCTGAACCAAATCATGTCCGTGCCCGAGGCGGAATTGCTCACCAACCTGGTATTCATGGGCATGGGCGAGCCGATGGACAACCTGCCCGAAGTGATGCGGGCGTTGGACGTACTGACCGCCGACTACGGGTATGCCTGGAGCCCGAGGCGCATCACCGTGTCGACCATCGGACTGCTGCCGGGGTTGCGCACGTTCCTGGAGCAGTCGGCCTGCCACCTGGCCGTGAGCATGCACAGCCCCTTCCACCAAGAACGGCTGGAACTGATGCCAGTGGAGCGGGCCTACCCGCTGGCCGAGGTGCTGAGCCTGGTGCGCCGCTACGACTTCAGCCACCAGCGGCGCGTGTCGTTCGAGTACATCCTGTTCGAAGGATACAACGACACGCCGCGCCACGCCATCGAGACGGTGCGCCTGCTGCGGGGGCTGGAATGCCGGGTCAACCTCATCCGCTTCCACGCCATCCCGGGCGTGAACCTGCGGCCCACCGACGAGCGGCGCATGGTGGCCTTCCGCGACTACCTGAGCGACAACGGCATCACCTGCACCATCCGCCGCTCGCGGGGCGAGGACATCTACGCCGCCTGCGGGATGCTGGCCGGGGAAACGTCCCCCGGGCAATCACGAACCGTCAACCACTAACCGTTAACCCGTTCATGCACAAATCACTCCTCTTTGTTCTGCTCCTGCTCGCACCGGTTGCCCGTGCCTTCGCACAGGCCGACCTGAAGCAACAGATAGCCGACACGCTGAACGCCATAGCCAACCGCGACATATGGGCAGGGAACGTGACCGTGCGAGGCCTGTATTTCAACCACCGGGCAAAGTCGGCCACCGTGGTTGCCAGCAGCAACCTGGGCTACCTGCCCTTCCGACCGGAAACGGTGGACGAACTGTATGCTGCCATCCGCGCACAACTGCCTACCGCCTACCGCCATTACAAGCTGACCTGCCGGGTGGACCGCGACAACATCGACCAGCTGGTGCCCAACTACTACCGCACGGGCAAGCCGGACAAGACACGCCAATTCCTGCACGAGGAAGCCTCCGCGCCGCTCGTGACGAACACTTCCACCCCCAACCGCCCCACGCGGGGCCTGCAAGGCAAGCACATCGCCCTGTGGCCCAGCCACGGCTGGCACTACGACCAACGCCTGGCCCGCTGGGAATGGCAGCGGGCGCGCCTGTTGCAGACGGTGGAAGACCTCTACACCCCCTCCTACGTGCTGCCATTGCTCACCCCGATGCTCGAACGCGCGGGAGCCAACGTGCTGCTGCCCCGCGAGCGCGACACGCAGCGGCACGAGGTCATCGTGGACAACGACGGGGGGCTGGCCGACGGACGCTACGAGGAACACCCCGCCGCCCTGGTGTGGGGCAACGGCGACAAGGCGGGCTTCGCCCACGTGAAAGACCAGTATCTATATGGTGAAAATCCATTCCGCCTCGGCACGTACCGCCAATGCCCCACCACGCGCGACGAGGCGCAGGCCACCACCGCCACCTGGGTTCCCCGCCTGCCCGAGGCGGGACGGTATGCCGTGTACGCGTCCTACCACTCGCTGCCCACGAGCACCGAGGCGGCACGCTACACCGTACACCACCGGGGCGGCGCGACCCACTTCACCGTAAACCAGCGCATGGGCGGCGGCACGTGGATTTACCTCGGCACGTTCGACTTCGAAGGCGGCCTGTCGCCACAGAACGGGCGGGTGGAACTGAGCAACTACGACCCCAAAAAGAACCGCGTGGTCACCGCCGATGCCGTGAAGTTCGGCGGCGGCATGGGCAACATGGCACGCTCGCCCCTCACGACGGACACGCTTACCTTGTGGAACGACACGGCGTTTGTCGTGACCGATACCCAAGGCGTGCTGCCGGACAGCGCGGAGGCATTCCCCCCTGCCTGCTTTGCCCTGCTCGACTCGCTCTACCCCACCGGGGCGGCGCGTTTCACGGCGGACAGCATCGTGCGGCGCGGCGGACTATTTGCCCGCAAGGGCGAACTCCAAATCATGGGGCGCACCGCCCGCGACACCTTGGTGCACCACCCCTCGCCCTTCTACGTGCCGGAGGTAAGCGGTTACCCGCGCTATGCCGAAGGGGCGCGTTACTGGCTGCAATGGGCGGGCGTGCCGGATAGCGTGTACAGCCGCACCGAGGGGCACGACGATTACTCGGACGACTTCCAGTCGCGCGGCTTCTGGGTGAACTACCTCAGCGGCGGGTCGGGTGTGTCGCCCAAGGACGAAGGGCTGCACATCCCGCTCGATGCGGCCATCGGCTTCCACACCGATGCGGGCACCACCCCCGGCGACTCCATCATCGGCACGCTGGCCATCTGCACCACGTTCAACACCGAGCGGGAGTACGTGTACAAAAACGGCGTGTCGCGCCGGGCCTCGCGCGACCTGGCAGACCTGGTGCAGACGCAGGTGGTGCACGACCTGCGCCTCACCCACGCCCCGGAATGGACGCGCCGGGGACTGTGGGACAAGTCGTACAGCGAATCGCGCGTACCCGAAGTGCCCAGCATGTTGCTGGAACTGCTGGCGCACCAGAACTTCGCCGACATGCGCTACGGGCTGGACCCGCGCTTCCGCTTCACCGTGTGCCGCGCCATCTACAAGGGGCTGCTCAAATACTTCGAATCGGTGGACGGCATGGAACGGACGGTACAACCGCTGCCGGTGGAGGCTTTCCACATCCGCTTCACCGACCACATGGAGATAGAACTGGCGTGGCAACCCGTGCCTGACCCGCTCGAACCATCCGCCCAGGCTACACATTATATTATATATACAAAAATGGACAGCACGGGCTGGGACAACGGCTACCTGCTGCACGACACCCGCTGCCGCTTTACCCTCACGCCCGACCACGTGTACAGTTTCCGGGTGACGGCCGTGAACGAGGGTGGCGAGAGCTTCCCTTCGGAAACGCTGTCGGCCTGCCGCACCTCGGCCGACAAAGGTACGGTGCTCATCGTCAACGCCTTCGACCGGCTGAGTGCGCCCGCCAGTTTCGCGGTGGACAGCACCTATGCGGGCTTCGTCAATGCGCGGGATGCAGGCGTGCCTTACGGGACAGACCTCTCGTTCACGGGCGAGCAATACGAGTTCCGCCGCGACGTGCCTTGGGCCGACGACGACGCGCCCGGCTTCGGGGCAAGCCACGGCAACCACGAAGCCTCCCCCGTGGCGGGCAACACGTTCGACTACCCCGCCATGCACGGGCAAGCCATCCGCCATGCGGGATATTCCTTCGTGTCGGCCAGCAAAAAGGCGGTGCTGGACGGCGCTGTCGCCTTGACCGACTACCCCACCGTGGACCTGATATTGGGAAAACAGCGGGAAACTTTCATCGGCAACCACCACGCCGCACCGGAATTTCAAACTTTTCCATTAGCTTTGCAAAAGAAAATAGCCGCGTACTGCCAAGGCGGCGGACACCTCCTGGTGAGCGGTGCCCACGTGGCATCGGACCTGTACCAAAGTGCCGACACCACGGGACGCGACCGCCGCTTTGTCACCGAGGTGCTACGGTGTCGCCTGCGCAACGCCCAAGGCAGCCGCAGCGGTGCGGTGCGGGTGGTGCAGTCGCCTGCCAAGGACTTCCAGCCAGCCCGCTTCCACCTGTACGACAGCCCTAACCCGCATTCGTACTACGTGGAATGCACCGATGCCATCGAGCCGACAGACGCGCGGGGCTACACTGTGTGCCGCTATGCCGACAACAACCTGAGCGCCGGAGTGGCCGCCGATGCCGGGACGTATAAAATATGTGCGTTGGGCTTCCCCTTTGAAACAATAAAAGAGGAAAACGAACGTAATAAACTCATGGAAGCGGTACTGAGGTTTTTCAGAGGTAAGGAATGAGAGGTAAGAGGTAAGTAGAACGGTGAAAGTAGAAAGGTAAAAGTAGAAAGTAGAAAATAGAAAATGAAAAGCAAAAAGGTGAAAGGTACGAGTGCTAAGCGTAAATGCCTTTCCCCTTTATACTTTTCCCTTTAAACCCTATAATTATATGAAATCAAAACTGCTGGCCGGTGCGGCAGCCTTGTTGCTCCCGGCATTATTCATTTCCTGTAAAAATTCGGGCAACGTGAAGCCCTCGGCCACCGGGGCACGCTTCGAACTGCTCATCGTGATGGACGACGACCTGTGGCACGCACCGGCGGGGCAGGCGGTATTCAACCTGTTCGACCAAGACACGCCGGGACTACCGCAATCCGAGCCGCTGTTCAAAATAAACCACGTGAAGCGGGCCGACTTCAGCGACCTGCTGAAGCCCTCGCGCAACGTGCTGTACGTGGACGTGGCCGCCGACCGCTACACGCAGGCCAAGATAGCCTACGCCGAAAACTACTACTCGTACCCGCAATGCTTCGTGCGCATCACCGCGCCCAGCGACTCGGCCTTGTACGACGCCATCACCACGCACGGCGACGACGTGGCAGAGCGTTTCATCGTGGCGGAACGCGAACGCGCCATGATGTTCAACAAGCAGGACCGCAACGAGAAAGCCGTCAAGGAAGTGGAAGAACACTTCGGCATCCAGGTAGACATCCCCATCGACCTGAAGCTCTCCACCGTGCGCGACAACTTCTACTGGATAACCAACAACAGCGGCTACATCCGGCAGGACCTGGTGATATACACCTACCCCTACACCGACCCCAACACCTTCACCTACGAATACCTCACCGCCAAGCGCGACTCGGTGATGCGCGCCAACATCCCCGGCGAAATGGAAGGCTCGTACATGGGCACCGAGTGGAAATACGCACGGCCCGAAATGCAGGAAATCACGGTGAACGGCGAATACGCCGCCGAGATACGCGGCCTGTGGAAGATGATAGGCGGCGGCTCCATGGGCGGCCCGTACTACAGCCTCACCCGGCTGGACGAGGTGAACCAGCGCGTGGTCACCATCGAAGGCTTCGTGTTCGCCCCCGCCACCAACAAGCGCAACGCCATCCGCGCCCTCGAAGCCGTGGCACACTCCATGCGCCTGCCGCAGGACGTGAACGTCATCGGCGAAGTGACCGTGACCGGCGAAGGGGAATAGGAACACCCCAAGGCGCAAGGACACAAAGGATTTTCCAACAACCCCGGTCCGCATAACGGACTCCCATTGCAGTTCATTCACGCTACATAGTCTTTACACATCATTGCTATTCTTATTATGGAAGAAAAAATAATCATCGGCATCACCCACGGCGACATCAACGGCATCGGCTACGAAGTCATACTCAAGACGCTGGCCGACAGCCACGTGTTCGACCTGTGCACGCCCGTCATCTACGGCTCGTCCAAGATAGCGGCCTTCTACCGCAAGCAGCTGGAAATACAGAACATGAACCTGAACGTCATCAACTCGGTGGCCGAGGCCAGCCCGAAACGCATCAACCTGATAAACTGCTGCGACGACGAGTTGAAAGTGGACTTCGGCCACTCCACCGAAGAAGCCGGGCGGGCGGCCTTCGCCGCGCTCGAACGGGCCTGCGACGACCTGCAAAGCGGGGCATTGCACGCACTGGTCACCGCCCCCATCAACAAGAAGAACATCCAGTCGGGCGAATTCCACTTCCCCGGCCACACCGAATACCTGCAAACCAAGTTCGGCACCGGGCAGGATGCCGTGATGATGCTCACCAGCGACATGCTGCGCGTGGCGGTGGCCACCGGGCACATCCCCGTGAAAGACGTGGCCGCCACCCTCACCGAAGAACTGATAGTGAACAAGCTCACGGTGCTCGACGCGGCCCTGCGGCAGGACTTCGGCATCTGCCGCCCCCGCATCGCCGTGCTGGGGCTGAACCCCCACGCGGGCGACGAAGGCGTCATCGGCACGGAGGAACAGGACACCATCATCCCCGCCATCAAGCGCGCCGTGGAGCAGGGCATTGTGTGCAGCGGCCCCTACCCCGCCGACGGCTTCTTCGGGTCGGACAAGTACAAAAGCTTCGATGCCACGCTGGCCATGTACCACGACCAGGGGCTTATCCCCTTCAAGACACTCTCCATGGACAGCGGCGTGAACGTCACCATGGGTCTCAACGTGGTGCGCACCTCGCCCGCACACGGCACGGCTTACGACCTGGCAGGCAAAAACGCCGCCTCCGAGCAGTCGTTCCGCCAAGCCCTCTACCTGGCGCACGATATCTACCACAAGCGCGTCCAGGAACAGGCCCTCAAAGCCAACCCCCTGCCCGCCAGTGGCAAAGTGGGCAAAGGGAAGGACGAATGATGCGCCACTACCGGGCCGAAGCGAAACCGCATAAGCGTCCGAACTATACAAAGCACATGGCACAACACATAACCATTCCTCCTGCCCGGCCATACGAAGAAGCGCATATAGCCGTATCCTAACCTAATATAGTGTGGAGTACTATTTTATTTGTTCAGTGGGTTTGTCAGAACCTTCCGTCAGATAAACAAAGGCTCCACACTTTTTCCTTGAAAAGACTTCAACGCTGACGGCAGTGCTTGTGCAGTCATGCGTTTCCTCACGGAATATCCCGCCCATTGTGGCATTTCCACCTTTTTTCCGTACCTTTGCAAGCCATAAAACAAAGGATTTTTATGGCTATCTACGTAGAAGAAGTTTCCCGCACATTCGGTGAGTACCTGCTCATTCCCGGGCTTACCACCAAGCAGTGCATACCCTCCAACGTATCGCTGCGCACTCCCTTAGTCAAACATCCCGTAGGCACACAGGCCGCCATCGAGCTGAACATCCCGTTCGTCTCGGCCATCATGCAGTCGGTATCGGGTCCCGAGCTGGCCATCGAGCTGGCACGCAACGGCGGGCTGTCGTTCATCTTCGGCTCGCAGCCCATCGCCTCGCAGGCCGACATGGTGCGCCGGGTGAAGAAGTTCAAGGCCGGTTTCGTCACCAGCGACTCCAACCTCACGCCCGACCACACGCTGGCCGACGTACTGCAACTCATCGCCCGCACGGGCCACTCCACCATCGGCATCACCCACGACGGCAGCCCCAACGGGCGGCTGCTCGGCATGGTCACCAGCCGCGACTACCGCCTGTCGCGCGACCCGATGAACAAGCCCGTGCGCAACTTCATGACCCCGCTGGACCGCCTCATCACCGGCCCCGTGGGCATCACGCTGAGCGAGGCCAACCAAATCATCTGGGAACACAAGCTCAACACGCTGCCCGTCGTGGACGCGGAAGGGCGGCTGGCCTACTTCGTGTTCCGCAAGGACTACGACAGCCACAAGGAGAACCCCCTCGAACTGTCGTGCGCCGACAAGAAGCTGCTGGTGGGCGCGGGCATCAACACGCGCGACTACCGCGAACGCGTGCCTGCCCTGGTGGATGCGGGCGTGGACGTGCTGTGCATCGACTCGTCCGACGGCTACTCCGAATGGCAACGCGACACGCTGCGCTGGGTGAAGGACACCTACGGCGACCGCGTGCCCGTGGGCGGCGGCAACGTGGTGGACAGCGAGGGCTTCCTCTACCTGGCCGAGGCGGGGGCCGACTTCGTGAAGGTGGGCATCGGCGGGGGCTCCATCTGCATCACCCGCGAGCAGAAGGGCATCGGGCGCGGACAGGCCACCGCCGTGCAGGACGTGGCACGGGCACGCGACGAATACGCCCGGCGCACCGGCACGTACATCCCCATTTGCAGCGACGGCGGTCTGGTGCACGACTACCACATGGTACTGGCATTGGCCATGGGGGCCGACTTCCTGATGATGGGGCGCTACTTCGCCCGCTTCGACGAATCGCCCACCAAGAAGCTGTGCATCAAGAACACGTATGTGAAGGAATACTGGGGCGAAGGCTCCAACCGCGCCCACAACTGGCAACGCTACGACCTGGGCGGGGGCGAGTCGCTCAAGTTCGAGGAAGGGGTGGACAGCTACGTGCCCTACGCCGGGAAGATGAAGGACAACCTGGACGTGACGCTCGGCAAGATCAAAGCCACCATGTGCAGCTGCGGCGCGACCACCATCCCCGAATTGCAGCAGCACGCCAAAATCACCCTCGTGTCGTCCACCAGCATCGTCGAAGGCGGCGCACACGACGTGATTCTGAAGAATAATGATTAGTGATTAACGATTAGTGATTAACGTCTTCCACTTAGCTTCATCCGTCATTTCGAGCGCAGGGAGAAATCTCACAGTAGCTTTTGATGCGTTGCAAGAGGGGATTTCTCGCTGCGCTCGAAATGACGGGGGTA
>CASFUX010000217.1 GCA_949297975.1 uncultured Bacteroidales bacterium
GTCGTGTGATGCCCCCTCTAAAAGCCACCCCCATCCGCAGCAGGTAGAAACGTCAATTTCCGCACGTGCGGAAATTCGGCCGCGTCCCTGCGGAAATGTTGTTCCGTACCGACGGAAATTCCGCTCCGTTACGGCGGCGCGGGGGCGGGCGGTGCGGTTTTCCTTTTCCGGCTGCGTCCTTTCGTATTCCGCCCTCGGTGCATGCCGTCCCCGTTGCGAGGAGATGCGGGCGGATTTGTTAAATTAGCCCAATAGATGTTATATTTCGGCGGTAGAAGCGATATTTATCGTAACTTTGAAAGGTTAAATTGAGAGGCATGCTTTCGTGCCGGATGCCCGTCCCGGCTTGTCCAGGAGGCGTTCCGTGCCCTTGTGCCAAGCCCCGTCTTGTAACGAAAGGCTAATTATTTTTAATTATTGTTCAGACGGAGAGATGTGCGGAAGTTTTTGCTTAATTTCAGCGTGCCATCCCGCAAGGGGCGGGCGCATGGTGCGATGTTGATACCGATTGCTTCATTACTTAATGCTATATCCCATGTCCGTACTCTATCAGGAAAAGCATCAGACGTGCTTCAATTACAATATGCCGGCCGAGGCCGTGTTCCGGGTGAAAGACCTGCCCGCCAGCGATACCCTCGCGCGTGTCGATGTCGAGGAGTCGAAGCTGGTATTCCTCCTCGAGGGAGGTGCCTTTGTGAAGGTGGGCAGGCACAAGCCGCTGCGGGTCGATGCGGGGCATTTCTTCTACATCCCTCCCCACATGCGTTTTTACGGCCACCAGTTTGCCCCGAGCAAAATCCTTACCTGCACTTTCAGGGGGCAGCCCCAGTTCTGCAACATCTATTCCCTGGAGAGCCTGGCCGGTGAGATAAAGGAGCGGCCCGGCAAGTCGCACGGCATCTACGTGCTGCCCGTGCGGGGGCGGCTGGGCGACTTCCTCGACCTGCTGGAGAAATGCCTGGCCGACGGCTTGCAGTGCGTGCACTACCACGAGCTGAAGAAGCGGGAGCTTTTCCTGCTGCTCCGCGCCTATTACACCACCGAGGAGCTGGCGCGGATGTTCGCCCCCTTGCTCGGCATGGACCACACCTTCGAGGAGCTGGTGATGAGCCGTTACAAGGACATGGATACCATCGAGCAGTTTGCCGAGCTGGCCAACATGACCGTCTCCACTTTCCAGCGCAAGTTCAAGCAGACCTTCTACACCCCTGCGGGCCAATGGCTGATGGAGCGCAAGGCCGACCGCGTGATGGTGGACATCCGCACCTCCGACAAGACCATGGAGCAGATTGCCTACGACCACGGCTTCTCCTCGCTCGCCTATTTTTCCAATTTCTGCAAACGCATGTTCGGCAAGTCGCCCACCGAGCTGCGTGCCGAGCGGTTCTGAGCGGGGGGCATCTCGTATCCGGGGACTTCGCAGGGTCTTTCGGCCTGGGGTACAGTGCCGGAAGATGGTGTTTTGCAGACGATACCCGTCCGCCATCCCGGTGCCATGCCCGGCCGCTTCGGGACGGTTTTCCCCCTTTTTTGACCGTTTTTCTAAACCTTTTGAAAGGAAAACGTAACCCACACGTGTTCACATAGCTGTACTTTTGCACCCGGAAATCCGAAAGGACACGCGAATGAAAAAATCAGGCTTACATAGTGCGGCTATAGTGCTGTTGCTCATGCTGATGGGGGCTTTTGCCGCATCCGCGCCGGCGCGTGCGCAGGCCGTGGCGGTGAAGACGAACGCGCTCTACTGGGCCATCCTCACCCCCAACGCGGCCGTGGAGCTGGCGTTGGCCGACCGGTGGACGGTGGACCTCTCCGCCGCTTACAATCCCTGGACTTTTAAGGACGACAAGAAGATGCGCTTCTGGCTGGCCCAGCCGGAGGTGCGTTATTGGTTTTGCGAAAAATTCGAGGGGCACCGCGTGGGGCTGCACCTGCATGGCGGGCAGTACTACGGCGGCTTCGGCGAGCGGCGTTACGACGGCTACCTGGCCGGGGCGGGCGTGTCCTACGGCTACGCCTGGATACTGTCGCCCCACTGGAACGTGGACGTGACGGTGGGCGTGGGCTTCGCCCACCTGTGGTACAAGGAAAGCCCCCGCATCCCCTGCGTGAAATGCGTGGAGGACAAGCAGGGCAATTACGTGGGGCTGACCAAGTTGGGCGTGTCTGTCAGTTATTTGTTCAAACCTATACCCGAAAGACAGGTCAAACAACCTCAA
>CASFUX010000218.1 GCA_949297975.1 uncultured Bacteroidales bacterium
ACTTGGTTGACGTTACTTCTTCTTTGCATTCAGCAGTTCTTTCAATAACAACGGATTGTCCGTCGTGATGAAGTCGACTCCTGCATCAATGAGCTGTTGCATGTCTTCCGTCCGGTTCACCGTCCAGGCGTTCACCGTCAGCCCGAGGGCATGCGCCTGCTCCACCCAGCCAGGATGCTTGGTGAAGAAGGAATAATGGTAGTCGATGCCGTCCAGCCCGGCCCGCTTCACATCTTCGGGCGAAAGATTGCCTTCCAAATAAGCCACCTTCGCCTCGGGGACGAACTGCTTCAGCTTGCGGCACACATTGAGGCTGAACGAAATGTATTCCACCTGCGCTTCCATGCCATGCTTGGCCACCAGCCCCGTCACGGCCAGCACGGCACAATCCTCGCGGTTCACCGTGGAATGAGGTTTTATTTCAAGCACCAAACGCACCGACGGGTCTTTCTTGCCTTGCTCCAGATAGGCTTCCAAGGTGGGAAGCATCTCGCCATTGACCAGCCGCAAGTCCTTCAACTGGTCGTAAGGCGTGTCCTCTATGCGCAGGCCATGCAACACGTCATCGTGGTTCACCACCGGTACGCCATCCGACGTGAGGAGCACATCGAACTCGGAGCCGTACACCCCAGCTTCCTGCGCCCGCTGCAAGGCGGTGATGGAGTTTTGCACCGAACCGGACGTGTCCCAAAAGCCGCGATGGGCAATTACCTTGGTCTGCGCCCCGGTCCCGACGGCCAGTCCCAGCAACAGCCCCATGAAAAGCATCTTTTTCATATTCCTTCCCGTTTGCTTTATAAAAAGAAAGGCCGTCCGCCAGCCGACCTTCGTCTGCTTGCCGGACAGCCCCGCTTCCTTGTTATGAAATACCGACTTGTTTAATCTAAAATTTTCACTTTGATGTTACGATACCATACATTGTCGCCGTGGTCCTGCAAGCCGATGTAACCTTCGTGGTTTTCACCGCCGCAGTTGTTCAGCAATTCGAATGCCAACGGCCATTTTTCCTGGCTGAACTTGCTGGCTTGCAGCATGTCGGTCCATTGCGGAGTCCACAGGTGGTATTCCACCACGTTCGCGCCGTTCTGGTTGTGGATAACCGTGCCTTTGTACACCATGATGGACGAAGTGTTCCATTCGCCATAAGGTTTCGAGTTCTGCGGCTTGGCCGGTATCATGTCATAGAGCGACATGGACTTGCGGTTGCCGTCCACACCGAGTTTGGCATCGGGGTGGTTTTCATTGTCCAAAATCTGCGCTTCGGGAGCCGAGATGTAAATCGGTTCAAGACGCCAGTTGCCTTCGGGGTCTTTGGCTTCCACTTCCTGGGCCAGGTAGAGGATACCGGAGTTGCTGCCCTTGTCCACTTTCCATTCGAAGGTCAATTCGAAGTTTTTGAACTTGTGGGCAAAAATCAAGTCGCCGCCATCGGCCGTCTGGGCTTCGCCGCCACCCGTGCCGTTGAACTTGATGCATCCGTCTTCAATGGTCCACTTGCCGGGCACTACGTCCTTGCCGTAGCCTCTCCAACCTTTGAATGTTTCACCGTCGAAAATGGAGATGTAGCCATTTTCATCTTTCGCGAACTCGTCCAAGTTCACTTGTTCCTTGTCCAATACTCTGTACTCGGGCACTTTGCTTTCCTTTTTACCGCCGCAAGCAGCCAATGAGAGTGCCAACGCGGCGCATGTTACTGATAAAATTACGTTTTTCATATTTGTTTTGTTTGAATGTTGAATCGTTATAATCGGGAAATCGGGGAACTGCGAAATCGATTTCACGATTCCACAGTTCCGCGATTTTTACCTCTTTTTACCTCGGCATGTCGGGCAGCTTCCAACCTTCGCGGTAGTTGTGCTTGATGAGTTCCTGGGCGAATGCCTGGGCATTGACGGGGTCGGTCCATGTCTTGTCGAACGTGGGGTGTCCGTCGTGTATCTTGAATCCGTCTTTCACCACGGTGCGGATGGTTTCGTCCGGGCCGATGTTGGTGAAGCGCATGTTCGCGCCGTCCCATTCCAACGTGCGGTTCAAGGCTTGCAGGCGCACGGCCAGCACACCCATCACCACCATTTCGTTGAGCGGACCGGCTTCCGAGAAGTCGGATTTGCAAGCCACGCGGCTGTCCTTGTCTTCCTTGCAGGCACGTACCCAGTCCATTTCGTGACCGCCGTTCATGGCGTTGGGCACGCGGCGGCATACTTCGGGGAAGTCACCGCGCTTCAGTTCATGGTCGGGGTTCGAGAGCAGCCACGGATGTTCGCCGTAGCAACCGCATATCAGCGTGTCCTTCGTGCCGTGGAATATCGTCAACCCGCCACCGCTCTGCATCAGCTGGCGGCCTTGCGGGAATCCGGCGGGACGGTCGGGCATCATGCCGCCGTCGTACCAGTGCACTTCCACTTCGGGCATGCCCACCTTCGGCATGTTGTCGCGGGCGGGGAAAATCATCTTCACGTGCTGGGCCTGCGGGGCGCAAGCATTGAGCAGCAGGGTGGACGAGGCTTCCACCTTCGTGGGATACATCAACTTCAAGGCGCGGAACGGCTGGTGCAGGATATGGCAGGCCATGTCGCCCAACGCTCCCGTACCGTAGTCCCACCAGCCGCGCCAGTTCCACGGGTGGTAGATGGCGTTGTAGGGGTTCAGCTTGGCCGGGCCGGTGAAGAGGTCCCAATCCAGGGTCTTGGGCACGCGGTCGGCCTTTTCGGGAGCGTTCAAGCCCTGCGGCCAGATGGGGCGGTCGGTGGCGCATTCCACCTTCGTCACTTCGCCGATGGCACCGCTCCAGATGCATTCGCACACCAGGTCCGTTCCTTCGTCGGACGAGCCTTGGTTGCCCATCTGCGTGGCCACGCCCGTGGAGGCGGCCAGCTTGGTGAGCAGGCGCGACTCATATACCGAGTGCGTCAACGGCTTCTGGCAATACACGTGCTTGCCCATGGTCATGGCATCGGCCGTGATGATGGCGTGCGTGTGGTCGGCGGTGGCAATGATGACGGCATCGATGGACTTGCCCATTTCGTCGTACATCTTGCGGTAGTCCCAATACTTCTTTGCGTTGGGGAATTCGTCGAACACACCCTTGGCATACTTCCAGTCCACGTCGCACAACGCCACGATGTTTTCCGTCTTTTTCACGTGGTTGATGTTGGCGTGTCCCATCCCGCCGATGCCCACGGCGGCGATGTTCAGTTTGTCACTCGGGGATACGTGTCCGTATTTCTTCCCCAGAACCGTACTCGGCACCACGGCCAGCCCGATGGCAGCCGCAGCGCCCTGCTTCAGAAAGCTTCTTCTTGAAATCTCGCTTGACATAATATCAATACGTTCTTCTTGGTTGGTTAATAATATAATGAATGTTGATTTAGCACACGGATAGTGCGGATTGAACGGATTGGCACGGAAGGCGGGAAGGCAAATTTCTTACTCCTCGCTCCTTACCCCTCACTCCTCACCCCTCGCCTCTATTCGTAGGGCGTTGCCCTGCGCTGAACGCCACAAGGCCGTTGGCCTTGTAACTCGTAGCTCGTAACTGGGCGTCTAATTTATCTTCTCTATCTCCTGTTCCACATCCTTCATGCCGTCCTTGAAGCTCTTCACGCCTTTGCCCAGGCCTTTCATCAGTTCGGGTATCTTCTTGCCGCCGAAAAGCAGCAGCACGACCAATGCGATAATCAGGATTTCACCGGCACCCAAGTTGCCTAAAAACAAAAGTCCCATGATTGTTATAATTGATAGTTGATAGTTGAAAATTGAAAATTTTCTCTTGCTCCTTGCCTCTTACTCCTTATTCCTCACCTCTTACCTCTCACCTCTTGCCTCTTACCTCTCGCTTGCTCCTCACCTCTCCAAAGGTACGGCTTTCCGTTCATGTAGTGCCTTGCCCGGACAGCCTTTTATGTTTCTTTAACGGGGGCGGGTTCATCCTCTCACGTTTCTATGTATCAGCCCGTATCCGTTGGTCATGTGGCGGCGGCGTTCGCGTATCTCTTCCAGCGTGTCCAGCGAGCCGATGGCGGGCATGTCGTGTTGGCGGGCATCGTCGAGGAACATCCAGGCATACTGCGACGCCATGGCCGTGTCGCGCATGGTGGGCAGGTGCGGGTTGCGCACGCCCGACCGCAGCGAGGCGGCAAAGCGCGCGCACAAGCGGTCGATGTTCTTCCCGCCATAGGGCCGCTCGATGCGGTGTGTCTGCGTCACGCCGCGCAGTTCCACTACCGCCGTCTTGAAGTCGTGCGTCATGCGGGCAATGCCCTTCGTGCCAATTATGTCAATGTAGGAATTATGCGTCTGGTCCTTCGACAACTGGCCGTACACGAAACCTTGGGTGATGTCATACACGACCCCGTTGTCAAACGTGCCGTGACATTGCAGCCACCACGGGTCCTTGTAGCTCCACATGCGCACGGCCTGGGCATGCCATGCCTTGAACTCCGCCCCGGCATACCAGCGGGCGATGTCCACATAGTGCATGCCGCAATCGTGGAAGGCCGGCCCTTCGTACTCGTGTCCCTCGCCCGGAGCCAAGCCCGGCGTCATGTGGCACACGCGGATGATGGCCAGCTCGCCGATTTCGCCCTGTTCGATAAATTCCTTGATGGTCTGATGATACCACGAATTGCGCAGGTAGAGATTGGCCGTGGCGAGCAGGTGGGGGTTCGCCTCCGTCATATGCACCACGTCCCACGCATGGTCCAGCGTGTCGGCAATGGGCTTTTCGGAAATGATATGCTTGCCTGCGGCCAACGCCTTGCGCACCTGTTCGCGGCGGGCATCGGCCAACGTGGAAAGCACGACCACCTGCACACGCGGGTCATCAAATATGTCCTGCTCGTTGTCCGTAATAATGGAAGTAGGGGAAAGTTTGGCGGCCAGTTCGCGCGACTGCGGGCACACATCGCATATATACGCCACGTCCCACTCGCCACTCTGCTGCATAGCCGTAAGATAGAAACCGCCCATGCGCCCGAATCCGATGATACCAACTTTAAGTTTAGCTGAATCCATGATAAAAACGCCGTGTTGTTCTCTAAATTTTAAGGGATAAAGCCCCGATTTCACGTTCACAAAGGTACAAGGCTGTCCTTACAAAAAAAATCGCATATAAAGAAAATATAAATCAATTAAACAATAAAATTACTACTAAACAGACGTTTGTATTTTTATAGTCTTTGAAAAATATAAATAAAATGCCATCAAATCGGTCTTTCTGTACTTGTATCAAAGGAGAATTTCACTCGTCTGAAGCAAATATTTTCATACCGCACATTCTTCCCCATACCCTGGTAAACACGGTCGGCATCCGCTTTCTTGATAAAGGCAAAACAGCTCATCTGCGATTTCGTGCGGGAGGAACTGCCCCGCTACCTGCGCCAACACCCCGACACGGCAGAACTGCTGAGGGCGGTGATTACAGGTAAACAATCAGTGATTAGTGATTAACGCTAAACTGCATTTTGGGATAAAACGCGTAATTTTGTAAACATCAATTCAACAAGACAAGAACAAACGCGGACAAGAACGGATGGAAGAAATTAACTGAAGGTTGAATAATGGATTAACTGAAAAACCTGCGTCATCGGCGGGAATCAAAATCCGTGTAAATCCGTATATTCCGTGTTTTCCGTGTGCTAAAAACAACAACCTATGACCGATTTTGCAGCCATAGACTTCGAGACCGCCAACGGCGAACGCTCCAGCGTGTGCAGCGTGGGGGTGGTCGTGGTGCGGGGCGGGCAGGTGGTGGATAGGATATACCACCTCATCCGCCCGTGTCCGGATTATTACAGTTATTGGAACACGCAGGTGCACGGCCTCACGCAGACCGACACGAAGGAGGCACCGCCCTTCCCCACCGTGTGGGCGGACATCGCCCCGCGCATTGCCGGACTGCCCATCGTGGCGCACAACAGCCCGTTTGATGAAAGTTGCCTGCGGGCGGCGTTCCGCATTTACGGCATGGATTACCCAGACGATTATGAGTTCCACTGCACGTGCCGGGCTTCGCGCCGGGTGTTCGGACGCACCTTGCCCAACCACCAGCTGCACACCGTAGCCGCCCGCTGCGGGTACGACCTCACGCACCATCACCACGCCCTGGCCGACGCGGAGGCCTGCGCCTGGATAGCAAGAACAATTTTATAATTGACAGTTGATAATTGACAATTGATAGTTGACTTGCACCGCATGGCCTAACTGTCAATTATCAATTTTCAACTATCAACTTTCGCCAACCTGTGCCGCGCTTTGGCAGAACATGCGTTTACCTTTGTCCCCGTAATCAATAACAGGAGGAAAAGTTATGCCACCAATGACAGCAGGAAAAATTACGAGACAAACGAAACAAACCCAAGCGGCGGTAGTGCCGCAGGAAAAGCCGCAACCCAAGCGGCGGAAAGCGTTGACCCTGCTCTCGGCCATGGAGGAAATCGTGGAGCGGGCGGAAGGGTCGAAGTTGAGCGACGAGTTTTTCAAGGAAGCCAAACGTCCTATCGCCTTTGTGTGCAAGCGGCTGGACCTTACGCCCGCGCAAAGCGTGTTGCTGGCCTTGTTCATGAACCGATGCTACGACTCGCGCATCCTGCTCAGCGAGCTGGCCGATGATGTGAAGTGCCGTGCCATCCGCATTTAATCGTTATTTTTCTTATGGCAAAAGACCTTTTCAACCGTTACATCTGGCTGGTGGACACCATCTACCAGGCGGGCAAAATCACCTTCGAGGGAATCAACGAACGCTGGCGGCGCAACGCCATGAGCCGGGGCGAAGACTTGCCCCTGCGCACGTTCCACAACCACCGGGCGGCCATCGAGGAATTGTTTGACATCAACATCGAATGCAACACGCGAGGCGGCTACTATTATTACATAGAGAATGCCGACGACATGGAGTTGGGCGGCGTGCGCACGTGGCTGCTCAACACGTTTGCCGTGAACAACCTCATCAACGAGAGCCACCACCTGAAGCGGCGCATCCTGTTCGAGGAAATTCCCTCCGGACAGGTGCACCTCACGCCCATCATCGAGGCCATGCGCGACGAGCTGACGCTGGAAATCACCTACCAAAGTTATTGGCGCAACGAGCCGCACACCTTCGAGGTGGAACCGTATTGCGTCAAGGTGTTCCGCCAGCGGTGGTACCTGGTGGGCCGCAGCCCGTACTACGACACGGTGCGCATCTACGCCCTCGACCGCATCCACGGGCTGTACACCACCGATACGAAGTTCGTTTACCCGAAAACGTTCGACCCGCAGGCCTATTTCCATGACAGCTTCGGCATCATAACCGACGAGGAGGTGCCGGTAGAGACGGTGCAACTCCGGGTGTGCCACAACCAGCAACCTTACTTCCGCGCCTTGCCCCTGCACCGCTCGCAGCGCGAGGTAGAGACGGCCGACGACCATGCCGTATTCGAATACCGCCTGCGCCCCACGTATGACTTCCAGCAGGAAATTCTCTCCCACGGTGGCGACGTGGAAGTGCTCGCCCCCGCCTGGCTGCGCGAGGAAATAAAAGGGAAATTGGTACAGGCAGCGGAGATGTATCGGTAAAGGAGATAGTTGTCACCATCCCGAACACCCCTTTTTTGTGCGTGCTGACGAAAGTCCATTTCCGCAGGCATGCAATAAAAATTCCGCACGGACGAAAATTCAATTGCGTCCGTGCGGATTTTTCATTGCCACGCTGCCACCGAGGAGGAGGGCTTTAAACCCAAATCGGTTATTAGACTTTGCATGACTTTGCTTTTGTGTTGAGCAGTTTGCCTCAGCCGAAGCACATTACATCCATATAGGGAAACACAATAGGCACAATAGCTTTCCCAAGCCCTTATGTTCAAGGAAAGTTTATCGGGAGATGCGGCTTCGCCTTTTCTCCCGCAGTTCACAATAGCGACGGACAGCCTATGTGACCTTCGGGGAAAGTCCGAAGGGCTTTCCCCGCTTACCTCCCTGTCTGTCGTAGTTGCGATACTATTGTCTCTATTGTGTTTCAATATATAGGCGCAAGTTACAGACTTGCCAAGATATTCCCCGAATGGGCTAATGACCGATTTGGGCTAAAGGATGACGGATTAGGACTTGTGGCCAAGTTCATCCATGATGTCTTTCCGGATTTTCTTCTTGCTGTCGCCCAAGACCCACAAGGCAATCATGCCCCAAAATGGCGTGATAACCCAAAACAGCAACACCCATCCGATGGCACTGCGCCCGCGATTCCTGGCCATCTTGGCCGGAACAAAAATCCACAGCCATAGCACAACCAATGCGATGACAATGATGGCCAATGCCGGATAATACGTATCGGATATCAACATGTCTGCGTTTTGATATTCGCCTGAAACAATCTGAAACCTGAAATTTAAAATTTAAGCTTCCTCCCTACCCTTCTATCGAGCAGTTCACCCATTCGTTGTCGAAGCGGGCATTGTACTTGCGGTAGAAATCGAGTGCGGCGGTGTTCCACTCCAAGGCTTGCCACACCACGCCGTGCAGATGGCGCGTGCGCATTTCCCCGACGAGCGTGTCGAACAGGCGTGAGCCGATACCCCGCCCGCGCCATTCGGGGCGGATGTAGATATCCTCTAAGTAGAGGCGTTGCCCCTTCCACGTGCTGAAGCGGATGTAATACAGAGCAAAACCCACGATTGCACCCTCGGCTTCGGCCACGAACGCCCACCACACGGGATGCGGGCCGAAGCCACTCTCGGTGAAATGTTTGAGCGTGACGGTAACCTCGTGCGGCGCCCGCTCGAATGCGGCCAAGTCGCGCACCAGGTCCAACAAGACGGGGCAGTCTTCCCGCACTGCCCGGCGGATGGTGATGGATTGTTTTATCATAACGACCCCCAACCCCCTAAAGGGGGCTTTTGCATATATGTTTCTTATCTCTTATCTTTTGCCTTTTTACCTCTTGCCTCTTACTTCTCACCTCTCATCCCTGCATGGCACATCCCCTCCTCGGGAGGGGCTTGGGGAGGCTTTACTCTTTCCCCGTGTGGCCAAACCCGCCTGCGCCGCGCTCGGTATCGTCCAGGCAGTCGGTCACTTCCCATTCGGCGCGTTCGTGGCGGGCAATCACCATTTGGCAGATGCGTTCGCCATCGTTCACCGTGAATGGTTCATTGGAAAGGTTGATAAGGATGATGCCAATCTCGCCCCGGTAGTCGGCATCGATGGTGCCGGGCGAGTTGACCAGCGAGATGCCGTGCTTGATGGCCAACCCGCTTCGGGGGCGTATCTGCGCCTCGTAGCCTTCGGGCAGCGCGATGAACAGGCCCGTGGGGATGAGACGGCGTTCCAAGGGTTGCAACACCACCGGTTCGTCCAGGTTGGCACGCAGGTCAAGCCCCGCCGAGAGGGGCGTGGCGTATTGCGGCAGGGCGTGCCGCGAGCGGTTCACGATTTTTATCTTCATATTATATATGTATTGTAAAGATGGTACGCCGAGACGCGAGGACGCAAAGGCATCATCCTATCCGCACATCTTGGAGACGCTACGAAACTCCAGCTTCATCTTTAGGAAACCCCACCCCTTCGCGCCTTCGTGCCTTCGCGTATAACCCCAGGGACGGCAAAAGTACAATATTTTTGCATGAATGTAGAGGATTTTGCATTTCTTTCGTTCGGATTTGTCTTACCTTTGACGCGGAAAATATATTTAACCCTCCAAATAACGATAATCTATGATGAAGAAAGTATTTTTGATGCCGTGCCTCCTGGCTTGCCTGGCGTGGGGATGCACGGCGAAGCAGGACAAGCGGCAGGCTGACGATGTGTTGAATTACGTGGACCCCATGATTGGCACGGCGGGGCACGGGCACACGTTCCCCGGGGCGGCCTGCCCGATGGGCATGGTGCAGGTAAGCCCCGATACCGGCCTCGAAGGATGGGACTGGTGCTCGGGCTACCATTATTCGGATAGTTCCATCATAGGCTTTTCGCACACGCACCTATCGGGCACGGGGCGGTCGGACCTGCTGGACGTGCTGCTGATGCCCACCACGGGCGAGGTGCAGTTGCAGGCAGGCACGAAGGAGAGCCCCGATGCAGGCTACCGCTCGCGCTTCTCGCACGACGAGGAATGGGCCTCGCCCGGGTACTACAAGGTGCGGTTGCTGGATTATGACATCCTGGCCGAGCTGACCGCCACGCCCCGGTGCGGTTTCCACCGCTACACGTTCCCGGAAGGGCAACCGGCGCACGTGATGCTCGACCTGTCCCACCATTACGTGAAGGACACGGTGCTGCACACCTCCGTGCGCCAGCTGGACGACAACACGGTGACGGGCTGCCGCATCACCAAGGGCTGGGGCGAACCGGGCGAGAAATACTGGAGCGAACAGCAACTGTATTACGTCATCCGCTTCTCCGAACCGTTCAGCCAGATGCGCTTGGCGCAGGATGACCAATGGACGGATGCCAACGAGGCCGAAGGACGGTGCGTGAAGGCGGTATTCGACTTCGACACCACGACCGACCGCACGCTGCTGGTGCAGGTGGGCATCTCGGCGGTGAGCGAGGACAATGCCATGCTCAACCTGGAAGAGGAACTGCCCGTCTGGGACTTCGACCAAGTGGTGGCACAGACACAAGCGCAGTGGCGCAACGAACTGGAGAAAATCAAGGTGGAGGGCGACAAGGAAGAAATGACCATCTTCTACACCGCGCTGTACCACTCGCTGCTTGCCCCTTATCTATATAATGACGTGAACGGCGAATACCGGGGCAGCGACAAGCAGGTACACCGCGCCGAGGGCTTCAGCAACTACACAGTGATGTCGTTGTGGGACACTTTCCGCTCGCAAGCCCCGTTACTCACGCTGCTGACCCCGGACCGGGTGAACGACATCATCAACTCCATGCTGGCACAATACGATGAATATGGTCTGCTGCCCGTGTGGTCGCTATGGTCCAGCGAGACGAACTGCATGATAGGCTACCACGCCGTGCCGGTCATCGTGGATGCGTACTTCAAAGGCATCCGGGGCTTCGATGTGGAAAAGGCCTACGAAGCCATGAAGACCTCCGCCATGCAGGACGACTTCGGGGTGCGTTACCTGAAGCAATACGGCTACATCCCCTACGACCTGTACAACAAATCGGTTTCCACCGCGCTGGAATACTGTTTCGACGACTGGTGCATCGCCCGCCTAGCCAAGGAACTGGGCAAGGACGATGACTACGCCTACTTCATGAAGCGGGCAGGCTCGTATGTGAACTACTTCGACCCTGAATATGGGCTGATGAACGGTCTTTCGTCCGCCCGCGAACACCGCCGCCCGTTCGATCCCTTCTTCTCCTCGTATGGCGAATGCGACTGGGTGGAAGGCAACTCGTGGCAATACTCCTACTTCGTGCCGCACGACGTGGCGGGGCTGATAGACCTCTATGGCAGCAAAGCCGGGTTCGAGCAGGCGTTGGACACGCTCTTCTCCATGCCCACCGACCTCTCCGGCCACGACGTGCCCATCGACATCACCGGCCTGATAGGCCAATACGCCCACGGCAACGAGCCGAGCCACCACGTGGCCTACCTGTACAACTACGCCGACCGCCCGCACAAGGCGCAGGAACGGCTGCACGAAATCATGTCCACCCTCTACACCACCGCACCGGACGGCCTGTGCGGCAACGAGGACTGCGGCCAGATGTCCGCCTGGTACGTGCTCAGCGCGATGGGCATCTACCCGGTGAACCCCGCTTCGGGCGTGTACGACCTGGGCAAACCCATGCTGCGCCGGGCGGAATTGCACGTGGGCGACAAGCCGTTTGTCATCACGGCACGCAACCTGACCGATGCCAACCGCTACGTGCAATCCGTCAAGCTCAACGGCCAACCCTACGACAAACTCTACATCACGCATCAGGACCTGCTGCAAGGCGGCACGCTGGAATTCGAGATGGGCAGCCAGCCCTCGGCGGCACGCTTCGAGCCGATGGTGCCGTGATGACGGACACAGAGCAGCACATAGCTTCTTTCACCTGCATCGCCTTCGAGAGAGCACACATAGCTGTCCCGATGCGGAGCTTCGGGACAAGGCTATGTGCACTTCCATCCGAACACGGGATGAGAGAAACAACTATCTGCGCTATGTGTTCCCCTTATGACTATGGGGCTGCATGGGACGCTTATCATTATCATAATAATAGAAAACAAAACATTTACAACTATGACTTTACAAACAGGAGACCTCATTCCCGAAGTATTGGGAAAAGACCAAAACGGCAACGAGATACGGCGGTCGGACTTCGCCGGGAAGAAGCTCGTGCTTTACTTTTATCCGAAGGACAACACGTCCGGCTGCACGGCCGAGGCTTGCAGTTTCCGTGACGAATACGACACCTTCCGCCAGCAAGGCTGGGAAGTGGTGGGCGTGAGCACCGACAGCGAAAGCTCGCACCAGAAGTTCATCGCCAAGCAGGCTTTGCCCTTCAACCTGATAGCCGACACGGACAAGAGCCTGTCCGAGCAATTCGGCACGTGGGGCGAGAAGAAGATGTGCGGGCGCAGCTACATGGGCATGTTGCGCACCACCTTCCTGGTGGACGAGCACGGGGTCATCACCCGCGTATTCCCGCCCAAGGAAATCAAGACGAAAGAGCACGCACAGCAGATACTGAAAGAATTGCAGTAAGCGCTTCCCTTGAGACGAGGCACGCCTCGTCTCCACATGCACTCCAATGGTGTAAACGCAAACAAGGCGCGGATTACCTCTTGCGGTAATCCGCGCCTTGTTTGCGTTTGTGTCGGTCTGCCCGGGGCTACAGCAGAGCCTTGATTTTGTCCTCTATCGCAGCCTTTTGGGCGGCACCCACCATCTTGTCCACCAATTGCCCGCCTTTGAAGAACAGCAAGGTGGGAATGTTGATGATGCCGTATTCCTCGGTCGTGTTCGGGCAATCCTCCACGTCCATCTTGCCGATGGCTACCTGCCCTTCGTAGGCCTTGGCCAGTTCTTCCACCATGGGGGCTATCACGCGGCACGGGCCGCACCATTCCGCCCAGAAATCGACCACCACCGGCTTGTCGCCCGCCAGGTAGTCCTTCAAGTTGTCGTCAGTAAATGCTAATGCCATAATATAGTTGATAATTGATAGTTGACAGTTGAAAACGGAAACTCCCTGCAAAGGTAAGGCACGGCAGCGGATTTCCCCGCAAAACCGGGAAGAAGTTTTCAACAAAGTCGGTGGTCAGAGCCGCAAGTCACTTTCCCGGCAGCCACTAGGCCATTATTCTTTTGCATTGTCCGTTTCAGATGCCAAGTACGCCCCCGCAAGCATTAAAGCAAGGGCGATGAAGAAAATCCAGCCAGGGCGTTCGTGCAAAACGAGCATCGACAGCACAGCACCGATGAACGGGGCTACGGCATAATAGGCACTGGTGCGGGCGGCACCGATGACGCGCTGGGCATAGGTGTAATAGTAGATGCTCAACCCGTAGGCCACGAAGCCGAGCAGCATGGCCATGCACAACAGCCACGCGGAGACGAATTGCTCGCCGACGATCCAGGCAACCACCAACGCCCCCGCACCTGACCCCAAGCCCTTCACCGTCACAATTTGCATGGGGTCGCGGGCGGCTATCTGGCGGGTGCAGTTGTTTTCAAGACCCCAGCAGACGGTAGCAGCCAGCACCAGCAGGGAACCGAAGGAAAAGGAAAAGCTACCTCCCGACTCCAGCGTGAGCAGAACGCTCGCCAGGGTAATCAAGGCGATGGCTATCCACAACCGCCGCCCGATGGCTTCGTGGAACAGGGTGAACGCGATGACGGCTGTCGCCACAATCTCGAAATTGTTGAGCAAAGAAGCATTGGCAGCCGGGGTTAACTTCAGCCCGAGCATCAGCAGGATCGGGGCTGCAATGTCCAACACGACCATGGCGACCATGTAACGCAAATCCTCACGCCGCAGTGGCTGTTCGTGGCGTTGAGGCCGCAGGACAGACAGTAGGAACATCCCCGCACCAGCACCCAAATAGAGAAAAGCCGCCAGCATGGTAGGCGGGACTTCCGCCAGCAACCATTTGGAAAAAGGCATGCTGAGGGCATAGAGTGCCGCTGCCAGCACAGCATGGAATATGGCTCTATGATATCGGTGCAACATCATGTTTTCAACAAAATCGGCGGTCAACGTATCCTGTAGCGGATTAACCCGGGTGCAAAAAATGAATATCCGCAATCTGCCAACACAAAAAACACAATAGACACAATAGGAAATGTGTGGTTCTGCAAGAAAGTCATTCAACTGAATAGGAGCACACAATAGAAGCCCCGAAGCTCCGCATCGGGACTGTGGTCATGCCCGCCGCGAAGCGGTGGTGCATACTATTGTGACCTTCTTCGCTTGCGGCCGTCTGACATCTCCTCCTAATTTGCTATTGTGCCTATTGTGTTTTATTTGGCTCAATGCGGATAACGATAGAGATGCCACAGGAGTAGAGACGCCACAGGGGTGACGTCTCTACAAGGGGGTCATTTCACTTCGATGCCGAGCAGGGTACCGTCGTGCTTGGCATCTTTCAACAGGCTGTACAGATCCTTGTTCATCTCAAGGCGGTGCTGGCGCGAGAAGAGGGTGATGCGGTCGTTCGACTCGCCGTCCAGCACTTCCACGTACAGGTTGGTGTTGCCCTTGTGGCCTTTGACCAGATGGGAGAGCCGATCCACGAAGTCGGGCGAGAGCATTTGCAGCGACACGCTGAGCACGATGCTATGGAGGAACTTGGCCTTGATTTCGCCCAACTCGTCGATGTGCTGTATCTTGAACTCCCATTCCTTGGGTACGCCGGGCTGTTCCTCGCGGCGGTACTTGAAGTCGGCCCCTTTGGGCTGCACGATGCCCGACACGCACACGTGATAGTTGGGTATCATGTATTTGCCGAACTCCACATAGTTCTTGCCGAAGAGGGCGAACTCGTGCGGCCCTTCATAGTCCTCCAGCGTGAAGATGCCGTAGGGGTTGCCCGCCTTGGACATGCCGTTGCGGATGGAGGTAATCAGCCCGCCCACGCGGATGGTGGAGCGTCCCTTGATGGCTTCCAGGTTTTTCAGTTCGGTGGTGGTGGTGTTGCACAAGTGGCGCATCTCGAACTCGTACTCGTCCAGCGGGTGCGAGGAGAGGTACATGCCCACCAGCTCACGCTCCTTGTTGAGCCGCTCGATGGCAGGCCATTCGGCGGCACGGGGTATCTCGGGCTTGGTTATCTCGACGGCTTCCGCGTCGCCGAAGAGGGAGTTGGAGGCCATGGCCTTGTCGTTCTGGTATTTGTTGCCGTAGCGGATGATGCTGTCGAGCACCACCTCGCCTTTGCTGTTTTCCACGAACAACTGCTCGCGGTGCAAGTCCCCGAAACTGTCGAACGCGCCGGACAGGGCGAGGCTTTCGATGGTCTTCTTGTTGCAGGCGTTGAGGTTCACCCGCTCGATGAAGTCGAATATGCTCAGGAAGCGTCCGTTCTGCTCGCGCTCCTTCACGATGGCCTGCACCGCGCCCTCGCCCACGCCCTTCACCCCGCCGAGGCCGAAGCGGATATCGCCGCTGCGGTTCACGGTGAAGTTCAGGTCGCTCTCGTTCACGTCCGGCCCCAGCACGCGGATGCCCATGTTCTTGCATTCGTCCATGAACTTGCCCACTTCGCCTATGTCGTCGCGGTTGCGGGTCAAGTTCGCCGCCATGAATTCGGCGGGATAATGCGCCTTGAGGTAGGCCGTCTGGTAGGCCACCCAGGAGTAGCACGTGGCGTGCGACTTGTTGAAGGCGTAGGAGGCGAACTTTTCCCAGTCGCCCCATATCTTTTCCAGCACCTGGGGGTCGTGCCCCTTTTTCGTGCCCCGGTTGATGAAGTCGGGCTTCATGTGGTCCAGCTTGTCGCGCAGCTTCTTGCCCATGGCCTTGCGCAGGGTGTCGGACTCGCCCCGGGTGAAGTCGGCCAGCAGACGCGAGAGGAGCATGACCTGTTCTTGGTACACGGTGATGCCGTAGGTGTCTTTCAAATAAATCTCCATCTCGGGGATGTCATACACGATGGGCTCACGTCCGTGCTTGCGGGCGATGAACTGCGGGATGTAGTCCATCGGCCCCGGGCGGTAGAGGGCGTTCATGGCGATGAGGTCCTCGAAAGTGGAGGGCTGCAACTCGCGCAGGTACTTCTGCATCCCGGCGGATTCGAATTGGAACGTCCCCACCGTGGCTCCCGCGCTGAACAGTTCGTAAGTCTTTTTGTCGTCGATGGGAATGTGGCTGATGTCGAGGTCCTCGCCGCGTGCCTTCTTGATGTTGGAGATGGCCTCCTTGATAATGGAAAGCGTCTTCAGCCCGAGGAAGTCCATCTTGATAAGCCCCACGGACTCCACCACCGAGCCTTCGTACTGGGTAACGAGCACGTCCTCGTTGCTGCCCTTTTCCTTGGCAGTGCTCAGGGGGGCGAAGTTGGTGAGGTCGTCCGCCCCGATGATGACCCCGCAGGCATGCACGCCGGTCTGCCGCACCGTGCCTTCGAGCATGGCGGCGTATTTCAGCGTGTCGGCAATGTTGCGGTCGGCCGATTCGCGCGCCATCTTCAGTTCGGGCACGTACTTGAAACAGTTGGCCAGGTTCACCTTCGGTATCTTCTTGGTCTTGGGGTCGGCCTTGTCTTCGCCGAACTTGTCGGGCACGAGCTTGGTCAGGGCGGTCACTTCGGGCAGGGGCACTTTCTGCACCCGCCCCACATCCTTGATAGCCGACTTGGTGGCCATGGTGCCGTAGGTGATGATGTGCGCCACGCGCTCCTTGCCGTATTTGTCCGTCACCCAGCGCAGCACGTCGCCCCGCCCGTCGTCGTCAAAATCGATGTCGATATCGGGCAGGGAGATGCGGTCGGGGTTGAGGAAACGCTCGAACAGCAGGTCGTACTTCAGCGGGTCGATGTCCGTGATGGTGAGGCAGTAGGCCACCACCGAGCCTGCCGCCGAGCCGCGCCCCGGCCCCACGGACACGCCCATGCGGCGGGCGGCGCAGATGAAGTCCTGCACGATGAGGAAGTAGCCGGGGAAACCCATCGTCTTCATTATATATAGTTCGAAGGTGATGCGGTCGCGTATCTCGTCGGTTATCTCCGGGTAACGCCGCTCCGCCCCTTCCCAGGCCAGCTTGGCCAGGTAGTCGGCCTCCAGCTTGATGCGGTACAGCTTGTCGTACCCGCCCAGCTGCTTCACCTTCTTGGCGGCGGCTTCGGGCGACAGCACCACCTCGCCCTTCTCGTTGCGGGTAAATTCGTTGAAGAGGTCTTCTTCCGTATATTTCTGCCGGTATTCCTCCTCCGTGCCGAAGTCGGCGGGGATGTCGAATTTCGGCATCAACGGCGGCGAGTCGATGGAGTAGGCTTCCACCTTGGCTGCCACTTCGAGCGTGTTGGCCAGCACCTCCGGGTGGTCGGCAAAGATGGCAGCCATCTCGTCGGGCGTTTTCAGCCATTCCTGTTTGGTGTAGCGCATCCGGTTGGGGTCGTCCAGGTCCTTGCCGGTGCTCAGGCAGATGAGGCGGTCGTGCGCTTCGCCGTGCTCTTCCTCCACAAAGTGCACGTCGTTGGTGGCGATGACCTTGACCCCCAGTTTTTCGGCCAGTTCGAAGATGACCTTGTTCACTTCCACCTGATGCTCGTACACCTCGTAGTCGGCACCCGGCTTGTCGGTGCGGTGGCGTTGTATCTCCAGGTAATAATCATCGCCCCAGATGCCTTTGAACCACCGGATGGCCTCCTCGGCCTCCTCCATGCGCCCTGCCATGATTTTCTGCGGTATCTCGCCGCCGAGGCAGGCCGACGACACGATGAGCCCCTCGTGGTAGCGTTCGAGCAACTCCTTGTCCAGGCGCGGACGGTAATAGTAACCGTCAATCCACGAACGCGATACCAGCTTGCACAGGTTGTGGTAGCCCGTCTTGTTCTTGGCCAGCAGCACCAGGTGCCACCCACTGCCGTCCTCCTTGGTTTCCTTCAGGGTGTGCGAGCGGCGGGCGCAATAAGCCTCCACGCCCACGATGGGCTTGAAGATCCGCGCTTCCGCCTCGGCGCGTTGCTGCTCCAGGGCGGCGCGTTCGTCATCGGCCAGTCCCTCGGCTTGCAGCTGCTTGCCAATCTCCTTCAGTTCGTCGCGCACCTTGCCGTTCTTCTTGTCGGCATAGTCCAGCAGCTCCTTGATGCCGAACATGTCGCCGTGGTCGGTCAACGCCATGGCCGTCATGCCGTTGGCCACGCACTTGTCGACCAAGTCGGGTATTTTCGACATGCCGTCGAGGATGGAATAGTGCGAGTGCACGTGCAAATGGACAAATGAGTTCATCGTTATGTAGTTTATTTCAAGTGGGTTTGTCGCCGCGAGGCATCTGCGGCAAGGCGGTGTAAAGATACGCTTTTTCCCCCATACAACATCCCGCGAGGACGGGGAAAGTTTAACGGCGATGCAAGAACCTGATGCAGGCTTGCCTTATGGAGTAATCGCTTCCCTATAGGAAAGTCTTGCATTTCCCCTGACTATTTCGTGTC
>CASFUX010000219.1 GCA_949297975.1 uncultured Bacteroidales bacterium
CCTGTCGCACCTGGGGGCCGACGAGGCCCGCTTCGAGCCGAACGACTTCAGCCTGGCGCGGCGCAGCCGTCACATCGACGTGGTGATAGGCGGCCACTCGCACGAGCTGATTGCCGACACCACGGCGACGAACCTCGACGGACGCGCCGTCATCATCGCCCAGACGGGCAAAAGCGGCTTCTACTTGGGGCGGATAGACCTGGTGCTGGAAAGGTAAGGCCTCCCCAAACCCCTCCCGAGGAGGGGCTTAGGCGGTGCGAGAGGACGCACGGATGGTGTAAAAAGGGCACACGGATAACACGGATTGTACGGATTTACACGGATGGGTTTCCCGCAGATTTCGCAGATTGGCGCAGAAATTTTGCGTTCATTTGCGCCGTTTTGCGTCATTTGCGTTCGCTCAAAAATCCGTGTAAATCCGTATAATCCGCGTTATCCGTGTGCCCCGTTTATGTATTCCGTGTGCTTATTCGTGTGCCATCATCCGCCGCCGCATTTCCGCGCATACGATGGCGGTGGCCACGCCCACGTTGAGCGACTCGCCGGTGGGTGCGCCGGGCGGGTAAGGGGGGATGGTGAGCCGCCGCGTCACCAGCTGCTCCACGGCGGGCGAGATGCCGTTGCCCTCGTTGCCCATCACGATGATGCCGCGCCCCTCCAGTCCCGGCGCGTCGTAGAGGCTTTCGCCCTGCATGAAGGTGCCGTACACGGGCAGCCCCGCTTCGCGGCAGCGGGCAAGCAGCGCGGGCAGGTCCACGTAGTGCACCCGCACCCGTGCCAGCGCGCCCATGGTGGCCTGCACCGTTTTCGCGCCATACACGTCCGCCGAATGCAGTGAGCAGAACACGTCGCGCAGCCCGAACCAGTCGGCCACCCGCACGATGGTGCCCAGGTTGCCGGGGTCCTGCACGTCGTCCAACGCCAGGCACAGGTCGCGCGCCGGGGCGTCGGGGTCGGGCGTGTCGGCGGGCTTGCGCAGCACGGCCAGCACGCCTTGTGGCGATTTCTGCGACGAGGCGCGGCGCAGTTCCTCTTCCGTGGCCTCGGCCACCTCGTCGGCGGGCGGGGCGGGGTGGGCGGCCAGCCATTCGGGCGTGGCGGCCAGCAGGTGGCAGTGCAGTCCGGCGGACACGAGGTCCAGCACCAGCTTGGTACCTTCGGCGGTGAACAGCCCCAGCTCGTCGCGGTACTTCTTGTGCGCCAGGGCGGTGATGAGTTTCGTCTTGTTCTTGGACAGGGTCATGGGCAACAGGGTTGTAGGGGGATTTTTTCCCTACAAAAATAAAGGAATGCGGGCACATGGGCAAATCAAACCGCCGCTCCCCGTAGAGACGTCACTCCGTGGAGTCTCAAGTGTCACACCGTGGCGTTTCAGGTGTCACCTTGTGGCGTTTCGGAGGGATGGCGTGTTCAGAGACGCCACGGAGTGACGTCTCTACGGTGCTGTCGGCGGAAAGCAAGCGGGAAATGGGAATGCCTCTTTTTGTAAATAGTAAATGGTTCAATCGTAAATGGTAAATGGTCTAATGGTAAATAGTAAATTGTCCAATAGTCAATCCTCTTCGTTTTTCCTGCTCGATGGCATGGCCGTGGAGCAGCACCTGCTGCGGCTGGCCGAGGGGGGCAGCAAGGCGTTTGCCGAGAAGCTGAACCCCGGGGTGGCGAACGTGCTGGGCGTGCGCGTGCCCGACTTGCGGAAGCTGGCCGCCCGCATCGCCCGCGACGACTGGCAGGCTTACCTGGCCTCCGCCGGGACGCACTACATGGAGGAACGGATGCTGCACGGGCTGGTGCTGGGCTGCGTGCGGGTGGACGACGTGGAGCGGTACCTCGCGCTGGTGTCGGCGTTCGTGCCGCGCATCAACAGCTGGTCGGTGTGCGACGTGTTCGATTTCCGTGGCAAGCAACGCTTTGTCGATGCCCACCGGGAGCGCGTGTGGCAGTTCCTGTCGGGGTGGATGGCTTCGGGGCGCGAGTACGAGGTGCGCTTCGGCGTGGTGATGGCCATGAAGTACTTCATCGATGCCGAGGGGCTGCCCCGCGTATTGGCGGCGTGCGACCGCTGTGCCGCCCACGAGGGGTATTATGTGAAGATGGCCGTGGCATGGGCGTTGTCGGTGTGCTACGTGCGCTTCCCTGCCGAGACCTTGCGCTACCTGCGGGGCAATGCGTTGGACGACTTCACGTACAACCGCGCGTTGCAGAAAATCGTGGAGTCGTACCGCGTGCCGGAGGCCGACAAGGCACTCATCCGCTCGATGCGGAGGAAGTGATTTTTCCGTACCTGCGCGGCGGAAATTGCGCAGGTACGGAAATTTATTTCCATACGGACGGAATTTTATTTCCGCAGTAACGCAATTTTGCCCATTTCATCGGGGTTTTGCGTCGATTTTCCGGCAATTTTCCCCCTTTTTGCTTTCCCCTTTCCGCTTTTTCCCTTTCTCCTTTCAATTTTTTCCTTTTTCCTTTGCCACTTCCCCTTTTTTCCACTTTTCCCCTTTTTTCTTGGCTTTTTTCAAAAATGCCCCATTTCATCGGGGTTTTGCGCCGATTTCCTTGTTTTTTCCTCCTTTTTCCTTACCCCTTTTTTCCGTTCAAATGAAAAAATTGTTGCAATGACACTCACTTTTTGTTGCAATGACACTGGGTGTATTTAAAAAAACGCTACTTTTACCCCCGCATTCCTGTTCCGCGCGGGGCGGGAGGGCGCAAATGATTTTATGTTTCATTTTAAAAACACCAACAGCATGAAAAAACAAGTACTTTTTGTGGCAATGTCCCTCGTGGCCGTAGCGGCATGGGGGCAAAACAGCGGCACGTGCGGCGACAACCTCACCTGGCGGCTGGGCGGAAGCTACGTAATCTTTATCGAAGGCACGGGTGCCATGACCGACTTCTCGTCATCGAACCGCCCCTGGCAAGACTGCACGGTGTACGGGCTGGTGGTGGGCGACGGGGTCACCACGCTGGGCGATTACGCTTTTTACGGCAGATCCAGCTATGGTAGAGACCTTGAGGTGCACTGGGCGGTGCTGCCCGCCAGCCTCACCGAAATAGGCAGCAGCGCATTCAGTCCTTATGGCGGCAGTTACCTGAACACCTTGTACCTGCACGCACCGCAGCCACCCGCGCTGGGTTCGATGACCGTGGCGAGCGACTTTACGTGCTACGTGCCGGAGGCTTCGCTCGCCGCCTACCAGGCCGACGGCAGTTGGAACCAATACACCCTGCAAGCCATGCCCACAAGCGGTAGGCTGGACTGGGGAGCCACCTGGGCCTATGCCGACGGCACCCTCACGCTGGGCGGCGCGGGCCAGCTGAACAGCTACAGCCGCTACGACGTGGCCACCAACATTCCCTGGACGGCCTATTACCCCTACATCGAGCACATCGTGGTGGGCAGCGGCATCAACGACTGGGGCAGCATGGCTCTGGGCAACTGCCCCGCCTTGAAGCAGATAACCTTCGAGTGGACAACGCCCTTGGAATACAATGCGGAGGTGTTCACCAACTCGAATACCGACGAGCTCACCGTGTCCGTGCCCAGCCCCTCCCTACAGGCCTACCGCGAGGCGGGCTACGGGGCGCTTGGCACGCTGACCGCCACGCCCGGCACGGAGGCGGGTGGCACGTGCGGCGAGGAACTTACCTGGACTCTGGACGAAGGCACGCTCACCATCAGCGGCACGGGGGCGATGTCAGAGTGGGCGAGCGAGGCCGACGTGCCTTGGCATGACTATCGTAACGTCATCTACCAGGTGGTGCTGCCCGCCGGGCTGACCTCGATAGGGGCCTATGCCTTTGCCGACATGCCCCTGTCCTACTGGGACATCGTGCTGCCCGCCGAGAACCAACTGGCCCGGGCGCACCACAACTCGTTCCGGGGCGTTGAGTTCCCCTACGGGCAGATGATATACTTCGGCAGCGTGTGCTACGGCATGGCCTTCCCCGAAACGGCCGCCGAGGGCGAATACCGCGTGGGCGAAGTGGTGCTGCAAGAGGGCACGACCTATGTGATGGACGAGGCGTTCTGCACCGCACCCATCCAGGTAACGGACAAAACCACGACTTACAACCCCTTTGCCGAGACCGACTACCTCGTCATCCCGCGCACGGTCGAAGCCATCGGCGCGAAGGCATTCCACAGCCTGGAAGGGCTGCCCGTGCTCACCGTGCCCGAAAGCGTGGCCCAGGTGGGCGACAGTGCCTTTGCCGGATGCGAGGATCTGGAACGTGTGACGTGGATGCCCGCCACCTGCTCGCTGGGCCAGGGCGTGTTCCATCCCGCAGTCGAGGGAGTGGAATTTGGCAAAACAGTACGCCAAATACCCGCCGGCATATTCGCAGGCAACACGGCCATGGCCTCCGTGGCCATCCCGCACGAGGTAACGGGCGTGGGCGACCGGGCGTTCTACCGCTGCACGGGGCTGAGCCAGGCGGCCATCGGCGCGGGCGTGACCTCGCTGGGCGAGGGAGCGTTCACGGGCTGCACCGACCTCACCACCATCCAATGCTACGCCATCGAGCCGCCCGCCGCCCCGGCCTACTGCTTCCTGGACGTGCCCATCACGGCCAGCGTGCAGATACCGTGCGGATGCATCCCCGCCTATGAAGCGGCGGCGGAATGGGAATACTTCTGGAGCTTCACCGAAATCATCGCCTACACGGCCACGGGCTATTCGTCCAACGACGAATGGGGCACGGTGAGCGTGGAACAGACCTGCGCCGAAGCCACCTTCCGCGCCGAGCCGGTGGAAGGATGCCGCTTCGTGCAGTGGAGCGACGGCAACACGGACAACCCGCGCATCGTGCCGCTACAGGCCGACGTGGAACTGCTGGCCGAGTTCCGCGCCGAAACCACGGGCGTGGACCAGGTGTGGGACGACGGCACCGAGGTGTACACCCACGGCGGCACGCTGCACATACGGGGCAACGACCGGGAGGCCACCGTGTACGACACCACGGGGCGCACCGTGTACCAAGGCTTCGAACGTGCCATCGCCCTCGACCGCAGCGGGCTGTACATCATAGAAATAGACGGCCGCCGCATGAAGGTGGTGTTGTAAACAACGGAAATAAGACAGAATGAACGTATGAAAAAGAGACTGTTTGCCCTGTCGACCTTGTGCGTGTGGCTCGCGGGGTGCGGGTTCTATCCGGGCATGTTCCTGACCTCGTCCGTGCCGCCGCCGGGTGTTCCGGCGGACGGCGCGGGCGTGCCGTCAGGCCGTTTGCATTCCCGCATGGGAGGCGGTTTTCGGGGCTATGTGTTCCGCTTCGAGTCCTGCACGGGCAATGCAAAGGAAGGCACGGCACATCTCACTTTCAGTTTTATGCACCGCCTTGCACCGCAGTATTTTACCTTGTATTCGGGGTACGACACCTATGCCGTTGACTGTTACGGCAACCGCTATCCGGTCAATCCCGTAAACGGACGGTCGCGCAAGGTCTACTCCGACGTGCAGGAAAAGGTAGTATTGGAAATCAAGGGCATTCCCCCCGGCGTGAATGAACTGGCCATGGTGTGCCACGCTGCCGGCACTTATACCGATGGTGTGCCGGACAGCAGTCAGAATACCGTCTTGGAATTCCGGCGCGTACCGATTGTGTGGGAATGAATTAAAAACCTATTGATATGAAGAAACATTTTACCATTCGCAAGACCATCTCTTTACCCGTATTTTTGCTGTTGGGTAGTCTGATGATTACTTCGGCGGCCACAAACCAATATGTATTGGATGCTTTATTGAAAGATTCCGTTTCGGTTTATGGCATCCGCATTTCCGATTCCGGGGTTGAAACACGAGGCGACCTTGCATGGAGGCTTCCGGTAGGCGACACGGTTTTAGTAGAGAGGGCGCTTTCAGGAAACAAGGAATATGCTTTGACGATAATAGCCGGCAACCGTTATGCCGTACGTTCGTCCGATATTCTTGCAACCGATGGCGTCGAAGAAGACCCGTGGGATACCCGGGCAGACCACAGGCACTCGGCAGAAGCCAAATATTTCGCCACCTATCCGCCCTACATCATCATTATATCGCTGGTTGTTTGCGCGTTGATAGTAACCCTGTTGGGCTTGCGGATCCGAGGGATGAGAACCTTTGCGGTCTATATTATCCCGATTTTGATGATTGCGGCTTGCTATTGGGAGGTGAGAGCGTTCATCACGCTCGGGACAGATGCATTCTGGTGGTGCGACTTAGACACATACGGTTTTTGGAACACGACCCTCCGGGTGCTTCCGTTCACGCTTCTTGTCGCCTTTCAGCTCATGGTTTATCCCATGTATAAAAACCTGCTAAGTGGCAATAACCCCGAAATCAAGGACGAACTTTCCATAAAACCGATGGCTGTCTCTTTCGTCATAGCACTCCCGATAATAGCGTTTGTCACTTTGATTGCCGCAATCTTCCATTGTGGAAGCCTTGTGCAATCTGTCATCGGGTTGATAACGCTCCTTGCCGTGCTTTGCATTGGTTCGGCACAGTCGATGCGTCGCAACGTCCGCACATTGGGCATTTTGGGAGGTATTGCCTTCAGCGTTTTCTGCGCCATCTACATTGTCGGTGCAATGGTCGCTGTTTTGGGATTAGTCATCACCCTCTTGCGTGTTTTTGTGCAGATTCTCATAACGCTGCTGCCTTGGCTGCTGATACTCATGGTCGTAACCGGCACGAGCAGCCAGTCTGAGATTAAACCCACGCCCGCATCACCGGACGATGAGTGCAAAGACCGGACCGGCGCACGTTGGAGCAATAAAGATCAGGCAAGAAGAGCGAACTGGCGATATGAACGCCAAAATCGGGGGGAATCGATGTATTAAACCCAAATTCAATGTTGAACTCGTAACTTGTACCCCGTAACTTGTAACTAATACCCCGTAACTTGTAACCCATAACTCGTAACTGAATATGAAAAGAAGCATTCTGATTGGTATCTGCGCCCTGCTGGGCGTTGTCCCGGCATCGGCGCAGACCTACGTGGTGGAAGGCCTCTACCGCGACCAGGCGAAAGCCAGTGAGAACGACCCCGGCGCGAGCCTCATGAGCCGGTTGGACATATCGGCCGCTTTCGGCGACACGGAAAAGGAAATCATGTTGCCCAACGGCACGGAAGTGCAACTGCTGAGCGACCAGGCCCGCCGCATGGTGAAGGTGCAGTACGAGGGCGAGACGTGGTGGATGGACGCGCGCGAGCTGCGCTTTGCCGAGTCGAACCCGCCCGGCACCGTGGACGTGCTGGCCGGGCTGGACTTCAGCCCCGCCCCCATGGAAATGCACCTGGCCGACGACACGGTGGCTTACGCCAACACCATGGAACGCGGCACGGCGGAATGGGCGTTCCTCCATAGCCTGGTGCCGCCCGTGCTCATCCTGCTGCTCGTGGCTGCCCTGGCGGTGCTGCTGTGGCGTGCCGCCCCGGATGAATTCCATGCGGGCATGACCCCCCTGCGGCGGCTGGCCCTGTGGCTCGCCCCCGTGCTCATGCTGGCGGTGGCGGCCTTGGAAGCGTGGTACTTGCTGCGCATGGGCGGCGAGAGCTACTGGTGGTGCAGCCTGTATTATTACTCCAAATGGGGGACGGCCTTGCGGTGGGTGCCCTACGCCCTCGTGGTCATCGCCCAGTGGTATGCGTTCGCGCACTTCTACATGCTGCTCAACAACGTGGTGCGCAAAACCACTGTGACGGGGCGCATCTGGATGGTCGGGCTGACGGTGGCCGCAGTGGCGGTGGGCTGCGTGCTGGCTTTCGTGCTGCACCCCGACTGGGCCGAGTCGCAAACGCTGGACGAAGCCGTGGCCTGGACCCGCAGCTGGGCCTTGTATGCCGTGGTGCTCGGGCTGGTCTTTCCTATTATATATATGTGCGTCAAGTTGCGCAACCCCCTGTTGGGAGTGTTGGCGGGGGCGGCGGCCTGGGCGTTCATGGTGGTGTCGGTATGGCTCAGCGTGCTGTTCCTCGCCGCCTCGTGGACGATGCTCAAGGCCATCCTCATCCCGCTGCTGGCCATCGTCATGGTGGTGGTATTCACGATGTTCCTCAGCCGCTTCAAGACGGTGAAGACCGGCACGCGCCGCGTCACCACCCGCACGGTGGACGACGACGGCCACGTGGTGAGCGAAAGCACCACCTACCACGACGTGACGCACACGGAGTTCAAATGACCCGCATTCCGCAACCTTGTAGAGACAAGGCATGCCTTGTCTCCCCGATGACCTGCACGGCAACGGGGAATGTATTCGGCAGCACGGAGACAAGGCATGCCATATAAGGAATAGGATACATGGGGGCAATGAGACAAGGCATGCCTTGTCTCTACAACCGTCCGCGCCCCGCATCGGCACGCAAATGGTCAATCGTCAATCGTCAAATTGTAAATAATCTAATTGTTTAATTGTAAATAGTCTGATAGTAAATGAAAAGGTATTTTTCTCTTCTGCTCTGTGCATGGCTTGCGGTCGGCATGGCATCGGCACAGACTTACGTAGTGGATGGCCTTTACCGCAACAAGGCCAAAGCAAGCAAAGTGTTGCCCGACGACGGCCTGCGGGAACGGGTCGATGTGGGCAAGTCCAAAGTGAAAGAAAAAGAATGCATGTTGCCCAATGGCACGGAAGTGACCTTGTTGTCGGACACGGCCTATCGCATGGTGTCGGTGGAATACGAAGGCGAGACGTGGTACATGGATTCGCGCGAACTGCGCTTTGCCGACTCCAATCCCGCCGGTATGGAGGACGTGCTGGCGGATGCGGACTTCAGCCCGTTCCCCCTCACCATGACGCTGAAGAATGGCGAGCAACACCCGATCAACCGCATGGAACCGGGCACGGCGGAATGGAAGGTGCTGCATAGCCGGGCGTTGCCCATCGCCTTGGGCGTGCTCATGGCGGGGCTGTTGCTGATCCTGCTTGCCGCGAATGATGCTCGCGAAAGGCTCGCGCTGTGGGTGGCACCGCTCGTCATGCTGGCATTGGCCGCGCTCGAAGTGTGGTATGTGGCACGCATGGGGCGCGAAAGCTATTGGTGGTGCAGCCTGTACTACTACCCCAAATGGGGCGCGGGGCTGCGCTGGATATTGTTCGCCCTCGCCGTGGCGGCGCAATGGACGGCTTATATCCTTTACTACCGGCGGTTGCGCAGGGCAAACCCCGACCGCCGCATCGGCGGGCGTTGGTGGATGCTGCTCGCCACGGTGGTGGCCGTGCTGGTAGGCTCTCTTGTGGCCAACGCCCTGCATCCCGAGGCCGACACCACGATGGAGTGGCAGGCCGTGCAAGCCGCCTGGCGCAGCTGGGCCGTCTGGGCGGTCGGGCTGTCCCTCGTGTTCCCCGTCATCTACATGTGTGTGAAGACGCGCAGCCCGCAGGGCATCCTGGCCGGGGTGGCCGCATGGGCGTTCCCGGTGGCAACGCTTGCCGTGTCCGTGCTGTTCATCGGGGCCACGTGGGCGATGATTAAGGTGGTGCTCGTGCCCCTGCTCTCGTTGCTGGCGTTGGTGCTCATCATCGCCTTCATGTACAAGTTCAAGCCCGTGACCGTCCGCACCACCGGCTGGGAAATTGGGCCTGACGGCGAACGGCGGTACGTGACGCGCCAAACGGAAACCCTCGAATTCGACCCGGACGCATCGCTGTTCAAAGCCCCCAAGAAAGAGGATAAAAAATAATCCCGAAAGGCGGCACGCGGCAGCGAGCAAGAGGTAAGGGGCAAGAGGCAAGCAGAGGAGAAACATCTTCCATCCCGTCCCCCCGGATGGGGCTTGGGAGACGGCGGAAATTCCGTTAGTGCGGAAATAATATTGCGTACCTACGGAAAATCATTTTCGCACTAACGGAAATAAATTTTCGGTATAACGGAAATCGGGGTGTCTGCCGTCGCCCGCAATCCGCCGCCCCATCCCCCGCCTGCATGTATGCCGGGAGACGGGTTGGCGGGTGCGGGCATTCGTATAATTTTAAATAAATTGTGCTTTAGTAGCGTACATTTGAAAATTATGATTATCTTTGTCCCGAAAACCTTTTCTGTGTGAAAAGCCCGCATGGGCGCAAGGGCGCACGTCCTCGCCCATGCCGAGGGCAAGCTCCTTCGACTTCGCCTCGCTTTTCCCGATGCCATCGGGAAAGAAGGGGGAAGCAAGCACGAGCGGATTATAAGGTTTGTGAGAAGTTATACGAATCCCATCTCCCCCTTTTGGGGAGAAGCCGAGGGGGCTTTTCCCCGCTCCCTGCGGGAAAGGGTCGCAGGTAAGGCCAAAAGCAAGGCGCGATGCGGTAGAGACCAGGTATGCCTTGTCTCTACCGGCAACCCGCATGGCGAGGGGATGTGCATTCACCGGCAAGGAGACAAGGCATGCCTTGTCTCTACATTCCCCTGCGCCCTCGTCGCGCAGCAAATCGTAAATTGTAAATTGTCAAATAATCAATAGCAAATAGTTAAATCGTAAATTGTCTAATCGTAAATGAAAAAGATGAAAACAAAACGTATGCTGCTGGCACTTTGTGCCGCGTTCGCGGTCGGCATGGCCGCCGCCTGGGCGCAAACCGAACCTTGCGCCAACCCGCCCCGCAACCTGAACGGGACGTACGTGAACAACCAGACGCAACTGACGTGGCTCGCTCCCGAGGGACTGCCGGACTGGCTCTCATGGAGCAACGGCGAGATGGTCAACGCCCTGGGCTGGGGCAAGGATGCCATCCCCACCGTGTTGCACCGCTACGAACCCGCCGACTTGGCTGGGCACGGCACGCGGATTACCCAAATCGGCTTCATGCTATGGGACACCAACCTGACCGACGTGTCGGTGCTGGTGTACCAACCCAACGCAGAGGGCTACCTGCAGTCCATCGGCTTCCAGGACGTGCCCGGCGAGCAACTCGTGGCCGGGCAGTGGATAGACATCGCGCTGGACGCGCCCGTCACCTTCGACCCCTCGACCGACCTGTACGTGGGCTACAACGGCATCATCACCGCCGATAACACTTTCCCCTTCGGCGTGGACAGCGACCCGGGCGTGGAGGGGAAAGGCAACCTCTTTGCTTTGGCCGATGGCGGGATGAGCACGCTGGGTCTGGGAGGCATCACGGGCAACTGGCTCATCCGCGCCTTGCTGGAAGATGCCGCCAACGACACCCCGCAGCAAACTGCCACCATGCGTCGTGCCAACCGCCGACGCCCGGCCATCCCGGCTACTTTACCCGCTCCCGGCAAGGTTGCGGACGGCCCGGCATCGGCACAAACCGCCCTGGGACAACCCGCCCTGCCGGTGGTGGTGCGCGACAGCGAGGGACGCGCCACCCTGACCCGCCCCGCCACCCGCAAGAGCGCACCCGCCTTGCGGGCCGATGAAAGCGGCCTCACCCCGCCCTACTACAACGTGTATTGCGGTGGCGAGCTGGTGGGCAGCACCCAGATGACCCGCTTCAGCCATGCCCTGTGCAACGCCACGGAAGCCACCTACACCTACGAAGTGGAATATGTGGCTTCCGCCGAATGCACCTCCGCAAGGACGAGCGTGCAGGTGGAAGCGCAATCGGAAACTGTAGTTCCGCAGCTTTCAGCCCGGTGGGCTGAACATCCCAACGACCCGGGGAATCCTTACTATATACTCGCTTCTGTAAATCCGGTCAGTTGCGCTACGGGATATGTGCTGTATCTGCGGTCCAAGACGTATGGCGAAAGCCGTAATGAATTGGGACTCGATGAATATGGCATTCCTTATACGGGCATATATACAACCGTCATCCCCGGCGACAGCATGTGGATAAGCATGGCGGCCTTGTATGATTTTGGCAACGGTGTGGTGGAAAGTGCCAAGTCCGACTCCATGCTGTTTTACGCCACTTGCCGGGGTGGCGCGCCTGTCATAGGAGACAATTCAACCGTGTCGGGTGACGATGTTTATCTGTATTTCACCCAGGAAACCCTGACGCATAAAATAGAACGCAACGGTGAAATCATTGGCGAGAGCCATTTCGGGTGGTATTTTTATATCGACGAGGGCTTGCCCGAAGGCAGTTATACGTATCGCGTCGGGTCGGACTGTGCGGGCGACGGCAACATCACATGGAGCCAGCCGAAGACCATTGAGGTGAAAGAGTGCGTAACCACTTATGGCGACATTTACGAAACGTTTTACCGCAAGAATGAAGGAGATGGGTACTATTGGAGAGATTTTTATGAATTCTACGACGAGTCGGGTGACTATTCGAAAACCTTGCTCAACGCTGCCGGGTGCGACAGCATTGTCACGTTGCACCTCACCATCATCGACCAATACCCCGCCAGGGTCAATTTCTACGGACACAGTGAAGCCTGGGGTTTGCAGGTATCGGTGGATTATGCTCATTGGGAAAACAATCAATGGAAAAAGCTGGACGATTGGGAACTGTCGTATACCGGCGGTTACTACGGTTCAGAATGCAACCTTGAGCAGTATTATGTGTTCAATGTGCATATGGATCCTGTCGCCCATCGCAAGGTGGACAACGACAGCATCATCGGATTCCGCCTGCGCCCCCAGTTTGAGGAAGGTGTCTACACCGAATGGTTGCCTTTGCCCGGTTACGGCGAAAAGCTGTGGTACACGGCCAGCAA
>CASFUX010000220.1 GCA_949297975.1 uncultured Bacteroidales bacterium
ACAGGGCAGTTAAGCCCCGCCGCGCCGATGGTACTGCCGCAAGGCGGGAGAGTAGGTCGCCGCCGTCTTTGGAAGGAAGTCCCCTTTTCTTGGCAACAACGCCAAGGGAAGGGGACTTTCCTATTTTCGGGCGGGTGTGCCCGCCGGGCTGTTCGCATCGGAAGTGCGGGGCATCGGGTGGAAACGAAACAGGCAGGAAGAACCCATCTTCCTGCCTGTTTGTGTATTTGCCAGTGCGGTGGGCCTTAGGGGTTCTCCCACTTGCTGATGACGTGTTGGAACTCGTGCTCGAAGTTGGGCGTGAAGAGCCCTTGCCCTAAGTGTGCTCTTATCTCTTCCATGTCCCAGAAGCGGCCTTCGTCCACTTCGTTGTGGTCGGGGGTGGGGATGCCGGGGTACGTGGCGCGGAAGCAGTATATCAGCTCTGCTTCGCGATCGGACACGTATTTGTAGTAGGTGACGAACTCCGGTTCAAAGTCGTACAGACCCAGTTCTTCGCGGGCTTCGCGGAAGAGGGCGTTCCACACGTCTTCGCCGTAGCCTACGTGGCCGCCCACGGCTGTGTCCCATTTGCCGGGTTGGATGTCTTTCGTCTGCGAACGCTTTTGCAGGTACAATGCCCCGTCGGGGTTCAGCACGTGCAGGTGTACCACCGGATGCAGCAGGAACGAGCCAGAGTGGCATTCGGTGCGTGAGGCCCGGCCTTTGACGTTGCCTTGTTCGTCTATTATCGGGAAGTATTCCATCTTTTTGGTTGCGAGTCGTTACGTTGGTTGCTGGTTACGGGTGACGTTAGTTGCTGGTCACGAGTGGCGTTAGTTACTGGTTGTGAGTGGCGGGGGCATCTTCTACCAGGTCTGCTACTTGCATGGGGACGGTGCGGATGAGGTCGGCGGGGGAGGCCTTGATTTGCAGGCCGCGCTGCCCGGCACTCACGTAGATGAAGGCGTACTGCCGGCACGTGGCGTGGATGTAGGTGGGGAAGCGCTTCTTCATGCCCAGGGGGGAGCAGGCCCCGCGTATGTATCCGGTCACGCCGAGGAGTTCCTTCATGGGGATGAGGGCGCAGCTTTTGTTGCCCGACACCTTGGCGGCCCGCTTGAGGTCAAGCTCTGCCGCCCCGGGTATCACGCATACGAAGTGGCCGGTCTTGTCGCCCCGCAGGACGAGGGTCTTGAATACTTGCTCCACGTCTTCATGCAGCTGCGCGGCCACGTGCACCGCGCTGAGGTCGCTCTCGTCCACTTCGTAGGGGACCAGTTCGTAGGGCACCTTCGCCCGGTCGAGCAGGCGGGCGGCGTTTGTCTTGTTTGCTTTCATATCGGGGGCAAAGGTAGGAAAAAGGGGGGAATGGTGGACAGGTGAAGGGGGATAGGTGAAAGGGGAAAGTAAAAAGTGGAAAGGGCGGGGGCGGGGGACGCTTCCTTATAAAAGGACATCCACGGACGGCTTGCGGGTGATGCCGCTGCGTCCGTGGATGTTTTCATTGCCCGGTGCTTGCGCCGGGGGTGGCGGGGGTGGTTACCACACGGCGTTCACGATGGCGACGCGGTTCCAGTCGGATTGCTCGTACACCTGCACGGCCGAGCCGTGGCCGACGGCTTCGAGGCGGTCGGGCGAGATGCCTGCCTTCACCAGGAGGTCGTACACGGATTGGGCGCGCTTGCGGGAGAGGCTCAGGTTGTAGTCCGGGCTTCCGGTGCGGTCGTCGGCATAGCCTTCGATGAGGATGCGGGCCTGGGGGTTGTCGTGCGCAAAGGCCACGATGTTGGCTATCTGCATGTCCTGCCCGGCGCGGGGGCGTGCCTGCTCGCTGTCGAACTGCAAGGAGGCGATGCGTACGGTGCGGGGGGCGGGGGGCGCGGCCTGCGGCTTCTCTATCTCGCGGATGATGGTGACCGTGTCGGCGGGCGGTGGGGCGGGCAGGTTGCCGCGCACTTCCTCGCGGACGGCTTGGCGGACGAGTTCCATGTAGTCGTCCTGCGTGGGGACGGCTTCCGGCTTGCCGCGCACGGGGCGGACGGGGGCGGCGGGGGCATCGGCACGGCCTTTGAAATGGTAGGTGATGCCGAGGGCCAGCCCGAGGGCGGGCTCGTAGTTGCGGGTGGTGATGCGTCCGTCAAAGCGGTCGGGCAGCAGGGTGGTGGACAGCTCGAGGTTGAGGTCGAGGTTGTGGGGGAGTTTCCATTTGCCTGCGACGGAGAAGTGGGTGGAGAGGGTGGCTACGCCGGTGGTGCCTTTGTAGGGGAAGGTCTGGAAGTAGCCGATGCCGACGGCGGGCACCACGTCCCACGGGCGGGCGGGGTCGTGCCCCCACACGAGGTTGACCAGGCTGACGTGCCAGTCGGCGTGGAGCGAGAGGTGGCGGAGGTAGTAGCGGTAGCTGCCGTCGGGGCGGACGGACACGAAGCCGCGCACGGGGTCGTCCGTGCCGTAGAGGGCGGAGGTGCCGGTGGGGTCGCCCAGGTAGAGGCCTTGCGCGGCGGAGAAGCCGTTGAGGGCGTAGCCGGATGCTTGCAGGCGCACGCCCCACCAGGGGTTGAACCACCGCCCGCCGGTGAGGGAGAGCAGCGGGGTGAGGCGTTGCCCGAAGGCGAGTTGCGCGGCGTCTTGCCCGAAGTAGAGCTGGGTGCCTGCTCCTATCTCCACGTACCAGTTGCCCGTGGGGGCGGCGGCGGCGGTTTCTTCCGGGTGTTGTTCGGCCCGTGCGGTGCACAGGGCCAGCAGGGCGATTGCCCATGCGGTGAGGGTTCTTTTCTTCATTGTGTGTTATTGTACGTTGTAGAGGTTCAACACTATGGGTTCGCTTTCGGTGCCGATGTCCGTGCCTGCCTGGAAGGGGAAGAGCGCATCGGTCTGGTAAAGGTAGGCGTTGCGGCTGCTGTAGTAGCGCAGGTGGATGTCGGCGGGGTCGGCGTTGCCGATGATGGTGAGGCGGCACCGGCCCGCGCCTGTCCACTCGGCCACGCCGCGGCATTCGTCGCCCGCGAAGGCTGCCAGCTCGTCCTGCGCGTCGGCGTAGGCGGCGAGGTGCTCGGGCAGGGCCACGTGGGCGGTCATCTGGAAGGGGTATTTGCCTTGCGTGCTGATGGGCAGGACTTGGGGTTCGTCGAGCGTGCCGAAGGCGGCGTCGGGGGCGAATTGCGTGACGGTGCCGGTGGCGTAGAGGTAGCTGTTGCGGGCATTGTAGTAGCGGAAGGCTACGTCGTCGGCCTGGCTGTCGGTCTTGCGGATGGTGAGGGCGTAGGCCACGGTGCCGTCGGCGGCCTGGACGGGCACGCCTGCCGCTGCCAGCTCGCCGCCCACGAAGGCGGCCACTTCGTCGTCTTCGGAGGCGGCGAATTGGAGTTCTTCGGGGATGGCGACCACGGCGGTCATGCTGTTTTCGGGCAGGAGGGCGGGGCGTGCGGGCTGGGATGCCGTGCCGTAGTCCGCGCCGGGCTCGAAGGCGATGCGTTCCGTGCTTTTATAGACTTGGCGGGCGGACGCGCTGTAGTGCTTCAGGTGGATGTCGTCGCCTGCCGCGCCGCGCACTTCGAGGGTGTAACAGGGGGTGCCGTCGTCGGCCGTGGCGGGCCGGGCCACGCCGCGGCATTGCGTGCCGCAGAAGGCGGCGAGCATGTCGCCCTGTGCGGCCGCGTCCTGCAACTGCTGCGGGAGGACGACGACGGCCTGCATGGCCTGGGCGTAGGGGGTGGCTTGCTCGAAGGGGGCGGTCTCGGGGGCGGAGGCGGTGCCGTGTTCCCCGTTCTGGAAGAAGTCGTAGGCGGCGGGCAGCTCGTAGAGGCGGCGGTTGGCGGCACTGTAGTAGCGCAGCGTCACGGGGTTGTCGCCGTTGTTGCCTTTGATGTGGAGGAAGTAAAGCTTCGCGCCGTCCGCCCCTTCGGCGGTGGCCACGCCGCGGCATTCGTTGTCGATGAAGGCTGCCAGGCGGTCGCCGGGGTGCTCGTAGGGGCGCAGGAAGTCGGAGAGGCGGAGCACGGCGGTCATGCTGTACTGCAACGTGCCGTCGTCGGCGGCGTGCCAGGCGGGTGGCTCGTCGTCGCCCCGGAGGTCGATGTGCCAGTCGGGCTGTTCGTCGTCGCCGGTTTCGTCCACCGCCCAATGGGGGGCGGGCACGTAGCCGCTCATGTCCACCGCCCAATGCGGTGCTTCGAAGGTTGTGAACCTTACGTCTTCCTCCCGGCAGGCGACCAGGGCCAGCAGCAGCAGCGAGGAGAGGGTTATTTGTCTTATCGTATTCATGTTTTTTATTTGTAAATAATAATCAATGGGTTATCGTCCGCCTTGCGCCGCGTGCGACGACGGTGGCGTGTCGGCGGAAACGACGGACGTGCGTCGGTGGAAACGACGGACGTGAGTTTGCGTTACCAACGGACGTGAGTTTGCGTTACCAACGGACGTGCGTTTGTGTTACAAACGGACGTGCGTCGTTGCTGCAAACGGACGTGCGTCGTTTCCGTCGGCGCACGTCCGCCGTTTTGACTGCCTCCTATCTCTTCTCCAGCTTGTGGATGTGGCTTTGGCCGTCCGTGCGGATGTCGAGCAGGTACATGCCGGGTGCGAGGTCGTCCAGCGCATCGACCGTGAGGTGCAGGCCGCTTTCGCCGGGTTGCAGGCCGGGGTAGGAGCGGATGACGCGCCCGTAGAGGTCGATGAGGCGCACGTCGGCGGCCGTGGCGTGCCCGCCGGTGAGGCGCACGTTCACTTCGTTGTGGAACAGGGTGGGGTACACCAGCGCCGCGCCTCCCTTGGTGAAGTGGAGGGTGTAGGGCGCGGAGGGGCTTCCCCACGTGGCGTCGGGCACGAAGTCCACGCGCTCGGCTGCCTGGGCGATGATTTCGCCGTCGCGTTCCAGGGCGAAGGTGAGGGCGGTGCGGGCATCTCCCCCTATCGTGATGAAGTGCAGGAGGGTGCCCCGCTCGGGATGCGTCACCGCTTGCGCCACGCCCCGGCATTCGCCGTCGGCGGCGAGGGCCAGCAGTCGGTCGCCGGGCTGGAGCGTCAGGCCGTCTTCCACCACGGCCACCACGGACATGTTGGCGGGGTAGGGGGCCGCCGCGCCCGCTTCACGTGCCGCCGGTGCCGCCTTGGTGCGGGCGGTGTTGGCCGAGAGGAGGGGATAGACGAGCTGCGAGCTGTCCGCCGCCGCCCGGTAGAGCATGTAGCCCGTGCCGGGGCGCATGTATTCCAGGCTGCCGAGCCAGCCGATGGCCGCCGAGTACATGGAGAAGGAGGCCTGGTCCTTCACGATGTCCCCTTCGGATGCTTCGTACCCGGCCATGGCTTCGGCCACGGTGAGGTTGGTGGTCGGCAGGAAGGCGATGTAGTTCCACAAGGGGCGCAGGGGCACGGTGCGCTCGTCGAGCGTGCGGAGCGGCGTGCCGCCGAGCGAGAGGGTGTGCGCCGCGCCGGTCTTGACGAGGTACATGTGCTTGACTGACAGCAGCGTGTCGGCCAGTGCGCCCATCCACGTGCCGCCTTGGGCGGCGTAGGAGGCGAACTTGTTGCGGGTCTCGTCCTTCACCAGGTCGCCGTCCGCCCAGTCGCCTCCGCCGAAGGTGCGCGCGAAGGTGTTCGGGTCGTTCTGGACATTGAACGACACCCAGTTCCACCCCGCGTTGAGGGCGATGTTCTGTATCTGCATTTCCTTGGAGTCGAACACTACCGGGCTGACGGGCGACCCCTCGATGGCGTCGTTGCGGAAGGTGATGGTGCGTGCGGGTTCACCGAGGTAGGTGATGCCCGTGCTGGCATCCCAGATGCGGAATTCCAGCCCGCCGTGCGTCGGCTCGTTGCTATAGACGGTGAGCAGCACGTACCACATGTCGTAGTCGTCCACGTGCGTGTTGTGCGCCACGCCCACGCATTCGCCGTTGTGGAAGGCGGCCAGCATGTCCTCGCCGTCGGTGGAGAAGATGTTGTCCACGCGCAGCATGCCATAGACGTTCATGGTGTAGCGGTAGTCCGCCGGGTTCACGCTCCAGTCGGGCGTGTCGCCGTTGACCTTCACGGTGAGGTTGAGCGGGCGGGCCACGTTGTTGTCGTTCACCAGGTAGAGCACCTGGTCATACGTGCCCACGTTGAGCGCCTCGCTCACGCGGAATTGCAGGGTCTGCGCGGAGGCGGGCGCCAGCGTGCCCGACGCGGGCGACACGTCGAGCCACGAAGGCACGTTCTGGATGACGTATCCCTGGTTCATGCCGCCGATGTTCACGATGTCCACGGAGAACTGCGCGCCTTCGTACACGTCGCATTCCACCTGCTTGTCCGTCTCGGCCCAGCGCACGTGGTTGCGGTCGATGAAGGCCGTCCACGTCACGGGGGACTCCATGCGGTTGCCGTTCAAGTCCTGCACGCCATCGACGGTGAAGGTGATGATTTGCTGCTCGAAGTCATTCCAGGCGTTGATGCCCTGGCGCGGGTTGAGGATGAGCGCGTCATCGTTCACCACGGCTTCCAGCTCGATGTTCGTCTCCATCACCACGTCCTTGATGCCGGGCGCGTCTTCCGAGAGCAGCGCTCCGGTGTTGTCGGGCGCGTCGTCCGCAGCGTCCAAGGCGAGGTTGCCGAGGTAGAATTCCATGTTGTTGATGTTGTAGTCCGCGTCGCGGATGACCGCTTCGAACGGCAGGTAGAGCATCAGCCCCGCCTCGTCGCCCGCCAGTCGGGTATTGTTGCGGCGGTTCACCAGGGTCTCGTTCAGAGCCACGTTCCACAGGCGCACCTCGTCCATGCGCCCGGTGAAGTAGTCGCCCGTGGCTGGCGTGCCTTCGCCCGACTGGCCGTCGTCCTGCATCCAGCGGCACGCGCCGAGGGTGATGTGGTCGGCGGAGATGCCGTCGAAGTTGGCGGCCGAGAACCAGCCCTTGAGCGAGCCATCCACGTAGATGGAGGCGCGGTCCATGGAGCGCGACACGGTGAGGGCGTAGTGGTGCCATTCGCTGTCGCGGAAGTCCTCGTCTATCACATGGCTGTAGCCGTTGTTGCGGGTGAGGAGCTTGCCGTCCTCGAATCCGATGTAGATGTGGCGTTCGCCGCCGTTGCTGTCGTTGGCGTCGGCCTGCCCGTTGGAGAAGAGGGCGGCGCGGTCGTTCGTGCCCGGGTCGCACTTGAACCACAGTTCCACCGTGTAGTCCATCTCGTCGCTAACCACGATTTCCGAGGTCGGGTAGTCCAGGTAGGCGTCGCCCATGAAGTAAGCGGCATAGCCCGGGTCGCTCACGTACCAGGAGGCGTGCAGGGCGGCGTGGTTGCTGCCCGCTTTGTCCTCAATCAGGTCTCCCTTGCCATCGGTCATGGGGTAGTAGTTTTGCAGCCCGGCTTCCATGCCCGAGAGGGTCACGCCCCGGTTCTTGTTCAGCAATGCCAGCGACAGCGGGTCGGTCCAGATGCGGAACTCGTTCAACCGTCCGTGGAAAGGACGCGTGCCGTCCATGCCGCGGCCGAACACGTAATGTCCCGTGCCGTTGTAGGCTTCCACCTGCGTGGGCGGCAGCACCTGCACCAGGTCCACGTAGCCCGTGAGGGTGGGGTTGTCGCCCGCCTCGTACACCACGGCCACGTGCTGCCATTGGCCTTGCAGCTGCTTGTCGAGCGGTGCGGAGGCACGTACCACCTGGTCGCCCGCCCGCACCGTGAGGTATCCGTCGGCATCGAAGCCCATTTCGAAGCACGTGTTGACATCGCCCATGGCGAAGACTACTTCGTCCCGGTAGTCGTCGAACAGGATGTTGGTCTCTACCGTGAAGCTCTTGCCCGCGAAGTTCTTCGGCAGTTCCGTGGCGGCGTATTCCGCTGCGCCGTCGAAGCTCACCGAGGTATTGTTCGTGTTGATCGTGCCGACCCGTACCCCCGTGGCGCTCACGTTGTCCTGCGTGATGTACCCGGCGGCGATGTTCTCGTTGAAGTTCAGGCGCACTTCGTCTTCCACGCCGAGGATGCCGTCGGCCGGTTGGGGTTGTCCGAAGAGGCGCGGGCGGTACGTGTCCTTCGTGCCGGTAGAGATGTTCGATACGGTTTCGATGTAACTGTTCTCTTCCCGGCAGGCACTCACGGCGCAGATGTCGTAGCTCTGGTCCACGTCCGTGGCCTCGTCCAATATAATATTGTAGAGGATATCCGCCCCTTCTATCAGGAACTTCTCGCACGTGGCTTCGGTATCGGCGTTCATGTCGGCCTCCGACTTGTAGAAGCGTGCCTTGGTCACCCAGCGGTCGTCCGACTCATACGAGCCCTTGAACTGGATGTCGATGTGGTGGAAGTTCTCATAGTTCACGTCGAAGTCCGTCACCGTGACGGGGATGAAGTACTTGCCATCTTCCGTCACGTTGGGGCTTTCGCTGTTGAGCACCCACTGGTCGAGCGGCGAGGCAAGCGTGAGGTCCGTGCACGAGGGGGTGAACTCGGCATTGAGGCTCACGGTCGCGCCTATCAGGTCCTGGAAGCCGGTGCGGTCGTACTGGCAGGTGGAGTGCAGCACCAGTTGCAGGTCGTGGTACACCATGGCCGTACCTTTTTCCACTTCGAGGGTCTTGACCAGTTCGCCCCCGGCGGGCACGAAGAAGGTGCGTCCGTCTCCCAGCGGCGTGCCGTCGATATAGAACTTCGCTCCGTCGGGGTTCGTTTCGTCCATTTGCGACAGCATGAAGTACTGGTCGTCGCCCGTTTCGGACTCGTTGCCCATGTGCAGCGTGAACACCGCCCGGCGCGATGCCGGTACGTTGCTCACCGTGCTTTCTTCCACCGTGAGCACGGGCTTTTCCATCTGGGCGGTAGGCTGGTCGATGGTTGTGCCGGGCTGGTAGTATTTGGATACCGAGCCGCCTTCCCACGGGCAGGAGGTAGCCCCGCCCCGGGTGATGAAGACGTATTCGTCCTGCACGCCCTTCAGGTTGTCGTTGTCCAGCAGGTCGCCCCAGTTCACGCCATGTCCCAGGTCGCCGCCTGCGTCGTTGACGATTTCGGTCAGCTTCTGGTCGTTGTTCACCTTGCGCACGTCCACCGAGATGTAGTCCGTGCCGTCCTCGGCCAGCACGAAGCCGAACGTGCGGGTTGCTTCCTGGGTGGTTTCATACTCGCCGCCGTGGCTCATGGTTTCCACCAAGTCCACCACGGTCTTCAACCCGGCATCATTGATCAAGGACTTGAAAATGAGGTTCTGGTGCGCTCCCGTCACGATGGAGAATGACTTCACGTTGACATCTGCCCCGGCATACTCCATGCTCCGCTCGATGCTTGAGCCTGCATGGAAGGAGATGTTCTCGCCATCCTTGGAAACGGTTATTTTCTTCCGTTCGTTGTCGGCAATGGCTTCTTCCCAGTTGTCGATGCTTTGGCGGATGGTCATGATAGTATCCAGGTTGGCATGTGCCGGGTCGGACGCATAGATTTCTCCCGGATAGGTGTCTCCCGGATTGTTGGGAATGAACACTTGGTAGTGCCCCTCCTTACCGAAGTTGGCATCTTCCACATCGGTGATGTCCGTGGTATAGACGATCTTCTGCTTCTGGTCGGCCAGTTGTTGCGCCTGGGTGGCATCTATCCCGGAGGTGAACTGCTGCGACATGATTTGCTTGAGTTGCGGGATGAGCACGTTCTCGATGTGGATTTGCGGATAGGCGAACATGGTCTTGAAACTCAATCCCATGTTCAGGGCTTCGCGCTGGATGAGCGAGTAGCCGTTGCTCGATGCCACCACCTTGGTCACAAAGTCGGGGTCGAACTCACCATCGCGCACGATTTCCAGCGAATTGGCAGGTCCGATGATGACGTTGGTCGATTTGCCGATGTACACGTCGGCATCCGCTCCCACATAGGCGGGGTCTTCGCTCGTCTGCCAGCGGTTGGTGAACGTGATACGCGACACGGTGCCTTCCGTGCCGGTTACGTGCTCTTCAAACACCCCGGTCATCGCACTTTCGTTGCCTATTTCCACAGAGGTCTGCGTACCGGCACCCAAGCCCACGAAGGTTTTGATGCTGGCAGCGGCTTTCAGTTCGCTCCCCACTTCCTGGCTCAAGTCCATCGAGCCGATATAAGAAGAGGAGTATTCGTAGGAAGTCCCGGCTTCCAGGTAGCTGTAGCTGCCCGAGCCCGGCGGGTCGCGCAGCACGGTGGTGATGAGGTCGGGTCCGGCGGTCACGAAGTTGTTGTTGCCTTCCACGCAGCCCACTACGATAATGTTTTGGTTCAGTTTGTCGTCAATGGTGCGGTCTTCTATCTGCACGGTCACCTCCAGTTTCTTGGCACCGTCATCGGCCGTCAGCGATGGCGAGCCGCAGATGAAGCGGTACAAGGCCGTGCCGTCTTCGTTGACATGCACGGTGTCCGTGGAATTGATGAGGTCGTTGGCGAAGTTCACCACCCCGTCCGTTACCGGTACGCGGTCTTCCCGTTCGGGCACTTCCACCGGTTCGCTTCCGTTCAGTTCATAGTAAGGGTAGGATTCGAACACGCTGGCCTGCACATCATACGTCGTGCCTTGTGCCATGATGGGCATACCGAACAGGTAGCGGTTATCGTCTGCTTGCGAACGGTCGAGGATGGAAATGGTGTCTATTTCACCCATTACCGTATTATATAAGTAGATGGTGTCACCCCAATAGTCCAGCGGCTGTCCGGCTTTGGAGAGTTGCGCCACTTCCAGGGTGGGGTTCACGCGCTCGATGTATTGGGCGGAGGCGTGGTAGGATATACTGTCGGTGGCGATGGAGTCCTGCACCGTCTGGCGCAGGCTGTCGGGCACTACGTATTCGTATGCCGACGACTTGGCCATGAGGCTGTCCGTGAGGTTGAGCGTCATCAGGTCGGTCAGGATGTCGTTGTGCCCGGCAGCCGTTGCGCTGGTCACGTTGTACACGGTGGGGATGAGGTCCACGAAGAACTCGCCCGTGTTCACCGACGGTTTGACTTCAATGTAGCGTTCGGCGTAGGTTACCGCCGTGCTGTCAGGCAGGCGGTCGGGGGCTTCCCAATTCCACCGCGTGGGTCGGAAGTGCGTCACGTGCACGGTTTTTTCCGTGGGGGCAGCGGCATCGCCCGATTCGTCCTCGTAGATGCTGAACATGTTGGCCGACGAGCCGGACAGTTCGAGGCGCACGGTGGGGTTGTCGCCCAGGTTATTCGTGGAGAGGGAGTGTCCTACGGGGTAGGCCTGTTGCACCGGGCCACCCGCCACGCGGCCTATGAAGCGCACGCGGGTTTCATCGCGGAACACCACCCCTTCGAGCGGGGCGTTGTAGAAGCGGTTCTCGCCGTTCTGGTCGAGCAGCAAGCCGTCGTTGCGGAAGGTGTGGTTGGTCAGCACCGCCCGCACCGAGTGTTGTCCTACCGGCACGCTGATTTCGAATTCGCCCAGGGAGTTGGTCGTGACCACCTTGTTTTCCACCATGGCGGTCACGCCGTCCACCTCGAACATCACGCCTTCCACCGGGATGGTACTTTCGGAATACAGCACCCGCCCGCTCAGCAGGAAGGAGGAGTTGTCCGTGAAGTCGGCGGTGAAGTCGCGGCTGGCTTCGTTCATGGTGATGAGCCGCTCGGTGGGGTCGAACTGGTGCGTGCCGTAGCGCGGGATGATGCGGTACTGCGTGCCGTTGCTGGCATAGGGCACTCCGTTGATGGTGTAGTTGCCGTTGATGTCCGTGATGCCCTTGATGGCCAGTTGTTCCAGCGAGGGCAGTTCCGTGGCATCGGAGGTGTAGGTCATGCCCGTGGCTGTGGCGTGCATCTCGTGGTAGGCCTCACCTTCGTAAGACATGTCATATACTTCGCCTACCACTCCTTCGTTGAAGCGGTAGTAGAGCATCAGCCCCGTCTCGCCGCCGCAGAGCTGGCGGGTGTAGTCGCGGGCGATTTCAGCCTGTGTCAAGGCTTTGCTCCACACGCGCACTTCGTCCACATAGCCTGTGTATCGTGCGCTGTAATCATAGCTCGAAGCTACCGCCCCCACGGTGAAGGGAGCCGCTTCCACTTGCACTGGGCCTACGACCAGCGAGTCCACCAGCAGGCTGTCGATGTACAGCTTCATGGTGTTGCCGTCGTACACGGCACTGGCGTGGTAGTATTGCCCGGCTTCATGCTTCGTGGCGTCGGTTATGGTCTGTTGTCCGAGGTGGAAACCAAGTTGCCCGTTGCTGTCGAAGGCCAACAGGCTGGTGTTGCCCACGGCCAGCAGGGTGCGCCCGGCGTTGTTGCCCTCGGGGCGCAGGTAGGTTTCGAGGGTGAAGCCCGTGGAGGGCAGTGCCAATGCTTTTTCGGTCACGATTTGTCCCGACCCGTCCAGACGGGCGGCTTTGCCGCTGTCCTGTACATCGCTTTGGGGCAGTATTTCCACACCGGACACAGCTTGTCCGTTTTCATACGTCACACGACCACTGATGACTCCCGTCCCGCTACGGAAACCTACCGAGACCAACGTGTCGGTACTGTACACCATCACGTCCACGCACTTGGTGATACCATATACACGGTACTCGTAAATGGTACCGATAGCACCCTTCGTGTCATCAAACGAGTATTCGGTCAACGTGTTCTGGTACGTCACCGAGCCTACTTGGGCATATTCGCTGTCGGCAGCCCCGTAAGGCTTGCGCTCGATGACGAAGTTGTCGAACGCATTGTGCGACACCCAGCTTACCTCCGTGCGGTCGGTGAAATAGCCTTTGGACACGCTCAAGTCCTCTATCGTGCCCGGCACGTAGGGGGCTACCGGCTCGGCGGTGGTGACCACTGGAGGAATGTTGTAATCATCGCCGCCCGGCGTTAGCTCCAGGCGATATTCATACGAGCCGCAGTTTTTCACCCGTTCGTCTACAAAACGTTTGGCTTTGTAGGCATCCTCTGTCAGGTCGTACTCATATTCGGTCATGGCTTCGAGATCCACTTGCACCAGCTTGCACTGGGTGCGTTGCGACCAGATAATGTCGTTATCGGCCCACTCCACGATGACGCTGTTGCCCCTTTCGGAAGTCGTGGCCCAGATGCTGTCCGGCGAGCAGTGCTGGGTAGACACCTCGATGCTGCTCGACACGATGGGATAGCCTGTCAACACGCTGTTGCGCGACAGGTCGTAACGGTAGTTGATCACGCCGTTGGCATCCAGCTGGTTGTCCGTGTAGGTGTATTCCGTTTCCCCTTTTTTGTAATCTACCTTGTACTCCTTGTTGTCGTACACATAGCTGCTGCCATTGTGCTTGTAGCGGCGGATGGAGAATTGATCCGTGCGGGGCGAGCTGCTGGCCGCCTCGCTCATGCCCCAGGTGAGGGTGATGCGGTTGGGGTTGCCGTCGGCATCTTCCGGGTCGAAACGGCTGTTGAGGTAGTCGGCCTGCCCGAAAGTCGCCGTATTGAGCGATTTCGAAATGGTGAACCCGTAATAGCTCGAAGAGGCGGGCTGCACGGTGGCTTCCACTGTTACCTCATAAGAAGCTTCCTGGAAGTTCAGGCTCTTCCAGTCGTTAGTCAGCACGACGGGATTGGGTATGCTACCACTGTAGGTCTTGGACGTGCCGCCTACCGTCACCTTCAAAGCACTCACTTTGGTGTTCGGATTGTCATTGGTAGTCCACTTCAAATGCAGGCTTTGGTTGTTTTGCCAATCGTCAGTGAGAGTGGTAATGTTTTTGGTGTAGTCCGTGCTGACCGATGTACTGAAATCAAAATTAGGATAGGTGTTTTCCAACAAGGTGGCATCGCGGTCTATTTTCCCTTGGATGTTGAAGGTATGCGTACCCCCTATCGTGTTGAAGTTCCTGACATACACCCGCACAACGATGTACGAATAGCGGCTATCGTCCCCGTCGCGCTCGCTATACTCCACCCTGCTTTGGTTTCCTGACACTGCCTTCCAAGTGCCGTTGCTGAGTTTCACCTGGTAGCGGTACTTTCCGCCACCGTCCTTGAAATTCATGGGCATCCAGTAGGGGAAACTGTGGTGGTTGTTGCTGATTCCATCGATGATTGTTTCTCCATCCAGCTTCACAACGCCGTTTTGCAGCACGTCGTCGCGTCCTTTGTCATCGTATATGCGCAAGCGTATTTCGAATGCACCTTGCTCCGCAGCCCATGTTGCCCTGTAGCCATCGTCCCAGCGGGCGGCTTGTGCCTGCGCCATGCCCAAGAGGGTCAACACAGCCACGAACAGGAAGCGCACACCTTTCGTGAATCCTTTTGCCATCCAGCCACGGCGTGGCGGTCGGATGAGCTGTTTGTTAGTCGTTGTCATATTATTGTTTTTAATTTATTATTTGCATCTCTAACTTCTCCAAGAGTGGCCTCTACAAGCCCCTCCTAAAGGGGGAATGTTTGTCAGCCTTGTCCGAAAGGAAATCCCAATCGCATCCTCTCACCTCCTCCTTTAGGAGATTGGAGGATCATTTCGCCCATACTTTCTGCGTTTCGCCCGGGCGGCATACCAGGTAGATGCCGGGAGCGGGCAGGGCAATGTGGCGGTCGGTGCCCCGGTATACGGGGCGACCTTCCGGGTCGTATACCATCACTTCTTCCTGGTCGCCGATGCCCGTAATGAGCAAGATGAGAGCTTCCACCTGCAGCGTCATGCCTCCGCCGTCCAGCGTAGCCAGACCGGTGTGCGGCTGCGCATCGAATAGGGCGGTGTAGGTGGCATCGCCTGTTACGGTCGTCACTTCGGGCGACCACCCGGCGAAGGTGTATTCACTTTCCTCATCGGCAGGTTTCTGTGGCTCGTCGCCCCGGTAGTAGGGCATCTCGCCGTATTCCAACACGTCGGCCTGGAGGGTTTCGCCCTCGCTCACGAAGGTAACGGTGTAGGTGCGCCGTGTGGCGGTGAAGCGGGCGGTGTAGGTGGCTTCGCCCGTGACCGCCTCTATTTCGGGCGACCATCCGGCGAACGTGTATTCATATTCGTCGGTGGCAGCTTTTTCGGGCGTGGAGCCGGTGTAGGCGGGCGTGGTGCCATAGTCCCATTCACCGCTTTGCAGTTCGGTACCGTCTTCGTCCACGAAGCGGATGGTGTAACGCATGGGAGTCCATTGGGCGTACAGCCCCACGAAGGCCCCGTCTTCGGCGGTGAGGTTGCTTACCGTTTGCCCGTCGGCATAGGCCGTGCCTGTGCCGCGCTCGCTGGTGTTCCATCCCGCAAAGGTGTGGCCGGTGCGGGTGAAGGTGTTGGCCTGGAGAGCCTGAGCTTCATCATAAACGAAGGATTGGCGTTCCATGTGTCCTGTGCCGCCATTGGGGGCGTAGAGCACGGTGTATGTGTGGGCTTGCCATTGGGCGTACAGGGTAATGACCGCGCCGTCCTCATCGGTCCAGTTGCGCACGTCCGCCTTGTCGGTATAAGGCGTGCCCGTGCCGTCGGCTGCCGTGTTCCATCCCGTGTAGGTATAGCCGGTGCGGGTGAAGGCGTTGGCCGTAAGGGTGGCCGCTTCGTCGTAGGCCATCGGCAGGTCGCCCATTGCTCCCTCGCCGCCGTTGCCGTCGAAGCGCACGGTATAGGTATGGGTGTGCCACTGGGCATACAGCGTGATGACCGCGCCGGGAGTGGCACTGAGGTTGTGCACTTCCTGGGCATCGGTGTAGGCGATGCCCGTGCCGTCGGCTGCCGTGTTCCACCCCGTGTAGGTGTAACCGGTGCGGGTGAAGGCGTTTGAAGTCAAGGTGGCTGGGTCGCCGTCATACGTCAGGGTGACCGGTTCCATCGTGCCTTCGCCGCCGTTGCCGTCGAAGCGGATGGTGTAGGTATTGGGCACCCATTGGGCCGTGAGGTCGATGACCGCCCCGTCTGTTTCGGTGAGTTGTGTCACCGATTGGCCGTCCCGATAGGAGCGGCCCGCGCCGTCGCTCCATCCCGTGAAGGTATAGCCCGGCAGGAGGTAACCGCAGGAGCGTAGCGTGGCGCGGTCGGTGTAGGCCATCGGCTGGTCGTCCATCGTGCCGGTGGCGGCATCCAGCCCTTTGTGGTAGCGGATGGTGTAATGGTGTTCGTTCCATTGAGCGTGGAGGTATAATACCGTGTCGGGCGTGGCGGTGAGGTTGATCACCTCCTTGCCGTCAGTGTAGGGCTTGCCGGTGCCATCGGCCTCGGTATTCCAGCTTGTGAAGGAGAAGCCTTTGCGGGAGAAGGCGTTCTGGGGAAGCATTTCCCGGTCGTTGTAGGTCATGGGGAGGTCGTCCATCGTGCCCTCGCCGCCATTGGGCAGGAAACGGATGGTGTACCGGTTGGCCGTCCACTGGGCGTAGAGGTACACCCGCCCGTTGACCTCGGTCGTGAGGCCTTGCACTTCGGCTTGGTCGGCATAGGACGTGCCGCTGCCGCCGCGTTCCGTGTTCCACCCGGCAAAGGTGTAGCCCGTGAGCGTGAAGCCGTAGGCAGGCAGGGTCACTTGGTCGGTGTAGGCCAGCCGCAAGTCGTCCATGCTGCCCTCGCCGTTGTTGCCGCGGAACACGATGGTGTATTCATTTTCCGTCCACACGGCGTAGAGGTGCACCTGCGCCCCGGCTTCATCGGCCAGGTCGCTCACCGCTTCGCCGTCCTCGTAGGCCGCCTGCCCGTCGGGGTTCAAGGCCCATCCGGCGAAGGTGAAGCCCGGACGGACGAAGGCATTCGAATCCAACGGCGTTTCCACCGAGTAGGTGAGGCGTTGGTTTTCCATCTCGCCTGTGACTTCGTCCGCATTGGCGTGGAAGAGCACGAAGTATTCCCGTCCGCCCCATACGGCATAGAGTGCCACCGTGTCGTTCGGTTCGGCGGTGAGGTTGACCACCGGCTGCTTGTCGCCGTATGCCACATAGGTGCTGGCCGAGTCGGTGCTCCATCCTAAGAAAGAGGAGTCCGGGTGTTGGAAGAGGTTGGCCGTCAGTTCCTGCTCCAGGTCGTAGGTAAATGCCTGTGCGGCCATGTCGCCTGTGGCTCGGGAGTTGCCGGGGTGGTATGTCACGGAGTACGTATTGGCAGCCCATTGGGCGTACAGGGTGGTGTCGCGTCCGGCCACGGTCACGAGGCTGTCCACCACCTGCTCGTCGGCCAAGGTGCGTCCCGTGCCATCGGGCAGCATGTTCCATCCTGTGAAGGTGTAGCCGGTGCGGGTAAAGGCGTTCGGGGTCAAGGCCTGTGGCGTGGCGTAGGTGAACGGCTGGGGCTGCATGTCGCCTTCGCCCTCGCCTTCGCCCCGGTTGGCATCGAACATAACATTATAGGTAATGGGTGTCCAGTGGGCATAGAGGGAGTATTCGCCGTTGAACGTTTCCAGCAGGTTGAGCACTTCCGCGCCGTCTTCATATACCTTCACGTCTTCGCCGGGCGTGCTGCTGTCCGGGCTGGTGCTCCAGCAGTTGAACTGGTAGCCGGGGCGGGTAAAGGCGTTCAGGGTGAGGGCTACTTGCTCGTCAAAGTAGATGTTCTGGGAGTTCATCGTGCCTGTCGCATCGTCTGCGTTGGGATAGAATGATACGTGGTACATGATGCTTTCCCATTGGGCATACAAGGTGACTTTCGCACCGTCGCGAGGCTCTATGCCCAGATCGTTCAAGATGCTGTTTGCCTCTATTTCATCCTTCACGTCGAAGCCCGGTATCTGCTCGGCCTCGGTCTCGTCATCCGGCATGATGGCTTGCGAGCTCCAGTACACGAAGTTGTGTCCCCGGTAGGTGAAGCCCGGCGTGGCGAGGGTGTCGGTGGTGTCCCAGGTGAGCGTTTGGTCGGGCAGCGGGTCGCCTTGCAGCAAGCCTTCGTTCCCGCTTGGTATGTTGGGGTCATAATGGATGGTAAAGGTGATGGGCCGCCACTGGGCATACAGCGTGATGGTGCTTGCGCCGGTGGCCACGTCGGTAGCCGTGCCCTGGTCGGCCACGGACGTGCCTTCGCCGTCGGGGTCGGTGTTCCAGCCGGTGAACACGTATCCCCGGCGGGTGTAGGTGTTGGCGGGCAGCTTGACGCCTTCCTCGTCCACTTCTAACGCGTTCATTTCCTCCCCGATGCCCAGGTTGCCGTCAAACTCGATGGTGAACGTGGTGAAATCCCATTGGGCGTAGAGCGTTACTTTTCCATTCGGTTCGGCGGTGAGGTTCTTTACTACCTCTTTGTCGGCATAGCCCGTGCCGTTGCCGTCCTTGTCGGTATTCCAGCCGTGGAAGTCGTGGAAGGCCTTTTTGTAGAGGTTTTCGCTCAAGGCTTGCGGCACATCGTAGGTGAACGTCTGGTCGTCCATGTCCTGTCCCAAGTTGCCCATGAGGCTGCCGTTGCGGTGGAACTTCACCGTGTAGGTGTTGGCCGTCCATTGGGCGTAGAGGGTGATGGACCCTTCCGTGGTGAGGTTGCTCACCTCCTGTCGGTCGGTGTAGGAGGTGCCGCCGCCTGTGGCTTCCGTGTTCCACCCGGCGAACGTGTAGCCCGTGCGGGTGAAGGCGTTGGCCGTGAGGGTCTGTGTGTCGTCTACCGACATGAAAGTCATGGGCTGCATGTTGCCCTTGCCTCCGTTGGCATTGAAGTAAAGCGTGTAAACCTCATTGGGTTCATCGGGTTCGGGTGCCCCTGGCTCTTGAGTTTGCGCCCAAGTGGCGTACATCCCTGCCAGCAACAAGGCGAGTAAGGTACAAATCGTTTTCTTCATATTTAATATAATAGTTAGTTTATTTATTGAATGAGAGTTTAAACCATCGGGGGTAATGCGCGTTCGGGATGAGAAAATGCGATCCTTTTTGCTAACCACCTCACCCCTAACGAGGCTGTGTAAAAACCACGAAACAAACCCGCCGTCATTTCGACCGTAGGGAGAAATCCCCTTCTACAATGCTTCCAAAACCACTGTGAGATTTCTCGCTGCGCTCGAAATGACGAGGACAGCATGAAAATGGTACTTTTCACCCAGCCTTCCGGGAGGCTGTGTGAAAACTACGAAACAAGCCCGTCGTCATTTCGACCGTAGGGAGAAATCCCCTTCTACAACGCTTCCAAAACCACTGTGAGATTTCTCGCTGCGCTCGAAATGACGAGGACGGCATGAAAATGGTACTTTTTACACAGCCTCTAACGAGAGGGGTTAGGGGTGAGGTACGTTCCCCTTTTTCTTCGTTCAAAGAAAAGGCGTGGCAAAGGTAGGCAAAAGGATTTCTACGCAAGAGCGGACGGCTTCGCGGTTTGTATAATATTGTCCTCTCTTTTTCTAATATTGTCCGCCGGGGAAGGGGCGAGGCTGGGGGATAAAGGCAGTGAAGGATGTTGGCAACAGGCGTTTACCTCGTTCACGCGTCCGTTTTGCCGAGTTTGGCCTTGCGGTACTGCGCGGGGGTGAGGCCCGTGTAGCGTTTGAAGGCGTTGGTGAAGGTGGTCATGTTGCCGAAGCCCGACTCGGAGGCCACGGCGTGGAGGGCGTAATGGGCGTTGTGGCGCATCACCCCGATGGCATGGGCCACGCGGATGTTGTTCAGGTAATCGCTCAGGTGGCTGGAGGTGTTCTCGCGGATGATTTCCGCCAGGCGGTTCTTGTCCACCCCGGCCAGGCGGGTGAGCTGGTCGCGCCCGAAGTCGGGGTCGATGTACAGCTCGTGCTCCCTCACCTCGGCATCCATGCGCAGGAACAAGGCGCGGTTCTCTTGCCGCCGGGCATCGGCGTCCGTCCCGGTTGCGGGCGGCGCGGGGGCGGGGTGGGGCATGCGTGCCAGCTTGTCCTCCAGTTCGGCCCGTGCCGCCCGCTCGGCTTGCAGGAGCGACTCGGCCTGCATCAGGTCGTCCACCTTGGCGACCAACGCCTCGTTGCGCTCGCCGATGCGGTGGCGCGACACCCACGCCACCACCAGCAGCACGCCCAGCAGCAGCGAACCCGCCGTGAGGCTGAGCGCGAGCAGGGTGCGCCGTTTCAAGGCTGCCTCTTGCTCCATGATGCGCTGGTTCTTCTCGTGCAGGTCGTACACGGCGGCCAGCTCCACGGCGGCGCTCTGTTGCTCGCGTTCCTTGATGCTGTCGGTGATGGATGCCAGGTCGGCATACAGCCCCGCCGCCGTGCGCCAGTCGCCCTTGGCCCAGTAGGCGTGCGCCAGCGACCGCTTGATGGTGCGCATGTGGTAGGAGATGGTGTCGCCCGTCTTGCGGTAGGCCTGTTCGCGGCGGCGGTTCATGCGGATGATGTCGTCGTAGCGGTGCAGGTCGAACAGGTAGGGCATGATGAGGTAGTTGTCGCGCGAGAACATGTCGGCGATTTTCAGGAAACGTTGATAAGCCGCCTCGGCCTCGCCGGTGCGCCCCAGCCGGTTGAGCGCCACGGCGCGGTGGGCATACACCGACTTCAGGGCCTTGTCGTCCAGCAGCTGCATGTCATACTGCTCGTCGCCCGTGGAGGCGGTGGCGATGGCTTCCAGCCGGTCCAGCACGCGCAGTTCCTCTTCGTAGCGTTGATCCTCTTCCAGGAAAATCACCAGCACGTTGTAGTTGTAGCGCAGGTTATCGTATTTATAAATGTAGTCCGACTGCTCCATGATGTCGATGGCCTGTTGCATGTCGCGGTAGCCCTCGTCCTTGAGCCCCTGGTTGTAGAGTATCTTGCCCATGTTGAACAGGGCGACCGACTGCATGGCCTCGTTGCCGCACCGCTCGGCCTCGGCCAGCAGCAGCCTGACGTAATGCGTTTGCCGCCCCACGCGGTGCAGGCCGTCGTAGCAGGAAATCATGCGGTGCAACGTTTCCATGTGCAGCGTGTCGTCGTCCAGTATCGTCTTGTTTTCCAGCAGTCGGGCATAATTGTCGAGGGCGTGGTAGTACCTGCCCGTGTTGAAGTAGAAGTCGCCTTCGGCCCGGTCCAGGTCCGCGTCGGGCTGGCGTTGCCTGTCGCGCAAGGCATCGAGGATGGCCTCGGCCCTGGCGGGGTCGGCAAACGTGTATTCGTACACGTTGTCGATGCTCACCAGGCTGTCCGGCAACGCTTCGGCACGTCCTGTGGCGATGCCCAGTGCCAAGGCGAGAACGAGAAGGAGGGCATGTTTTTCCATATCGCCGACAAAGATAGCGAAAATTAGACAATATGCAGATAAAATGATAAACCACGGAGACATAGAGACACAAAGGTTAACCATGGCATTCGCACTAGATAACAGAGGACACTTAGTGAAATGCCGCAAGCGGCATTTCTCCGTGGGCTTTTGGGGCGCACAATGGGAGCAGATAGATGTATATCTCCGTGTCTCTGTGGTTTAAAATTAAGCTCTATTGCTCTGCCGAGACGTATCCTATCTTTGTCCCAGATAGCGAAAGTCCGGCGCAACATGGCTTGTTTCACCTGAAAATGTTTCTCCCGGATGCGCAGGCAAACTTTCCCGGATGCGCTGACAAACTTCCTCGGATGCGCTGACAAACTTCCCCGGATGCGGACGCATTCTATAAACTAAAGTTTAGTTTATAAAAACTAAAGTTCAGTTTATATAAACCAAAGTTTAGTTTATAAAAACTAAAGCTTAGTTTATAAAATGGATACCGAGGCGGGAAAGTTTGTCAGCGCATCCGCAGAAGTTTATCCGCGCATCCGGGGAAGTTTGTCTCCGCATCCGGGGCGGCCAGGCATCCCGGCCCGCCGCCGCCAAGACTTGACAATCTGTTGCCATTTAGAACTCTTTAGTTAAAAATGAATGAAATAATGCTCCCGCGTGGCAAGCAACCGAATGAAAATGCCTACTTTTGCAGCAAATTTTCATTAGCATGCGTATTTTATCTTTCCATAATGCAGGATGGCTGGCAGCTGCTTTGCTCCCGCTCCTGCTGCTGAATTCCTGCCGCGACAAAGACCCTCATTATCCCATCGTGGAGGCGGAAAAAGTCAAGACTGCCAACATCGAAATATACGGCGAATATGCCGGGCAAATCAAAGCGTTCAAAAGCGTGGAGATACATGCCCGCGTGGAAGGCTATCTGGAAAACATGACCTTCGAGGAAGGGAAATGGGTGGCGGCGGGCGAACCGCTGTTCTACATAGACAATGCCCAGTACAAGGCGCAAGTGGAACGCGCCCGGGCGCAGCTGAGCAAAGACCTGGCGCAGGAGGACAAGACCCGCCGCGACGTGGAACGCCTCCGCCCGCTGTACGAGCAGAACGCCACCAGCCGCCTGGAACTGGACAACGCCGAAGCCGCCTACAACATAGCCAAGGCGAGCGTGATGATGAGCAAGGCGGAACTGGCGCAGGCCGAGCTGGAACTGGGCTACACCGTGGTGCGTGCCCCGCTCGACGGCTACATCAGCGAGCAGTACACCGACATCGGCAACCTGGTGGGCACGTCCAACTCCACCCTGCTGGCCACCGTGGTGCAGCGCGACACCGTGTTCGTGGAGTTCAAGCTCACCGCCCTGGACTACCTGCACAGCCAGCGCAGCAACGTGCACCTGGGCGAGCTGGACAGCACCCGCTTCTGGCAGCCCACGGTGACCGTCACCTTGGCCGACAATAGTATATATAGTGAAAAAGGCATCGTGGACTTCGCCGCCCCGCAGGTGGACCCGAAGACGGGTACCTTCGGCGTGCGGGCCATCATGCCTAACCCGCGCCAGGAGCTGCTGCCGGGGCAGTTCACCCGCGTGAAGCTGTTGCTCAACGTGTTGGAGAATGCCACGGTGGTGCCGCGCAAGGCCGTCTCCATCGAGAAGGGCGGGGCGTTCATCTACGTCATCCGTCCGGACAGCATCGTGGAAAAGCGTTTCATCGAGACCGGGTACGAACAAGGCAACAACATCGTGGTGAACCGGGGGCTCTTGCCCGACGAACGCATCGTGGTGGAAGGGTATAACAAGCTGACGCACGGGCAACCGGCCTTGTGGGTCGCCCCCAAGCAACCGCTGGAAAGCGAACAGGGCAGCGAGGATGAGGCACAGGAGGCTAACATCCACTTCCTGCCCGACAGCGTGCCGACGACCGACACCGTGCCTGCCCCCGTGGCGGACAGCACGTTGCCTGCTCCGCCCGACAGCACCGCCCGTCCCGTCCCGATGCCCGCCGCCGACAGCGTCGGGCAGCAACCAGCCGCCCAGCCCGCCGACACCGTCGGGCAAGCGCCATCCGTTAACAGCCAAGGGGAGGGGCAGGCGGCATGAATACCGGATTTTTCATAGACCGACCGGTCTTTTCGACGGTCATATCCATCCTGATAGTCATCCTCGGCATCATCGGGCTGGCCTTGCTCCCCGTGGACCAATATCCGCAGATAACGCCGCCCGTGGTGAAAATCAGCGCGAGCTATCCGGGGGCGAACGCCACGACCGTCTCGCAGGCGGTGGCCACCCCCATCGAGCAGGAACTGAACGGCACGCCCGGGATGCTCTACATGGAGTCGAGCAGTTCGAACTCGGGCGGCCTCTCCATCACGGTGACGTTCGACGTGAACACGGATGCCGACTTCGCCGCCGTGGAAGTGCAGAACCGCGTGAAGCTGGCCGAGAGCCGCCTGCCCGCCGAAGTGGTGCAGAACGGCATCTCGGTGGAGAAGGAAGCCCCCAACCGCCTGCTCACCATCGCCCTGATTTCGGACGACCCGAAGTTTGACGAAATCTACCTCAGTAACTACACCACCATCAACGTGCTCGACATCCTGCGGCGTACCCCCGGCGTGGGGCGCGTGTCCAACGTGGGCAGCCGCTACTACGCCATGCAGATATGGGTGTACCCGGACAAGCTGGCCAGCTTCGGTCTCACGGTGCAGGACATCCGCAACGCCCTGCGCGACCAGAACCGCGAGTCGGCTGCCGGCGAGCTGGGCAAAGCCCCCATGACGGGAGCCGATGTGACCATTCAGATTACGGCGCCGGGGCGGCTTTCCACCGTGAGCCAGTTTGAAGATATCGTGTTGCGTGCCAATACGGACGGGTCGTTCATCCGTCTGCGCGATGTGGCCCGCGTGTCGCTCGAAGCGCAGTCGTACAACACCGAGAGCGGGCTGAACGGCCGCCATGCCGCCACGCTGAACGTGTTCATGTTGCCCGGTGCCAACGCCATGCAGGTGGCCGACGAGGTCAAGGCCGCCATGGAGGAGATAGCCAAGGACTTCCCCGAGGGGATGAGCTACATGATACCGTTCGACATGACGGAATACATCTCCGAGTCTATCCACGAAGTGTACAAGACGCTGTTCGAAGCCTTGTTCCTCGTGATACTCGTCACGTTCCTGTCCTTGCAGAGCTGGCGGGCATCGCTTGTGCCGATTATCGCCGTGCCCATCTCGCTGGTCGGCACGTTCGGCTTCATGCTGCTCATGGGCTTCTCGCTCAACATGCTGACCTTGCTCGGCCTGGTGCTTGCCATCGGGATTGTGGTGGACGATGCCATCGTGGTAGTGGAGAATGTGGAGCGCATCATGGAGACCGAGCACCTCTCCGCCCGCGAGGCCACCCACAAGGCCATGAAGCAGTTGAGCGGGGCGTTGATAGCCACCGCCCTCGTGCTGGCCGCCGTGTTCATCCCGGTGAGCTGCCTGTCGGGTATCACGGGGTCGCTCTTCCGCCAGTTTGCCGTCACCATCGTGGTGTCGGTCATCATTTCGGCCATCGTGGCTCTCACCCTCAGCCCGGCCATGTGCGCCATCGTGCTGCGGCCGCAACATGGGCAGAAGAACTGGCTGTTCCGCAAAATCAACGAATGGCTGGAGCGGGGCAACACGGCTTGCGGACGGTTGTTGCAACGTGCCTTGCGGCACCAGCGGCGCATGTTGGCGGCCTTCGGCATGGTCATCGTGGCGATATTCGTATTGATGCGCCTTATCTCCAGCGGCTTCATCCCGCAGGAAGACCAGGGCTACTTCACGGTGGAACTGGAAATGCCCGAGGGCACGACCATCGAGCGGATGCGCGAGGTGGCCGACCGAGCCATCGACTACATCGACGGGCTGGATGCCGTGCAGTACGTGCAGAGCCTCACGGGGTCGAGCCCGCGCGTGGGCACCAACCAGGGACGCACCACGCTCACCGTCATCCTGAAGCCTTGGGACGAACGCAAGGACGATGTGTACGAGGTGATGCGGCAGGTGGAAGAGGCGTTCTATTATTACCCGGAAGCGAAGGCTTATACCAGCCTGCCGCCCGTGGTGCCGGGCCTGGGGAGCGCAGGCGGGGTGGAAATGAAACTGCAAGCCCGCTCCAACGCCCAATGGGACGACTTAGTGAACGCGGTCGATACCTTTATATATTATGCCTCGCAGTCGAAGATGATTGCCAGCGTGTCGTCCTCGCTCCAGTCGGAGATACCGCAGCTGTACTTCGATGCGGACAAGGACCAGGCCAAGCTGCTGGGCATCCCCATGTCGGACATATTCACCACCATGCAGGCTTATCTGGGGGCGATGTACGTGAACGACTTCAACATGTTCAACCGCATCTACCGCGTGTATATCCAGGCCGACGAGTCGTTCCGCCGGTCGCGCGACAACCTCAACCTGTTCTTCGTGCGGTCGGGCAGCGGCGAGATGGTGCCCCTTACCGCCCTCGGCACAACCAGCTACACCACGGGGCCGGGCAGCATCATGCGGTTCAACATGTACAACTCCGCCCCCATGCAGATTACCCCGGCTTCGGGCTACAGTTCCGGGCAGGTGATGCAGGAGATAGAGAACATCGCCCGGCGGCACTTGCCCGACAACATCGGGGTGGCGTGGAGCGGCCTCTCGTTCCAGGAACAGAAGGCTTCGGGGCAGACGGGGCTGGTGCTCGTGCTGGTGCTCGTATTCGTGTTCCTGTTCCTGGCCGCGCAGTATGAAAGCTGGAGCGTGCCGATAGCCGCCTTGCTCTCGCTGCCCATCGCCGCCCTCGGCGCGTTCATCGGTATCGGCATTGCGGGGCTGGACAACGATATTTACTTCCAAATCGGGTTGGTGACGCTTATCGGGCTGGCTGCCAAGAACGCCATCCTCATCATCGAGTTTGCCAAGGTGCAGGTGGACAATGGCGAATCGCCTGCCAACGCTGCCATACGGGCGGCCCGGCTGCGCTTCCGTCCCATCCTGATGACTTCGCTCGCCTTCATCCTCGGCATGTTGCCCATGGTGCTGGCCACGGGGCCGGGTTCGGCCAGCCGCCACGCCATCGGTACGGGGGTGTTCTTCGGGATGATATTCGCCACCACGTTCGGTATTGTGATGATACCGTTCTTCTTCGTATTGGTGTATGAGGCCAAGGATAAACTCCGCCTGCTGAAGCTGCCCAAGGTCAACGTGCCGGAACGCTACAAGTTGCAGGCTGCCGAGTGGAAGGACAAGGCTTGGGCTGAAGCCGAGCCGCGTCTGCGCACTTGGTGGCGCAAGGCCAAGGCGGTCATTGACCGGATAGAAATGAAGATACGCAATTACTTAAACAAGAACAAACCCCATGCGTCCCACTAAATCCCTCCTGTTGCTGTTGCTGGGCGGCGTGCTGTTGTTGCCCGCCTGCAAGATAGGCCGTGCCCACCGCGTGCCCGAAATGCCCCTGCCCGATACCTTTGACACGCAAGGCATGACGGAAGGCAATGCCGCCGACATCGGTTGGAGCACGCTCTACACCGATACCATCCTGCAAAAGCTCATCGACAAGGCGTTGGACGACAACAAGGACATGCTGATAGCCACCGCCCGCGTCAAGGAATTGATGGAACGGAAGCGCATCCGTCTGGCGGGCATCCTGCCCGAGTTCGGCATCAACCTGAGCGGCGAGCGCGAGGTGCTCAATTACGGGGGCAATAACCTGGAGATAGACCCCGAGTTCAATGCTGAACTGACCTTCGGCTGGGAGCTTGACCTGTGGGGCAACCTGCGCTGGCAGCACGAGGAGGGGCTGGCCGAGTTCATGGAGACGGTGGAAGCGCAATGCGCCTTGCAACTGTCCATCGTGGCCGAGGTGGCGCAGATGTATTTCGAGCTGAAGGCGTTGGACAGCGAGCTGCGCATCGTGCGGCAGACGGTGGAGGCGCGGCGCGAGGCCATGCAGGTGGCGCAGACGCGCTACATAGGCGGGTTGACCTCCGAGATGCCCTACCGGCAGAGCTTGGTGGAGTTGGCACGCACCGAGGCCATGGTGCCGAGCATCGAGAACGAGATTAAGCTGAAGGAGAACGAGCTTTCCATGTTCCTGGGCGAGTTCCCCATGGAGATACCGCGCGGGGAGGACTTCCGCTCTATGCCCGACATAGCCGATTTGCCCGTGGACCTGCCCTCGTCGCTCCTGTTGCGCCGCCCGGACGTGCGCCAGGCCGAGCAGCAGCTGAAAGCCGCCAACGCCCGCGTGGGCATCGCCTTGACGGACATGTTCCCCCGCATCAGCCTCACGGGCAACATCGGGGGCGAGAGCGACGATTTGGCCAACTTCATCAAGAGCCCGGCATGGTTCGTGCTTGGCTCGGTGACAGGGCCTATCTTCAACTTCGGGCGCAACAACGCCAACCGCAAGGCCGCCAAGGCCGCCTATGAGCAGGAGGTGTACCGATACGAGAAGAAGGTGCTCGACGTGTTCTGCGAGGTGAGCAACGCCCTCACCACCTTCCGCAAGACCAAGGAGATGTACCGCTCGGCCGAGGCACTCTACCGCTCGGCGTTGACGTACATCGAACTGGCCAACCTGCAATACGTGAACGGCGTGGTGAGCTACATGGACGTGCTCGACGCCCAACGCCAGTTGTTCGATGCCGAGATACAGGTGAACGATGCCAAGCTCAACCAGCTTACCGCCACCGTGTCGCTCTACAAGGCACTGGGCGGCGGGCTGAACAGGTAAGCCCCCGACACCCCTAAAGGGCGTTGGACGTTTACTGCATCATCCCCATCAGTTCCTCTGCCGAGAGCTTGCCTTGTATCCAGATGAGGGTGAGTTCGGCATCGTCCTGGGTGACGACGAGCAGATCGTCGTCGCCCTCATTGGCGGTGCGGCGGTACACGTTGACGCGCTCGCTGCCGCTGCGCACCTCGGCCAGGGTATCAAAGTCGCTATTGGTCACCAGGCTTTCCGCTTCCCGGCGCACGTCCTGCATCAGGCTGTCATCAAAGCCGTCGGTGAGGGTGAGTATGCGCATCCCGCTGATGCGGTCGAGGGTGTTCATGGCGGTCGTGTCCGCCCCGCCGAATACCCCGGCCAGACCAATCATTTCCTTGCCAAGAGACACGTAGTCGAACCGTTCGTCTTGGCTGTAGCGGTCGAAGAAGTCTTTAATCGCCTGTGCGTTCGCTGTTGCCGTGGCCATCAGGCAGAGGCACACGAGTGCTGTCGTTAATCGTTTCATGTCGGTTGAAGTTTATGGGTAAATGGTCGTATATGCCGTAGAGGGCGGTCTGCATGTCGCCTATGGCTTCGTGGCCGAGCTGGCTGCCCCGCTTCATCTGGCGCAGTTCGTCCAGCGGGTTGAGGCATCCGGATAGATACAAGCCCGCTTGGTGCAGTTTGGTGGCGGCATGTCGGCCCACCACTTCGGGGTTGGTCGATTCCATCCGGTCGATGCGGGCGTAAGCTTGCGGTTCGTGTCCTCGGAAGACGAATGGCAAGGCTACCAGCAACGCCACGAGCACCGTGCCCGCCGCCCCGCAGACGATGAGCCGCCTGCGCTTGGCATCGAGCGGCAAACGGAGGCGGGTAGGAGCGGGGGCGGGTTGCGGCTCGCTTTGCGCCTTGGCTAGATGTTGCCACAGCCGTACTTCGGCCTCGTGTGCCGCCTGCTTCTTTTGCAGGCAATCGTCTATCAGGTGTTGCAGTCGTTCGTCCATTGTTGTAATTATAGACACAGAGTGGCACAGTATAACATAGAATAGCTATATGTGCTACGTGTTTATGACCCTTTTTATTATCCTCAGCCGGTGCGTGTACTCGCCGGTGCGGGCGGAGAGGATGCCTTGCCGGTCTATCTGTTCAATCTTGACCTGCCCTGATGCGTGGATGATGTGTCCGCTGTCCGTCAGGATGCCCACGTGCACGATGCGTCCCTCGGCATTGTCGAAAAAGGCCAAGTCGCCTGCGCGGGCTTCGGTGAGTGAATTGACGGCGCTTCCCAGTTCCGCTTGCTGGGAAGCATCGCGCGGCAATGCTACCCCGTGCATGGCATGCACCACCTGCACCAGTCCCGAGCAGTCTATGCCCAGGATGCTCTTGCCGCCCCACAGGTAGGGCGCATGGAGGTATTGCCGTGCCGAGCGCACTAGGTGTTCGCCATTGGCGGGGAGCGGTTGCAAGGCCTCGGCGGGTACGTCCGGCTGCATTCCCCCAAGCGGGTAGGGCACCGTGCCGACGACGGGGATGCGACTTCCGCCCGGCAGCCACATGCCAGTCCCGTCGGCCGTGCGGCAGTGGCACGCGGCGACATGCAGGGTGCGCCATTGTGCCCCGCGTAATGTGTCCTCCTCGTCGGAGGTGAGCATTTGCAGCATTTTGCGGTCACACCAGCCCGTGTAGCCATCGGTCAGGCAGCGCACGTGCAGCCAGCGCGGTTGCTGGTCGAGTATTTCAGCCAGTTCGCCATAGAGCAGTTGCGAGCACATCTCGCTTGTCTCGGCAGGAGCGGTGCGCAGCGGCACAAGGGGTATGGGCACAAAGGCGGTCATCGCGGGCAGGGTATGGATTTGTGCAAAGGTACGCATTTTCCTTTTTATCGGTCGGTGTTTTTTGGGGGCAACTGCATTAAAATTTCAGAAGTTCTTTCAGGCAATGGACCTTCAATGCGGTTTGTGTAGCCTTCTCCTCTTCCTTTCATTGTCAACAAGTAATGTTCGCATCCATCCATTCATCCATCGACAATCTGTCCGATTATCTTGTGTTGGTGTTCTTGGTATCGATGGACACGGTTGCCTCCTCGAGGTCTAAAGATGATGAGAACTGAGGATGGCGGTTATTTTGTAAGACTTGTCATGTGCTTTCTTCTACGCAATACAGAAATGGTTTTCATTCCCCATGCGTTCAGGACGTAAAGGTTCTTATTTACCGAGACCTCTGCAAAACTCCGGCAAAACATATTGATAATTACTGAAAAAATGTACCTTTAAGGCATGAAACACGAAAAGACATTCCAATTGAGTTTCGGCGACTTGCAGCTAGAAAAGCGTAAGGTGAAATCCGGGTTCTTCAACCAGATAAACGCCGTGATCGACTGGCGGCCGTAGCGCCCCCTGATAGAGCCGGCCTACGCCAAGGGCTTCTCCCGAACGGGGCGTCCCGGTTACGACTGCATGGTGCTGTTCCGCATGGAACTCATGCGGACATGGTACGGCCCGAGTGACGGTGAGGTAGAAGAGCAGGTGAACGACCGCCTTTCCTTCAGCCGTTTCGCGGGTCTCGGCATGGCCGACGAAGTGCTTGACAGCACGACGCTGTGCCGTTTCCGGGGTGCCTTGGTTAAATCCTGTGTCTATGACCGGTTGCTTCTGGAAGTGAACCGCCAGCTTGCCTCCCGCCATGTGATGGTCACCACCGGCGTGATAGTAGACGCCAGCGTGACGGACAGCCCGCGCCGTCCGAGGGGCCAGAAAGAGTATGAGGTCGCCGAAGACCGCCACGAGGACGAGGGGGCTGACACGGCCAACGCCAGACTTGTTGAGAAGCCCCGTCCCGGCGTTGACACGGAAGCCCGTTGGGTCAAGAAAGCCGGGAAGTGCCATTTCGGTTACAAACGCCATACGGTCGTCAACCAGAACGGCCTTGTCATTGCCGAGGAGACCACCGCTGCCAACGGGAGCGACATAAAGCACCTCGCAACGCCGCTGGAGAAAGCGGGCCTGAAGCAAGGTACTCCGGTGATGGCCGACAAGGGCTACGACTCGCTGGAGAACAGGGACACGCTTTCCCGCATGAAGTTGAAAAAACGCATCATGCACAAGGCGCAGAAGAACCGCAGGCTGACGGAACGCGAGACCGCCGTGAACAAGGCCATAAGCAAAGTGCGTTATGCCGTGGAAAGGACATATGGCTCCATGCTCAGATGGTTCGGTGCTGGGGTGGCGAGATATGTGGGTCTGGCCAAGACGCACGCGCAGCACATCATGGAGGCCTTCGCCTACAACTCATACCGCACGCCTGGGATTATTGTGTCCAATTGCATAGAATAAGAGGGATATAGGGGGCAATGGAAAGTCTGGTTAAACCGCATCTTACACGACTTTATGCCGTTTTGAGGCTTATTTTCTGCATGACTCTTGTGTAACAAAACTTAGGTGCCGTTTTGCAGAGGTCGCATGATGTGGTCAAATTTCCGACGCAGTCTAACGAACTGCTTGAAAATGAATAAGTTACTATTTAAACGGTAGAAAAGCCCTTTTTCGCTTGTTTTTCAGGCCCAAAACCGTCCGTTTTGCCGCACTTTTCACTTGAATCAGAACCAACGGGAAAACTCCATTTTCCCGTCCGAAGTCCACCTGTTTTCTATCCGTTGCGAAGGTACGAAAATAAGCGGTAATTTCACCAACTGAAGTCAACTAAAAACAAGATGCAGTCACGAATATTTTGCAGCCAAAAAAAAAAAAACAGATGGTGTTATTTCTGGTTTTTTATAAATCGGATTTGGTTCGTCTGGCGCAGCTATCTCTTTTCCTCCCTTTGTTCTGACTTTACTTTATTAGGCGTATATATGGGTACGGGGATAAAGTAAAGGTAGTTCCCCTTTAACAAGCAAAAATTCTTTTCGTGTGACTAACTGAAAATATTAAGCCCCAACATATCATATAATATAG
>CASFUX010000221.1 GCA_949297975.1 uncultured Bacteroidales bacterium
CCGACACCTGTCCCTTGCGGCTTCTTCGCTGTCTTCCGTCCGTGTCCCCTGCGGGCAGGCACAGGTTCTTTGCCGGTTCTGCGTTCAAATTCTTGTCAAATTCATCGATAACACAAAAATCTCTATAACTTTGTCCTTGGTAATCATCGCCTGTTTGTTTTGTAATGTTTTTGTTTTCAGATGTAAAAATACAAAACATCAGCGAGATTGCCAACTTTTTAAACTTTTTTATCCCGAACTCGCGTATCATTCCGTCACGTTCGGCAATTCCAGGCCGTAGCCTTTCTTCTTGTCCACGGCTTTCAGCACGAAGCCCAGGATGAGGGCGGCCACGCCCAGGCAGGCCAGCATGATGAGGGGTGCGGTGTAGTCGTAGGACACGGCGGCTTCCTCGGCGGTGATGAGGCCGTTTTGCAGGTCGGCCACCAGTTGCGGGTTAGTGCGGTCGAGCACTTTGCCGATGATCAGCGGGAAGAGCCACAGCCCGATGTTCTGTATCCAGAAGATGAGTGCGTAGGCACTGCCGATGATTTTCGCATCTACTAACTTGGGCACGCTCGGCCACAGCGAGGCGGGCACGAGCGAGAAACTGGCTCCGAGCACCAGGATGGTGACGTAGGCGATGAGCACGCCTCCCACGGCGTTGCCCTTGAAAGCAGGCAACACGAAGGCGAACGTGAGGTGGCATACGATGAGCAGCACCGACCCCAGCACCAGCATGGAGGCCGCCTTGCCCTTGTGGTCCACGTAATTGCCCAAGATGGGCGTGATGCCCACGGCCAGCAGCGGGAACACGGCGAACACCGTCTCGGCACTTTGCCGCATGTAGCCCATGTAGCAGAACGCCACGAGCGCGACCACGGCTAAGGTCAACATGCCGTAGCGCATTCCGCGCGTCTTGGAGAAGTTGCTCACGAAGGCCGCCCCCGCCGCCACCAGCATGATGACGTACTGGATGACCGTCACCGTGTTCGTGGCCCAGAACGAGCCTTCTTCCACCGGCGTGAAGGTGAGGTTGCATTGCAGCATGTTCACCGCATACTTCTGGAAGGGGAAGATGGCCGAGTAGTACAGCACGCACAGCAACGCCACCAGCCAGAAGCCGCCGCTGCTGAGGATGTGCCCGATGTCGCGCACGCGGAAGGGGTCGTCCTTTTCCTCGGCTTCGCCCGTCTGCGCGTCCAGTTTCTTGTCCATGAAGAAATACACGATGAACATGATGAGTGCCACGCACAGCAGCACCACCCCGAAGGCCACCGAGCGCGACACGTCGATGTCGCCGCCCAGGCGGGCGAACACGGGCGAGAATATCATGCACGTGGCCACGCCCAGCCGTGCCAACGCCATCTCCGACCCCATCGCCAACGCCATCTCACGCCCTTTGAACCACTTCACGATGCCGCGCGAAACGGTGATGCCCGCCATTTCCACCCCGCAGCCGAATATCATGAAGCCGATGGCTGCCAGCTTGGCCGACGCGGGCATTCCCCGGTAAAAGGGCGAGATGCCCAGCTCGTCGAAGCCCGGTATGTAGTTGAGGTGCGTGTTGAACCACGCTTCGAGCGGGCTGCCCATGAAGCCTTCGGTCACGGCGTACCAGTTGATGCTGGCTCCCACCACCATCACCGCGCCCGACAGCACGGCGGTGAAGCGCACCCCCATCTTGTCGAGGATGATGCCCGCGAAGATGAGGAAGAACACGAACACGTTGAGGAACGTCTCCGACCCCTGCATGGTGCCGAAGGCCGTGGAATCCCACCCGCGCGTGGACTGCATCAGGTCCTTGATGGGGGACAGGATGTCCATGAAAATGTAAGAGAAGAACATGGCCGATGCCAGCAGCAGCAAGGCCGTCCACCGCAGCACGGGATTGTCGCGCAGGGTTGTTGAAACTTTTTCTGTCATAATATTAATATTGTAGATTTCAAATTTCAGATTTCAAATTTCAGATTTCAAATTGGTTCCCGCAGATTAGGCAGATTGGCGCAGATGACATGCTCCTTTCACCTTTTCCCTATCATTCCTTCCCCGAAACCGAGCGCAAAACTACAAAAAATAAGTGAAAACGAAGCGCAAAGGCGAGGCCGTCGCTTCAAAAACATCGTGAAACCACATCTTGCGTCTTTCCGTCTTTGCGTACCTCCAAAATTCCGTTACTGTGCGCTTGAATTTCCGTAGTAACGCGGCGAAAATTCCGTACTGACGCAGCCAAAATTCCATACTGACGCATTCGGGACGGCGTGGCGACTGACAAAATTACCGCTTTTGTCCCGTCGTGTCGTTCGGTATTGTTTTTGTAAGCATTCCAACCCTTGATGCACGGCGGGGGATGGTGGGACGATAATCGCATGGTCTCATGGATTTTGCCCCGTTCGTTGTATCTTTGTAACGCAAAAAGGAAGAGAAATTATGGATATGAACTATTCTGAACAATTGCAAAACGTGCTGGCATACAGCACGCAGGAGGCCGAGCGGCTGGGCAACAACTACGTGGGGCCCGAGCACCTGCTGCTGGCCTTATTGCGCAATGGGGAGGGAAAGGCCAATGACATACTGAATTACCTGCAAGTGAACGTGCAAAAGGTAAAGCAAGCCATCGAGAGCCGCATACGCACCGACATGGCTCCCACGGGCGAAGCCATCCCCATGTTGCGCAGCACGGAGCGCATCACGAAGCTGATGGAGCTGGAGTCGCGCGCCCTGGCATCGGACACGGTGGGTACCGAGCACCTGCTGCTCGCCCTGCTCAAGGAGAAGAACAACCTGGCCGTGGAAGTGCTGGAGGCCGAACACGTGTCCTATGATTCGGCCAAGGCTTTCCTGCAAGGCTCGGCCACACCGCGCATGGCCAACGACTACACCGATGAGGAGGACGAGGAGGACGATGACCCCAACGCCCGCTATGCGCAGCGCAGGCCCGCGTCGTCGGCCTCGCAGCAGGGCAAGCAGAGCGACACGCCCGCCCTCGACTCCTTCGGCACGGACATCACGAAGGCCGCGCTCGACAACAAGCTCGACCCCATCGTGGGGCGCGAGAAGGAGATAGAACGCCTGGCGCAAATCCTGAGCCGCCGCAAGAAGAACAACCCTGTGCTCATCGGCGACCCCGGCGTGGGCAAGTCGGCCATCGTGGAGGGGCTGGCCTTGCGCATCACGCAGCACCGCGTGTCGCGCGTGCTGTTCGACAAGCGGGTCGTCGCCCTTGACATGGCCTCCATCGTGGCGGGCACGAAGTACCGGGGGCAGTTCGAGGAACGCATCAAGGCCATCCTCAACGAGCTGCAGAAAAATCCGAACATCATCCTCTTCATCGACGAGATACACACCATCGTGGGCGCGGGCGGCGCACCCGGCTCGCTCGACGCGGCCAACATGCTGAAGCCCGCACTGGCACGCGGCGAGATACAGTGCATCGGCGCGACCACGCTGGACGAGTACCGCCAGAGCATCGAGAAGGACGGGGCATTGGAACGGCGTTTCCAAAAGGTGCTTGTGGAACCCACCACCGCAGAGGAGACGTTGCAGATACTGCGCAACATACAAGACCGTTACGAATATCACCACAATGTGCGCTACACGCCCGAGGCCATCGAGGCGTGCGTGCGGCTCACCGACCGCTACATCACGGACCGCGCCTTCCCCGACAAGGCCATCGATGCGCTCGACGAGGCGGGGTCGCGGGTGCACATCGGCACCGTGTCCGTGCCCGAGGAGATTGAGACGTTGGAAAAGAAGCTGGAGGAACTGCGTGCCGAAAAGGCCCGCGTGCTCGAAGCGCAGCAGTACGAACTGGCCGTGCCCATACGAGACCGCGAGAAGCAGACGCAGTATGCCCTGGACGATGCCATCCGCCGCTGGGAGGAAGAGGTGCAGCAGCACCCCGACACGGTGGACGAAGAACAGGTGGCCGAGGTGGTGGCCATGATGTCCGGCATACCCGTGCAGCGCATCGCGCAGGCCGAGGGACTGAAGCTCCGCCAGATGAAGGACGTGCTCAAGGGCAAGGTCATCGGGCAGGACGAGGCCGTGGAAAAGGTGGTGAAAGCCATCCAGCGCAACCGCATCGGGTTGAAAGACCCGAACAAGCCCATCGGCTCATTCATCTTCCTGGGCCCCACCGGCGTGGGCAAGACGCACCTGGCCAAGTCGCTCGCCGAGTTCATGTTCGACAGCCCGGATGCCCTCATCCGCGTCGATATGAGCGAGTACATGGAGAAATTCAGCGTGTCGCGGCTTATCGGCGCACCCCCGGGA
>CASFUX010000222.1 GCA_949297975.1 uncultured Bacteroidales bacterium
CCCTAACGACCCCCAACCCCCTAAAGGGGGCTAATATTTTAACCGCAAAGGGCGCAAAGGATTAAACCCCCAACCCCCTAAAGGGGGCTACAAGTTCGCATATGTAGCCCCCTTCAGGGGGTTGGGGGTCGTTAGGGGGTTGGGGGTCGTTGGGGCGTTATTTCAGCAGCTCCTTCACCTTGGCGGAGATGGCGCGGCCGTCGGCCTTGCCTGCCAGTTGCTTGGTGGCGGTGCCCATGACCTTGCCCATGTCCTGCGGGCCGGTGGCTCCCACCCGGGCGATGATGTCGCGGAGGGCGGCTTCCAGCTCGGCATCGGTCATGGGGGCGGGCAGGTACCGCTCGATGACGGCGGCTTCGGCCAATTCGCCCTCGGCCAGGTCGGGGCGGTTCTGGTCGGTGTATATCTGCGCCGACTCCTTGCGCTGCTTGAGCATCTTCTGTAGCACCTTGAGTGCCTGGTCGTCGTGGAGGGTGCCGTCGCCGCCCTTGGCGGTCTTGGCTTCGAGGAATTCTTTCTTGATGCCGCGCAAGGCTTCGAGCGTCACTTTGTCGCGTGCCAGCATGGCGGCCTTGATGTCCTGGTTGATTTGTTCGAATAACGTTTCCATATTGTGAGTTAGTAGTTAGTAGCGAGTAGCTAATAGTTAGTAGTTAGTAGTTAGTAGAAGTCGGAATACAGAAGGCAAGCCCACTGTCAACTGTCAATTATCAACTGTCAACTGTATCTTCGGCGAAGGATTTGGAGGAAGCTGTCTGCGGTCTCATCGTCGGCTTTCCACGTGAACTTGGCTTGCAGGTACTTCATGGCTTCGTCCAGGCTGGCCATCTGGTTGAGCTTGGCGATGGTCTTGTTCATCAGTTCGCCGTTGCCCGCAAACAGTTCGCGCTGGAAGCGGAAGTGGTCGCCGATGCTGATAGCCTGGCGGATGTCGTCCACCTTCTTCATGGAGTGCGCGTCCGCGATGGTGTTGTCCGTGTGGGGGGCGATGGACGGCTGCACGGGGGCAGGTGTTTCTTCCTCTTCGCCCTCGTCATTTTGGCCATCGGGAGAGGGCTCATCGGCGGGGATGGCGGGGGCGGGAGCCTCTTCCTCCCCACCCTCGTCATTTCGACCATCGGGAGAAATCTCAGCGGAGGGTACTATGTCTTGTTGGGGATTTAGCTTACGCTCAACTTCGTGTCTCACTTCGTTCGAAATGACGGGAGGGGCGGCTTCCTCCTCACTCGTAGCTTGTAGCTCGTAGCTCGTAGCTGCATCCTCGCTCGTAGCTTCCAATTGCTCCAAGTAGCCAATCACGTCCTCGGCCTTGCGGCGGGCGAGGCGCAGCATCGGGGCGGGGTATTCGGTCATTTCCATGAAGCCGTCGGTCATCATGGCCAGTTCCTCAATGCTCTTCTGCAACAAAGTCACTATCAATGTTCTTTCCATCTTTTATCTGTCGGGGCTTATATATTCGTGTATATTTTACTACATTTGTCTGCCCTAAGGGGCGCGGACTGAAATGCGGCGTAAAATTACAACAATCGGGAGAGATACGAAGCATACACGCAACCATATTAGCAGAAAATTAACATGATTTATTCCGAGCAGAACCATCCCGCACAGCAACGGCGCGGCGGCATCGAGGTGATATGCGGCTCCATGTTTTCGGGCAAGACCGAGGAACTGATACGCCGGCTGCGGAGGGCGCAGTTTGCCAAGCAACGGGTGGAGATATTCAAACCGAAGATTGACACGCGCTATTCGGAGGACGAGGTGGTGTCGCACGACCGCACGTCGATACGCTCCACGCCGGTGGACGCGTCGGGCAGCATCCTGCTGCTCACGGGCGACGTGGACGTGGTGGGCATCGACGAGGCGCAGTTCTTCGACGACGGGCTGCCCGACGTGTGCACCCAACTGGCCAACCAAGGCATACGGGTCATCGTGGCGGGGCTGGACATGGACTTCCGGGGCGTGCCGTTCGGCCCCATGCCCGCCCTGTGCGCCATCGCCGAGGACGTGTACAAAGTGCACGCCATCTGCGTGCGCTGCGGCGGGCTGGCCTACGTGTCGCACCGCCTGGTGGACAACGAAAAGCAGGTGCTGCTGGGCGAGACGGGCGAATACGAACCCATCTGCCGGGAGTGCTATAACAAGCTGACGAGTAAATAAGCTACGAGCTACAAGTTACAAGCTACGAGTGCCTGCGGGGTGTTCTTGCCCGCTACTCATAATTGTTAATTGTTCATTATTCATTATATATGAGGCCTTATACTTTCGACCGCGTGGTGCGGATGTTAATCGGGCTGGCAGTCATCGTGGCGTTGGCCTGGCTGGTGGGCAAGCTGAGCACGGTGCTGCTGCCGTTTGCCGTGGGCTGGCTGCTGGCCTACCTGTTTTACCCGGTGGTGCAATTCTTCCAGGACAAGGTGAAGATACGCAGCCGGGCGTTATCCATCCTGTGCACCATCATCCTGCTGCTCATGGTGGTGGGCGGCGTGGTGTGCTTCCTGGTGCCGCTCATCGGACGGGAGGTGGACAAGTTCTCGCAACTCATCACGCTGTACACGCACAACTTCCGCGTGAGCGACTTCCTGCCGGTGGCATGGCAGGAATGGTTGCGCGACTTCTTCGCCCAACTGGACGTGCGCACCCTGCTGAGCGACCCCAGCGCGAAAGCCCTCGTCAAGAACCTGGCACCCAAGTTGTGGAGCTTCGTGAACAGTTCGCTGAGCTTTGTGCTGGGGGCGGTGGCGTTCGTCATCGTGTTCCTGTACTTCATCTTCATCCTGCTGGACTACGAGAAGATGAATGCGGGCTTCATCGGGGCCATCCCTCAGAAATACCGCCCGCTGGTGGTGGAGATTACCACCGACATCAAGAACGGCATGAACAAGTACTTCCGCGGCCAGGCACTCATCGCCATGATCGACGGCATCCTCTTTGCCATCGGGTTCTACATCGTGGGGCTGCCCCTCGGCGTGGTGCTGGGGCTGTTCATGGGCGTGCTGAACCTCATCCCCTACATGCAGGCCCTGGGCTACATCCCCGCCCTGCTGCTGGGGCTGCTGCAAACGGCCGAGACGGGCACCAGCTACTGGAAGATACTGCTGGGCATCCTCATCGTAATACTGGCCGTGCAGTTGCTCGAACAAATGCTCCTCACACCCAAAATCATGGGCAAGGCCACGGGGCTGAACCCCGCCATCATCCTGCTGTCGCTGTCGGTATGGGGTGCGCTATTAGGCTTGTTAGGCATGATTATCGCCCTGCCCATGACCACGCTCATCATCTCCTACTACCGGCGTTTCGTGTTGCGGGAAGATGAACCCGACGAGCAATTGCAAACGGATAAAACGCCCGGCACATGATTACCACCACGCCCGTCCGCATCCCGGCATCGCCAACGAAGATAACATATGAAGACGCGATACTGACCCTCGGCTCGTGCTTTGCCGACCACATCGGCAGGCGGCTGCGGGACAACCTGTTCCTGGTGGACGCAAACCCCTTCGGCGTGCTGTACAACCCGCTGTCGGTCAAGCAAAGCCTGCTGACGCTGTTATCGGACAAGCAGTTTACCGCCCAGGACCTGTTCGCCCACCAGTCGCTGTGGCACAGTTTCACGCACAGCAGCCTGTTTTCGGACACCACGCCCGACCGATGCCTTGGACGCATCAACGGCCGCCTGCAAGCAAGCCGCGAAAGGTTGCCGGACACGCGCTTTATCCTCATCACGTTCGGCACGGCGCAGGTGTACCGCCACAACGCCAGCGGACAAGTGGTGGCCAACTGCCACAAACTGCCTGCCAACGACTTCACCCGCCACCGGCTGGGTGCGGACGAGATTGCCGCCGAGTACCGCCCCCTGCTGGACACGCTGCACGACCGACTGCCCGGCGTGCACGTCATCTTCACCGTAAGCCCCATACGCCACTGGAAAGACGGGGCGCACGAGAACAACCTCAGCAAGGCCACCCTGCTGCTGGCCATCGACACCCTGCAACGGGAATTTGACTACGTGGAATACTTCCCCGCATACGAACTGCTCCTGGACGAACTGCGGGACTACCGCTACTATGCGGAGGACATGCTACACCCCTCGGAGGTGGCGGTAAACTACATCTGGGAACGGTTTGCCGAATGCTACTTCGCACCCGACACCCGGCAGCAGATGAAGGAAATAAGCCAGCTCATGGCCGACCGGGCACACCGTCCCCTGCACCCGGAGTCGGACGCATCCAGGCAATTCGCCGCCCGCACCCGGGAGCGACAGGTGGAGCTGGAACGGAAATACCCGTTCATCCGGGAAAGGCTGGGGTACACAACGGATGCCAAATAAGCCTACTTCTTAATCCAAATTAGGAAAGGGGCACGTCACCCTTAGGCAAAAGGGGCATATCCCTTTAGGCAAAAGGGTCAAACCCCTTTGGGCAAAAGGGTCGTACCCCTTTGGGCAAAAGGGTCGTACCCCTTTGGGCAAAAGGGCAAACACCCTTTGAGGGAAAGTAAAAAAGCCACCCCCTTTGCGGGAGCGGCTGTCGTTACCCTATCTAAACCCCAACCTTGCCAGTTATTTCACCCACCGCGTTGCCATTGCCTGCCGAATGCATTATCTTTGCACAAGCATTTTTCCCTTATACCTATAATAATATTATGCGCCTGCTATCGCTGTCCATCATCAACTACAAGAACATCCGGGAAGCCGACCTGGAGTTTTCCCCGAAAATCAACTGCTTCGTGGGGCGCAACGGCATGGGCAAGACCAACCTGCTGGATGCCATCTATTACCTGTCGTTCTGCAAAAGCCACTCCAACCCCATCGACTCGCAAAACATACGCCACGAAGCCGACTTCTTCGTGCTGCAAGGCCGCTACCTGCGGGGCGAGGCCACGGAGGACATCTACTGCGGCATGAAACGGCGGCAGAAAAAGCAATTCAAACGCAACAAGAAGGAGTACGAACGGCTGTCCGACCACATCGGGCTGCTGCCGTTGGTACTGGTGTCGCCAGACGACGCGGGCCTCATCGCCGAAGGCAGCGACGAGCGGCGCAAGTTCGTGGACGGGGTCATCTCGCAGTACAACCGCACCTACCTCCACGAACTGATGCAGTACAACAACGCCCTGCGCCAGCGCAATGCCCTGCTGAAGCTGGAAACACCGCCCGACGAGTCGCTGCTGGACTTGTGGGAGGAACAGATGGCCGCGCACGGGCAATACATCCACGAACAGCGGAGGCAGTTCATCGACCAGTTCATCCCCATCTTCCAGGATTTCTACGCCTTCATATCCGGCGGCAACGAGGAAATATCGCTCGCCTACCTGTCGCAACACGACCGCTACGACGTGCGGCAGCACATGCGCGAAACCCGGCCGCGCGACCGCGTGCTGGGTTACTCCACCTGCGGCGTGCACAAGGACGAACTGGAAATGCTCTTAGGCGGATATCCCATCAAACGCGTAGGCTCGCAGGGGCAGAACAAAACCTACCTCACATCGCTCAAGCTGGCGCAATTCAATTTCCTGAAACGGGTGCACGGCTTCGCGCCCATCCTGCTGCTGGACGACATATTCGACAAACTGGACGCGGACCGGGTGACAAAGATTGTGGAACTCGTGTCCGGCGATGCCTTCGGGCAGATATTCATCACCGACACCAACCGCGAACATCTGGACCGCATCCTGCTGCAAACCGGGCAGGAATTCTCCCTCTTCCATGTGGAGGACGGGCAGGTGACGCAATAGTACGCTTTTGTCAACGGGCAAATGCATACTGTTTCCCGTTTGGGAAAACTTTCATCTCCATTCTAAATCGTAATTACCTATAAATAAACGTACATTCTTTCTTTTTCGGAAAACTTTTCCTTTTTAACACAGAAACTTCATTTCCCTTATTGCACATCCGACATATTTTATCTAACATTGCAATCTGTTTTCTAAGACAAGCCCGTCCGGCTTAAATCATTCTTTATAAATCTTTTTTACAAAACCCTCAAAGCAGTTATTGCAATGGAAAAGAAATCCTATTCGCAAGAGGACATCAACCGCGCCACCTTGGAGTACTTCAAAGGCGACGATCTTGCGGCAAGAGTATGGGCAAACAAGTATGCCTTGAAAGATTCGTTCGGCAACACCTACGAACTGACACCGGACGACATGCACCGCCGCCTGGCAAGGGAAATTGCCAGGATTGAGAAACGCTACCCGAACGGGCTGAGCGAAGACGAGCTGTTCGAGCTGTTCCGCGACTTCCGCTACATCGTGCCGCAAGGAGGCCCCATGACCGGCATTGGCAACGAATACCAGGTGGCCTCGCTGTCCAACTGCTTTGTCATCGGCTTCGATGAAAACTCCGACTCCTACGGGGCCATCATCAAGGTGGACGAGGAGCAGGTACAGCTCATGAAGCGGCGCGGCGGCGTGGGACACGACCTGTCGCACATCCGCCCCAAAGGGTCGCCCGTGAAGAATTCGGCCCTGACCTCCACCGGCCTCGTACCTTTCATGGAACGGTACTCCAACTCCACCCGCGAAGTGGCACAGGACGGGCGGCGCGGTGCCCTCATGCTCACCGTGAGCATCAAACATCCCGATGCCGAGGCTTTCATCGATGCCAAAATGGAAACCGGCAAGGTGACGGGAGCCAACGTGTCTGTGAAGATTGACGACGGCTTCATGCAGGCCGCGCTGGCGGGCGAGCCGTACACGCAGCAATACCCCATTCACTCCGACCACCCCACGCACAAGAAGGAAATCAACGCCAACGCCTTGTGGAAGAAAATCGTGCACAATGCCTGGCAATCGGCCGAACCCGGCGTGCTGTTCTGGGACACCATCCGCCGCGAGTCCATACCCGACTGCTACGCCGACCTCGGCTTCCGCACCGTATCGACCAACCCCTGCGGCGAAATCCCCCTGTGCCCCTACGACAGCTGCCGCCTCATCGCGCTCAACCTGTATTCATACGTGAAGAACCCCTTCACGCCCGAGGCCGAGTTCGACTTCGACCTCTACCGCCGCCACGTGGGCTACGCGCAGCGCATCATGGACGACATCATCGACCTGGAGATGGAGAAAATCGACATGATCATCGCCAAGATAGAATCCGACCCCGAGGACGACGAAATCAAGCACACCGAATACCAGCTGTGGGAAAAGATACGCCACAAAACCCTCCAGGGCCGCCGCACCGGCGTGGGCACCACGGCCGAAGGCGACATGCTGGCCGCCCTCGGGCTGCGCTACGGCACGGAGGAAGCCACCGCTTTCTCGGTGGAAGTGCACAAGGCCACCGCGCTGGCTGCCTACCGCTCATCGGTGGACATGGCGCGGGAACGCGGCGCATTTGAAATATACAATGCCGAGCGCGAAAAGGACAACCCCTTCGTCAACCGCCTGCGCGAAGCCGATCCCGCCCTGTACGAAGACATGGTAAAATATGGCCGCCGCAACATCGCGTGCCTCACCATCGCCCCGACGGGCACCACCAGCATCATGACACAAACCACATCGGGCGTGGAACCCGTGTTCAAGCCCGTGTACCTGCGCCGCCGCAAGGTGAACCCGAACGACAAGGACGTACACGTGGACTACGTGGACGAAACGGGCGACTCGTTCGAGGAATACACCGTGTTCCACCACAAGTTCCTCGTGTGGATGCAGGCCAACGGGTACGACACCGGCAAACGCTACACGCAGGAAGAGATAGACGACCTGGTGGCCAAGTCGCCCTACTACAAAGCCACCGCCAACGATGTGGACTGGATGCAAAAGGTACGGATGCAGGGGCGCATCCAACAATGGGTGGACCACTCCATCAGCGTAACCATCAACCTGCCCTCGGACGTGTCGGAGGAACTTGTCGGCCAGCTGTACGAGGAAGCCTGGCGGTGCGGATGCAAGGGCGTAACCGTGTACCGCGACGGCTCCCGCTCGGGCGTGCTGGTGGAAGTGAAGAAGGAGGAAAAGAAGGAAGACAGCAAGGACCAACACTGCTTCTGCTTCAACGAGACAGTGCTGAAACGTCCCAAGGAACTGGAATGCGACGTAGTGCGCTTCCAGAACGCCAAGGAAAAATGGATAGCCTTCGTAGGCCTCATGGACGGGCGACCCTATGAAATCTTCACCGGGCTGGCCGACGACGAGGAAGGCATCATGCTGCCCAAGAACGTATCGAAAGGCAGCATCATCAAGAGCTACGACGATGACGGCAAGAAGCACTACGACTTCCAGTTCAAGAACAAGCGCGGCTACAAGATGACCATCGAAGGATTGGACGGCAAGTTCGACCCCGAGTTCTGGAACTACGCCAAGCTCATCTCCGGCGTGCTGCGCTACGGGATGCCCATCGACCAGGTTATCAAGCTCGTCTCCGGCCTGGAGCTGGACAGTGCCTCCATCAACACGTGGAAGAACGGCGTGGAACGCGCCCTCAAGAAGTACATCCCCGACGGCAAGGAAGTGGTCGGGCAGACCTGCCCCCACTGTGGCGAACCGCTCGTGTACCAGGAAGGATGCATGGCCTGCAAGAACTGCGGCTACTCGCGCTGCGGGGGATAATGTAATGCGCTAAGACGCAAAGACGCGAAGAATTCTTTATATGAGATGCCTTTCGCGTCTTTGCGTCTTTGCGTCTTTGCGTACAAAAAAACGCCTTTGCGCACCAACACGTACAATTTCCCCTATTATGAATAAGATACAAGTCATCGCCTTCGATGCCGACGACATACTGTGGGCCAACGAGTCCTACTTCCAGGCACGGGAAGCCGACTACTGCCGCCTGCTGGCCGACGTGCTGCCCGCCGAGGACGTGTCCCGCGAACTGCTGTGCACCGAGACACAAAACGTGGCGCTCTACGGGTACGGGGCCAAAAGTTTCACCCTATCCATGATAGAGACCGCCCTGCGCATCACCCGGGGGCAAGTGACGGGCGACACCATCGCCCGCATCATCGAGCTGGGCAAAAGCCTGTTGGATATGCCCGTAGTGCCGCTGCCGGGCGTGGAGGACACCCTGGCGCACCTTGCGGGATCATACACGCTGGCCGTGGCCACCAAGGGCGACCTGCTGGACCAGCAACGTAAGCTGGAACGGTCGGGACTGGCCGGGTACTTCGACCACGTGGAAATCATGAGCGACAAGCGGCCGGACGACTATCGCCGCCTCATGTGCACGCTGGGATGCCGCCCGGAGGCCTTCCTCATGGTGGGCAACTCACTCAAGTCGGACATCGAGCCGGTGCTCGCCGCCGGGGCGTGGGCTGCGCACGTGCCCTTCCACGTCACCTGGGCGCATGAACGAGGCGACGACCGCCTCACGAGCGACCGCTTCCTGCACATCAGCCGCATCAGCGACCTGCCGGCACTGCTCGGGTGAGCAAAGGCATTTCATACATATCCTACGACATATGACCATCCAAGTATTCACATTCAACCCCTTTCAAGAGAACACCTACGTGCTGTACGACGACAGCCGCGAGGCCGCCATCGTGGACGCAGGATGCCTTTTCCCGCACGAACAGGCCGCGCTGCAACGCTTCATCACCGACCACGGCCTGCACGTGGCGCGGGTGCTCAACACGCACCTGCACCTGGACCACCAGTTTGGCAACCGCTTCGTGCACGACACCTGGGGTATCGCGCCCGAAGCGCACCGGCAGGACGAATTCCTCATCGGCACACTCCCCTTGCAGGCACAGGCCTTCGGGCTGGGCGGGCAAGCGGGCGAGGCGCAACCCTTGGCACGTTACATCGACGACGGCGAGGCGATAAGCTTCGGCCACACCACGCTCACCGCCCTGCACGTGCCGGGACACTCGCCCGGAGGGCTGGCCTTTTACTGCGCCGAGGAGGGTGTGCTGCTGAGCGGCGACACGCTCTTCCACGAATCGGTGGGGCGCACTGACCTGGCCGGGGGCGACCACCCCACCCTGCTGCGCTCCATCGCCGACCGCCTGCTTACCCTGCCCGATGCCACCACCGTGCTGCCCGGCCACGGCGACCGCACTACCATCGGCCACGAACGGCTGCACAACCCCTTCCTGCAACCGGGCATGTTACCTTAATTACGGATGTTGCTACCCTTATTCCCGAAGCAGGCACGACATACGGGAACAAGTCGCTACCTTTGCGAAGTGTTTAGTTTAGCACACGGATGACACAGATTGAACGGATTTACACGGATTTTTTTCCCGCAGATATCGCAGATTTACGCAGATAGGTTTCCGTGTAAATCCGTTCAATCCGTTTCATCCGTATGCTAAAAAGTGTCCCCCTAAAAATACCTGACCTATGGCAGACGTTATCAAACTCGACTCGATTGACCAGTACAACCGGCTGTACGGCATGGAAACCCTCCACCCGCTCGTCACGGTGGTGGATGCCGCCGAAACCACCCAGGAGCCGCCTGCGCACATGGTGCTTAACTACGGCCTGTACGCCCTCTATCTGAAACAGACGAAATGCGGCGACCTGCGCTACGGCAAGCAGGTGTACGACTACCAGGAAGGCACCGTGGTGAGCTTCGCCCCGGGGCAGGTGGTGGAAGTGCAACCCACCGGCACCGTCAAGCCGCAATGGCAGGCATTGGTGTTCCACCCCGACCTGATACGGGGCACCACGCTGGGGCAGGAAATCAAGCAATACTCCTTCTTCGCCTACTCGTCCAACGAGGCCCTGCACCTGTCCGACGAGGAAAAGGACATCTACCGCGACTGCCTCGCCAAAATCAAGCTGGAACTGACGCGCCCGGTGGACAAGCACAGCAAGCGGCTCATCGCCCGCAACATCGAACTGCTGTTAGACTACTGCATGCGCTTCTACGAACGGCAGTTCAACACCCGCAGCCGGGTGAACAAGGGCGCGCTGGTCAAGTTCGAGGAACTGCTGGACGCTTATTTCCAAAGCGACCAACCGGAGGCCCAGGGGCTGCCCACCGTGAAATACTTTGCCGACCGCGTGAACCTGTCGCCCAACTACTTCGGCGACTTGGTGAAGAAGGAGACCGGACGCACGGCACAGGAATACATCCAAAACAAGCTGATAGAAATAGCCAAGGAAGAAATCCTCGGCTCGAACAAGAGCGTGAGCGAGATTGCCTACCGGCTGGGCTTCCAATACCCGCAGCACTTCACGCGCATCTTCAAAAAGAACGTCGGCTACACCCCCACCGAATACCGGGGCGCGCAGGCATAAGGCCATGGGAGCAAGCCACACGACCATCGACATCAAGACGGTGCACGAATGCAACCGCTGCCTGGGCGGCAAGACGCTGCACCCGCAAGTCAGCCTCATCAACCTGGAACATCCGGGATGGCGGGGCGAGGCCGTCAAGTTCGAATTCTACGCCATCCTGCTGTTCGAGGACAAGGCCAACGGCGACTGCCGTTGCTGCGGGTGGCGGTATTACGACTTCGCCAACGCCACCATGGTATTCCTCACGCCGGGCGAGATGTTCCGCATGAGCAACAGCAACACGCTGCCCGACAAGGGTTGGCTGCTGGCCTTCCATCCCGACCTGCTGTGCTGCACCTCGCTGCGCAAGCACATCGGCGACTACACCTTCTTCCACTACCGCAAGGAGGAGGCCCTGCACCTGTCGCAACGCGAGACGGCCACCGTCACCTGCTGCCTGCAACACATCGAGGAGGAGCTGCACCAGCCCATCGACTCGCACACCGCCACCATCCTCGCACGCCACATCCAGCTGCTGCTGGACTACTGCACGCGCTACTACGAACGGCAATTCATCACCCGCGAGAACAAGAACAAGACCCTCCTGACCCGCTTAGACAGCTTGCTGGACGAACACATCGCCACCGGGCAGCTGCAAGGCGGCCACTTGCCCACCGCCGAGGGATGCGCGGGGAGGCTGGGGCTGTCCGCCGCCTACTTCGCCGACCTGCTGCGGGTGGAGACCGGCAAGACGTTCGCGGAGTACTTCCAATTCAAACGCCTGCACGCCGCCAAGCAGTTGCTGCTGGAAGACGGCATCACCCCCGCCCGCGTGGCCAGCCTCCTGGGCTTCCCGAGCGTGCAATACTTCAGCCTGCTGTTCAAGAAACTGAACGGCATCGCCCCCGGCGAGTACCGCTACTCGGTGAGCTGATTGTCAGCATACGGATTACACGGATGGCTTTCCCGTAAATGCAATAAGCGCAAATGGACTGCAGCCCATCTGCGCTTATCTTGTTATAGAAAAAAATTATCTGTGTAAATCCGTATATTCCGTGTTATCCGTGTGCTGAAAACTATTCGGCCATGTTGTGGAACACGTTCTGCACGTCCTCATCGTCTTCTATCTTCTCCAGGAGCTTGGTGACGGATTCCTTCTGCTCGTCGCTCAGTTCCTTCGTGTCGGTGGGGATGCGTTCGAACTCGGCGCTGAATATCTCGAAGCCGTTTTCTTCCAAATACTTCTGGATGGCGGAATACGAAGCGAAGTCGCCGTACAGGATAACGGCATCCTCGTCCTCTACCACCTCGTCCACACCGTAGTCGATGAGTTCAAGCTCCAAGTCATCCAGCGACACGCCGTCCTTGGGGGCAATCTTGAACACGCACTTGTGGTCGAACATGAACACCACCGAGCCGCTCGTGCCGAGCGAGCCGCCGTGCTTGTTGAAATAGCTGCGGATGTTGGCCACCGTGCGGGTGGGGTTGTCCGTGGCCGTTTCCACCACGATGGCGATGCCGCCGGGGCCGTAGCCCTCGTACACCACTTCCTTGTAGTCGCCTTCCTCCTTCGAGGTGGCTTTCTTGATGGCGCGTTCCACGTTTTCCTTCGGCATGTTCTCCTTCTTGGCCTGCTGCATCAGCACGCGCAGGCGGGGGTTGCCGTCGGGGTCGGGGCCGCCCTCGCGCACGGCGATGGTGATTTGTTTTCCCAACTTGGTGAACACGCGGGCCATGTTGCCCCAACGTTTCAGTTTCGTCGCTTTCCTATATTCAAAGGCTCTTCCCATATATAATAATTGAATGATTGAATAATTGAATGATTGATTACGTGTAGCAAAGCGGTGCAAAATTAAGGAAAATGCCCGTAAGTACCGCACGGGCGGGCAGTTTTTTCACTTGGGCAAGTCTGCTTGGGAGACTTAGGCAAGTCACCCAAGGAGACTTAGGCAAGTCACCTAAGGGGACTTAGGCAAGTCACCCAAGGAGACTTAGGCAAGTCACCCAAGGAGACTTAGGCAAATCACCTAAGGAGACTTGGGCAAGTCACCCAAGGAGACTTAGGCAAGTCGTTTTAGGGGACTTGCCCAAACCGCCTCAGGGTGCGATGCTGTCCGGCTGCACCGTCTCGTAGCTCACCTGCTCGAACGACACGGTGAGTTCCACGCGGCGGTTCTTGGCGCGTCCGGCAGCCGTGCTGTTGTCGGCCACGGGGCGGGTGTCGCCATAACCGGCCGAGGTGATGCGGTTGGTGTCGATGCCATGCTTCACCAGGTAAGCCTTCACGGCGGCGGCCCGCAGTTCGGATATTTCGAGGTTGCGTTCCTTGCTGCCGGTGCTGTCGGTGTGGCCCTGTATTTCAAGCTTGTATTCGGGGTTGTCGCGCATCACCTGCACGATTTGGTCGAGGATGGGATACGATGAGCGTTTGATGGTGGACTTGCCGGTCTCGAACTGGATGCCTTGCAACGCCTTTTGGAAGAGGCTGCGCACTTCCTGCTTCACCTCGGGGCAACCGTTGTTGCTGGCCACGCCGGGGGTGCGGGGGCAGTAGTCGAGGTAGTCGGGTACACCGTCGCCGTCCGTATCCAGCGGGCAACCGATGCTGTCCACCAGGCCTTTCACTTCGGCCGGTGTATCGGGGCATTGGTCCAGATAATCGGGCACGCCGTCACCGTCCGTATCCAGCGGGCAACCGTATTCGTCCACCTGACCGTGGGCGGCTTCGGGGGTGTCGGCGCAGCGGTCGAGGTAGTCGGGCACACCGTCGCCGTCCGTGTCCAGCGGGCAGCCATGTTCGTCCACATGACCCCAGGCGGCTGCCGGGGTGTCCGGGCATTTGTCCAAATAATCGGGCACGCCGTCACCATCGCTATCGAGCGGGCAACCGTCCGGCCCCACCAGCCCGTAGGCTTCCTTGGGCGTATCGGGGCATTTGTCCTCATAGTCGAACACGCCGTCGCCGTCCGTATCGAGCGGGCAACCGATGCTGTCCACCATGCCTTGGGCGTTGGCAGGCGTGCCGGGGCATTGGTCGAGATAGTCGGGCACGCCATCGCCGTCCGTGTCCAGCGGGCAGCCATGTTCGTCCACCGCCACCTTGCGCGGCGTGTCGGGACACAGGTCAAACTTGTCCTTCACCCCGTCGCGGTCCTTGTCCTGCTTGTTGCCGAACACGAAGTTGATACCCACCGCGAAGTTCATCCCTTTCGACTTATAGGGCACAGGAATGGCCAGGTTGGAGAGGCTCCCTTCCAGCCCCAGCGGGTAACTGGCGTTGCTCAGCGACACGTAGTCGGCGGTGACGGACCAGTTGATGAAGCCGGTGCGCAGGCCGACACCCACGCCCATGGAGCCGAAGTTGCCGTTGAGAAAGGAGTAGGACACGCCGAGGTTGAACCAGTTGGCGGGCCGCCCGGTGACGGCCAAGGTGACTTCCTCGTACAAGCGGCTCTTGTGCAGCATGGTGCGCGACAGCACGCCGAAGCTCAGCTTATAATCCCACAACCCGTACTCCGCACCCACGTTGAGCTTGGGGCTGGTGGAGGTGACGAAGGGGTTCGTGCCGTCCAGCCCGTAACTCAGGCTGTTGGTGAGGGCGTTCATGAGCGTATCCATCACGCCTTCCTGCCAGTTCTCGTCGGTGAGGTCGGTGCTTTCGTCCACGAAGCCGTCGAATGCATAGTCCACGCTGTACGTCACGTTGTTGGGATTGCCTTTCCAGCGGATGAAGCCCAGGTCGGTCACGGCTGCCGACAGCGTAAGGGCTTCGATGGGCTTGTACGTCACGCCGAGGTCGATGCCCGCCCCCAGGCCGGAGGGACGCACCCAGTCCATGATGCTGCCGGGCATTTCGTAGTCGATGGCCTCCTCGCTCACCGACAGCAGTAGGGGCGATGACACGTTGAGCGTGCCGCTGCCCCGCAACGTCCACTGGTCCATGCCCGCCGTGAGTTCGAGCGAGCTGTTGCGCGTGGAGGCATTGGCTATACCGTAGAGCAGTTTCACCTTACCGCCCACCGTCCACTTGTCGTTTATCTGGTGCGAATAGCCGAGGCCCGCCTCCAGGTAGGCGTTCACGTCCACGCCGAGGGGGCTGAGGTCGTAGCGGTTGCCATACTGCTCGGGCGTGCCTTCCAACGCCAGAAGGAAGAGGTCGCGCGGCAGGGACACCTGGCCGTCCACCCTACCCTGGAGCGAGAAATTCCAATAGCCGTCGCCCGTGCGGAAGCCGAAGCTCAGCAGGTTCATCTGCAAGTCGGTGCGCAGCATGGTGTTGCCCCGCAAGGCACGGAGGAAGTTGTTCCGTCCATCGGTGTTATCGGGGTTGAGGAAGAGCATCGTGCGTCCGTCACGGTATTGCACCACGTCCTTCAACGCGAGCGAGTTGTTCATCAATCCGAACGAAGTGTACCCGACGGCCGGGAAGCTGATGTACACGTTGCTCAACGGCTGGAATGCCGGGTTAAGATACTGCCTCATGGGCACGTTGTCCATGAAGTAGAGCGTGTTCACCTGCTGGGCGCGCAGCGAACCGCCCCCCAGCAAAAGCCCGGCCGACAATATTATATATAAGATGCGTTTCATTGATTGTTCCTCCTTCTTTTATTCTCCCATGATACTTGAGTACACTTCCCCTTTCACGTACACGCCCACTTGCAGGCCGAAGTAGTTGCTTTGCTCGAAGCGCACGCGCTTGCCCGCCTCCTGCCGCAGGTGGATGGAGTACACGATGCTGTTCACCTGGCGCAGGGCATCATAGGCCTGCTGGTCCACGTTGATTTCCCAAGGAACGGGCTGGGCAGCAGCTCCCTGCGGTATGCGCCCATCCGTGTCCACGTCGGGCATGTCCAACTTGTAGCTCCGTTCCATCGGCACATCCACCGTCCGTCCGTCGGCATCGAGGAAGGCATCCAAGGCCAGCTCAAAGCCCACCGGCAACCCGTTCTCGATGTTCAACGCCAACAAGGCCTGCTCCAGCACGATGCCTTCGGGCATGAGCGAATCAAGCTCCAGCCCCGTGATGGTGTCGCGGATGACGATTTCACTGCCCTCGGCACTTTCATCGAACCACAACGGCACTACCGCCTCGCGCACCACGTGCACGGCGGCATCGGGCGTGAGGAAGGACAGGCTGCCGTCCGCCCGTTCGTCCGCCCGCGCCGAGTAAGCAAATTCCAAGGCGTTAGGCAAGGGATCGGTGGCGAAAAGCGCATTGGTCTGTGCGCTCTCACGATCGAAGCGGAACCAGTTTTCACCGCCCCACAAGCCCGGCATTTCGGCCACGTTGTCAATATCCAGCGTGGTGGACTGGCTGCCGTTGAACGAGGCGAATACTTCCGAACCCGCCACCGGATTGCCCGCTTCGTCCTCGCGGTACGCCTTGACGTAGGCGATGTCGAACAGCACGGGGATGCCCGCATTGGTGCGCACGCCGAAGTTGAGCTGCGGGTCGTGCAGCTTGAAGCCGTCCAGGAAGCTCAGGTCGAAGTCCGTTATCGTGCCGATGCGCTGCTCCATCTTCACCGCGCTGAATGTGCCGTAGGCCACCGTCCAGTCGATATCCTCCGGTGAAAAGTACGAGGTCAACTGATCCGATGTGTGGATGGTCAACCCATCACCCGTGTGGATGGTAACGGTCATCTTCAGCGGCAGACCGCCCGTGCGGTCGTCCTCGCCCTCGAAGGGGGTGAGGTAAAGATTGCGAAACACCAGTTCGCCCGATACACCTGTGATGCTGTCGGCCACAATACCTGTGCGGCCATCGGTGTAGCACACTTTGGCCGGGTCAAACTCCACTTTTATCTGCAAGTCACTCGGAGGCAGGTCGGCCAACGTGTGGCTCACCTGCACCGAGAAGCGCAACTCGCTCACCCGCGCCTCGCGTATCATCTCGCGCTCGTCCTCGTTCAGCCCCATGTCGTAGAAGTCGTAGGTGACAAATTCCGAAATCGTCTGCCCGGGTGACAACGGCAAATCTACATCGCCCGGCATGCCATGTTCGCTGATGTATTCAGAGAACGCATACGTCACATCGAAGTCGTCCACTTTTTCCGACAGGGCGATGGGGGTCATCTCATACGTCATGCTGTCGGTCAAGGCCACTTCCAGCCCGCCATCCCCATCGACGGCAATGAGGCTGTCCGTGTCTATCCGCTCCAGCAGATCCTTCAATTCAAGCCGAGCCTTCCCGGCAGGCAATGCCAACGAAGCAGGCAAAGCCATCTCCATGTCAATGTTGCTCAAATCCACATCATTGAAGCATGAAGCCAACGCCAGCGGGCACAAAGCCAGCACCGCGCCGCGTTTCCAGAAACTTTTCTTGTTCATATGAAGTTTTTAATGGATAAATCATCCGCCGCACCGCCTGCCACGCGCCTGCACGGGCACGGCGGGCCGCATCGGGTACACGCCACAAAAGTAATGTTTTTTAACAACAGTTACAAGTGAATGGCTACAAGTTACGAGCGGGCAGGTTACAAACAAGCAGAGATGCCACGCCGGAGTGTCTCAGGGCAAACACTGCAAACACGAGTTCGGGATAATTGCTCATTCGTTTTTAATCTTCTGGAGTTATTATTTCTACTTCAAATCCTTCTGCCAGGCAGTTGAATTCTTTTTCACTTATTCAATAAAATGAATCCGCAAAGGCCGCATACGGTGGAAAAGCCACGCGACTTTGACCCTTTTGGCCAAACAGGATTTGCCCACCTTTGCCCACCATATGATTGACCCTTTAAAGTCCTGGTGTTGGGGGTCAATTTTATTTTACCCTTTTAAAAATTCTCGTTTTTCTTAGACCTTAACTTTCGCATGCTTTCACCACATAACTCTATGGTATGGGCCGTATGTATGATACGGTCA
>CASFUX010000223.1 GCA_949297975.1 uncultured Bacteroidales bacterium
CACAATATGGTTGTTCGGCCAAACAAAAAAATGGGAAGCACCCGCTACCGGGTCGCTTCCCATTTTCCTTTATATATCCCGTCTATGCCCGTTAGCGGCACACTGCCTTTATGCAATCGGTGCCTTGCGCCCCCTCCACAGCAACAATATAACATTCACCAAACTTCGAGTTTATCGGCAACGTTGTCTCGGTCACTCCGGCAGGATAAGCCTGCGTGAGTGCAAGCCGTCCTTGCAGGTCATAACAACTGATGCGATAGAACGGAGACGATGCACGGACACTCAACAGTCCTTGTCCTAACAGCACGCTGGCGGACGGTTCACGGTTCGTCTGGGGCAACGCGCTGGGCGCATCGGCATACCAACCGAGCAGAGGATAGCCGCCGTTCAACCCGGCATCGTCCGCACGCCACATTTGGGTGAAGTCCCAGCCCGCAAACGTGGCGGGCAACTTCAATTCCTCCGAAGTCTTTCCGATACATTCCACGCCATCTTGCGACACGCCGCCCACACCTTCGGCCTGCCCGGCGGTTTCCGTGTTCCAATAGCAGCCCACAATGCTACCGCCCGTAAGACCGCCGATGAAACCGCCGACATAATCGGACTCACCGCCCGTCACCTTGCCAAGGGAATAGCAACGGCTGATAACGCCATCGGAATAGGTGTTGTAACCGGCAAAGCCACCGGTCATTTCCGTGCCTGTGACTTCACCCGTGGCATAACAGTCGGAAGTGGCCGAAGCCTCATTGCGGCCAATCAAGCCGCCCACGTTGCTCTCGCCCTGCACCGCCCCGGTAGCAAAGCAGGCACTTATGCTTCCTTGCGAAATGCGCCCTACCAGTCCGCCGATGTCACTGCTGTCGCCCTTTACTGCGGTTTGCACGCATGAACGTTCCACTACGCCGTGGTAGTACACATACCCTGCAATGCCCCCCACCAAAGAGCCGCCCGTAATGCTGCCACCGCTGACCCGACAGTTGGCAATGCTCCCTTCGTTGCACCAGCTGGTGATGCCGCCGATGTAGTCACCGCCACCGTCCACCGTGACATTATGCACCTGGCAACCATCGATGCTCCCCCATGCCTGGTAACCGCACAAAGCTGCCGCATAATGAGACGTGGAGCGCACCACGCTGTTGGTAACGGTGCAATTGCTCAGCAATATATCGAACATGTAGGCAGCGAGGGCAGCGACATTTTCCTTGCCCGTGACTTGGGCATTCTCCACCCGAAGGTTCTTTACCGGACCTTTGATATATCCGAAAAGGCCTTGGTAATCCGCTTCCGGACGGTTAATATACAGGTTGGAGACCACATGCCCCTGCCCGTCATATTGTCCGCCAAAGCCCACCTTGGTCAGCAGGCCATCCACGTAGTGATAACCGCCGATAGGCTCCCAGCCTTCCTCGCCAAGGTCTTGCGCCACCGTGCTCAAGTCGATATCCGCCGTCTGCACGAAATACATGCCAGCCAAGTCCGTCCCGCTGTTGACCATGGAAGCTATCCAACTCAAATGATTGGCGTTTTCCACTTCAAACGGATACGCCTCCGTCCCATCACCCGAAGGTGCATACGGCGTAACGCCGCCTTGCCCGAAAGCACACAGGGCAACCCCCGCCAAGCAGGATAGTATAAGTTTCTTCATCGATTTTCCTTTATTAAATGATAACGAAATGGGAAAAGGGAACGGATGGACGGCATCTTCCCCCACCCTGTTCCCTTTTCTTATACATAATTAATAAACCAGCACCTTTTGGCACGAGCGGCTGTCGCGCACCAGGTAAACACCCTGAGGCAAAGCGGTGGCGGATACCACAACCTGCCCGTTTTCGGGCATGAGAGCCATTACTTGCTTGCCATACAAGTCGTAGAGGGTCGTGATCCCTTCGGCTTGGGAGATGGTCAGCACCCCGGCCGCTACGGTGCAGTGCAATCCGGCCGATGCGTCCGCCCCCGGCAACAGGCTCGGCTCGTCATCTTCCTCGCCATCGCCGATGCCGTCATCCAGTTCGGCCGTCACCTTTACGTCTTCCAGCAACTTAAATTCAAGGCTGTTGCTCGTCAGAGGGTCGTCCGCCCCATCCACACAAATGCGCCCGTTGATATACCAGGCTTTCAGCGCCACTTCGCCGTCGGGGTTCGTCTCGGGCGATATCATGAACAGGACGTTGGATGCCGCCGCTATCATATCGCCCGATTGGATTTCGGCTTCCTCGCCTTCGCCCGCACTCCGATTGACGCAGCGTATCATCGTGCCATAAGGTGCTTCGTATTCCACCTTATAGAACACGTTGTCCATCTCAAACTGCACTTCTATCTTCATCCCATCATAAACCTTCTGAAACGTAGAGTTCAGATAGCTGCTGTACATGATTGGCGAGTCGTCCACCAACCATTGCGACACGAAGTAACCCGCCTCTTCATCAGGGAAGACATCAAAGCACACTTCCTCGCCATCGGGCAAGTGATAGGTAATGCCATCTGCGTCGGCTTGAAATTCGCGGGTCGGTTCAAACGTCACGGGGTCGGCCAGGTAAACTTTGGCCGGTGCGGTAATTCCCGTGGTCGGGGTGACGAACTGCACGGTCACCAGTTTCTCGGTTTCCTGCGCCGATGCGTTTTGCAACCATCCTCCTGCTGCCACTGCCAAGGCGACAAGCAATGTAGTAAAACTCTTTCTCATATGATTTTGTTGTTTTATGCCGATGCGTTTGCCACGCCCGGCGGGTTAATAAAATGTCAACTAGAAGCCGGTTTCGCACCACAAGGCGCCTCCATGCCCTGGAGGAGGGCAAAGGTAAGAATATCGGAATAATTTACAAATATTCCGTATAAATATTTTTTCTTCCACGCCGGGTTCGCCCGACGATGCCATACCGTTCCACGCGCACACGGTTGCTTTGCGCCTGGCATCCATCGCCTTTCGACAATGGCAAGAGA
>CASFUX010000224.1 GCA_949297975.1 uncultured Bacteroidales bacterium
ATTTAGCACACGGATAACACGGATTATACAGATTATCACAGATTTCTTATTTCAACAATCCTTGACAATCAATGGTATTTAAATCCGTATAAATCCGTCTTATCTGTCTCATCCGTGTTCTCTCTTATTTTGACACACCTCTCCCTCACCGAATGACCTTCCCATCAATCACATGGATGTTTTTGGAGGAAGGGAGACAAGGCATGCCTTGTCTCTACACATTCCCCCCCCTTAGGGTTGTTGCCTTACGCTGAACGCTACAAGAGCAACGACCTTGGATGTGCATACAAATTAAATGAATTGGCACGGATTATGCAAATAAATTGAATGTCAACCGAAAAATCCGTGATAATCCGTTTAATCCCATATTATCCGTGTGCTAAAATCCGCGTTCCCCCAAAAACAACAACGGCCGGTTGCAGACCTCCGTGAGTGCCTTGCCACCGGCCGCAGTCCTTAGAGACATGCATTATTCGCGGTCATTCGCGCAATTTACGTTATTCGCGTTCCACCCCAGGGGTATTACAACGCCACCTTCACCGTTTGGGGTTGCCCGCCGGCGGGGGTAAGCGTCAGCACGTAGCTGCCTTGGGGCAGGGCTATCGCGGTGCTGCCGGTGAAGGCGGCACGGCTCACTTCGCGTCCATCCAGGCTGTACACGCTCGCGGTATAGTCCGTGCCCGCCACGCCGTCGATGAACAACTGACCGCCTTGTACATATACGGTGGCCAGTTGGGCTTCGATGCCGTCAATGCCCGTACTGGGATTTTTGGCTTCTTCCACCAAGAGGGTCATGGTGTTCAAGTCCATCGTGATGGTGACTTCCTTGTTGGCATCGGCTTCGCCGATAACGAATTTGTAATCGTTGCCGCTGTTGTGCAGCATGTAGTTGCGTTCGTACTTCAGGTTGTTGGCCGTGCCGAGCACGATGGCTTCATTCTCCGTGTTAGCCACGTAGCAGCCGCTGCTGAAGTTCTTCTTGCGGATTACCTTGAAGTCGCCCGCTGTGACCGTACCCGTCCACGTATATACGCCACGCGAGGTACGAGCCAGCGTCACGGCATCCGCCGCTTCCCATCCGCCGGGCATGGCAGCGCCTACCAGGTACATTTCGGTGAAGTAGTCGAAGTCGTGCGTGAAGCTGTTAACGGTCATCGTCTTGTTCACCGGATCAACCGTAAACTCCCAATAACCATTGCCACTGCCGTTTTCAGGCAATTCCCACTTCGTGTCATTGCCGTCCAGCGTCATGGTCTGAGCCTGACCTATCGTGTACGAAGTAAGAGCCACGTTGCTTTCACCCGGGTGGAACTCCGTACCCCAACCGTGCTTGGTCAATATCTTAAACATGCCCGGCTCGTTGCCCCACTGGGCGCGTTCCATATAGCCCCGGAAGTGGAACAAGTCGGCATTGTCACGGTCGCGTTCCATGCGCACGAAGTTGTTATACTTCAGCCAGTCAGTACCTTCGCCGTTGTTCACAAACGGACCACCCATGAGGAACAAGCCTTGGGTGAATTGGCTTTCAGCTTTCGTGAAACTGGTGATGGTCATCGTGCGGTTGCCTGGGGCGGTGGTGAACTTGATGTTGTACCAACCATCCATGCTGTGGTCGGCGGGAAGCCCCCATTTAGTATCGCCGGGGTCTGTGCCATTGTTGTAGTCTGCCGTGGTCTTCATTTGCAAGGTCTTGTTCACATCATCCATAGACAACATGTAATTACTGCTCCCTGCGGGATGGAAACCGTTCCAAGCCGGACCGTCCACTATTTTGAATAACCCTCTTTCTTTGTCATTTACTTCATGCGTAGGATAGCCGATGTAACCATCATAATAAAAAATAGTAGGATCATCCGCATCCTTCGTAAAAGCCTCGCTCCGGGCATCCAGCGACCATTCGCCACCAAAGGGGCTACCTATAAAAAACAAGTTGTCCGGCCAAGCAAAAGCCGACACACTAAACAGCCCGCACAAAGCAGCTGTCAAAAGAGTTTTCATTTGTTTCATGTCTATTTGTTTTATTGAGTTAATAGTAGTTATAATAGCGAGTAGTTAGTAGCTAAGAGCTAATAGTTTATTCCCCTGCTTGCAGAAATGTTTTTCCGTACCAAGGAAGTTTTATTTCCGTCCCTGCGGAAATGTTGTTGTGTAGTAACGCCTCCAATCTTCGTAAAAGGGGCGTTTGGTTGTCTGTAGAGACAAGGCATGCCTTGTCTCCGCTGCCACACATATGATTTTTCCGTGGGCATGTCCTCGATGAATGCAAGGTGGGAGACAAGGCATGCCTTGTCTCTACAAACAACCTTTCTCCCCTTTAGGGGCCGGGGGTTATTTCACATATGCGTGCAGGCGGGTGGGTTGCGTGCCGTCCTGGGCAGCGAGTGCCACGATGTAGCTGCCCGTGGGCAGGGCGATGTCCGTCGTGCTTTCAAAAGAGCGTTCGGCCACCAGGCGACCGTCCACACCGAACACCCGCACCTGCATCTCCCCCACAGCCGGGGTGGAGAGGTAGAGCTTGCCGTCGTTGCTGTAGCAGGTTACTTCCGTGCCGCCCACGGTTTCCACTTTCGTCACATCGGGGCGTTCGCCCAACCATGCCGTCATGGTGTTGAGGTCGATGGAGAGGGTGTTGATGCCCGCGTTGGCTTCGGAAACGGTAAACTTGTTGTCCGGATGCGAGCCGTTTAAGTAGTTCTCCACGTATTCCACCGGATATTCCTGCCCGGGCACCAGCTCCTGCCCGTTGGTCAAGGGCATGTAGGCATACATGTACGAGCCGCGCCGCTTCTGGAACTTCAACTCGCCCGCCGTAATCATGCCTGCCCAGGAATACACGCCTTCCGAAACGGCATTCAACTGGATGGGGGTCTTATTGTCCGTGGGGAAGCCGCAAGGCAAGGCCGTGCCGCACGCAAAGATGGCGCGGGGCAAGATGTCTTCGGAAGCCACGATGTTCGGCTCGAACTTCACCACTTCGATGGTGATGTTCACCATGTCCACCTTGATTTCATAGTAGCCGTCGCCGCTGCGGTCGGAGGGGATGAACCACTTGTTGTCGTCACCGTTGAGGCGCATCTTCATCGAGTTGTTCAGCGCGTCGAGCAAGGCCACGTTGCCCACGGCATCGGGGTGGTAGTTTTCGCCCCAGCCGCGCCCGCGCAGCAACTTGATGTTGCCGCCTTCGCTGCCCAGCTCGTTGTAGCGCAGGTCGCCCTTGTACCAGAAGATGGAGGCGTTGGCCGGATCCTGTTCCAGCAGGATGGCATCCTGCGCTTCCCAGTTCATGCCCAGGTTGGCCGGTCCGCCGTGCAGGTAGAGCCGCCCGGTGGGCAGGATGATTTGTTCGGCCTTGATGCTCTTGGCATCGCCCTTCACGTTGATGGTCACTTTGAAGAAGTCTTTTTCACCGGCATAGCGCACACGCAGGCCGAGGTCGCCCTCTTCAGCCACTTTCAAGGTGATGGAGTCGCCCACCGGGTCGTTGTCGCCACATTCATGCACATACTCGTTCGTGCCGTCGGACACGCGGAACGACTGCGTGGAGAGCCGCCCGCCATAGACGAACTCCGTGCCAGCTTCGTCCACCTGGGTAAACACCACAGGATTTTCCAATTCTTCCTTGTCGCCTACCAGCGTCCATTGCTGGGCACACAAGCCCCATGAAACCAGCCCGATCGACAAAGCCAAAAATGCTATTTTTCTTTTCATTGTTTCTTTTTTATTTCAGATTTCAAATTCCAAATTTCAGATTGTTTCCCGCAGATGACGCAGACAGGCGCAGATTTACGCAGTGTCGGCTTTTTATTCTCACTCATAACCTGCCACTTGCCATTACCTCACCCCTACCCCCTCTCCCCAGGGGAGAAGGGTTAGGGGTGAGGTGTCAGGCCGTCATTTGCGCATTCCCCACATGAGGGTGTATCAAAATAGTCGTGAACACGGATGAAACAGATAAAACGGATTTGAACACTCTTGACTATCAAGGGATGTTGAAACAGGAAATCTGTGAGAATCCGTTCAATCCGTGTTATCCGTGTGCTAAATTCCATTTTGATACACCCTCCTTGGGGAGGCACGATATTATTTCACCACCACCGTGATGGTTTCGCTGCAAGCCGTAGCCGGCACGTTCACAATCACTTTGTGGCCTTCGGCATCGTATTCGGCATCCACCGCCGTGCCGTTGAGCGTCACGCTGGCGGGAGCTTCGTCGCGAGCCAACAGTTCGAGGCGGTAAGCCCGTTCGGTCGGCATGCCTTCGAACTGCCCTTCACGCGGGTTGATGACGCAGGTGGTCACCCCGTCGGCCGTGCGTTGGGTGATTTCGGTCGTGGTGTAGGCCGTGGCATAGTCGGAGCTGTTGCCTTCGTCTTCATAGTAGCTGAAGCTGCCTTCGGCACCCGGTGCAAATTGCAGGGTAAGCGTGCCGGGGCGTTCCATGAGGCTGGTCATGCCATCAGGGTTGAGCGGCACGATGGCTCCTTCGCGGTAATAATAAGGAATGAGTTCGCGCCCTTCGAACGTGCGGGTGGCCACCTGACCCCCGGGCACTACTTCGCCGGTCATCACTTCATACCACGTGCCTTCGGGGAACCATATTTCCTTCGTGCTCACGTTCGTGCCGTTGTCCGTAGCCGTGATGGGGGCGGCCAGGATGTCGTCGCCGAACATGTATTGGCCTTCATACAGGTAGGCTTCTTCCAGTTCCGGGTACTCGTAGTACATGGGGCGGCAAATGCCCACGCCGGTGTCATAAGACTGGCGGGCCATCGTGTAGATGTAGGGCACGAGCGTATAGCGCAGGCGGATGGCATCGCGCATCTGCTCGAAGTTGGGGAACATCCAGATGCGGCGTTCGATGTGCGAAGCCGAGGTAGCATGCGTGCGCAGGAAGGGCGAGAACACGCCGTATTGTATCCAGCGCAGGTACAGCTCGGGGTCGTTGTCGCCCGCCTGGTTGTGCCCGCCGATGTCGTGGCTCCAATAGCCGTAGCCCACGTTGGAAGCCGTGGCCGTAAAATAAGGCTGGAAAGCCAACGAACCGAAAGTCACTTCGGAGTCGCCCGAGAAACCGATGGGGTAGCGGTGGTTGCCCAGCCCGCCCCAACGGTGGAAGATAATCGGACGGCGGTCGGTGCGGTTCTGCTTCATATCGTTGAAGAACACGTGGTTTAGCCAGAACGTATTGCCCAAGTCGGGGAAGTTCTGCGCAATCATCCACTGTTGCCAGTCAAGCCACCAGAAGTCCACGCCGAGGGCTTCGTGCGGACGCAGGATGTGCTGGAAGAACGCTTCATAGAAGTCGGGGTTCTCGATGTTCCAGCGGATGGTGCCGTCGGCGTTCGACAGGCTGTCGGCCTTGATGTCGCTGTAGCGCGTGGCCAGGTCGTCCCACAAAGCCTGGTAGTTGTCTTCCTTGGGGAACACGCCGTCGGCCGGGTGCAGGTTGAGCGTGGTGTGGAGGTCTTCGCTGTGAATCCAGTCGATGAACTCGGCGGGGTCGGGGATGAGTTCCTTATTCCAGCTCCAGCCCGTCCATTCGGTGTTGGCGGTGCTGCCCGTCTTGCCGTTGCGGTGCCAGTCCATGTCCACCACCAGCACATCCATGGGGATGTCACGCGATTTGATTTCGTTCACGATGTCCTTGAAGTCCTGTTCCGAATAACGTTGGTACTTCGAATACCAGTAGCCGAACATGAACAGGGGAGGCAACGGCATTTTGCCCGCCACGCGAGTGAAGTCGTACAACGCCTTCTTGTAGTCGTGCCCGTAACCCATGAAGTACATATCCAGCCCTTCGGGGTCTTTCCTGGGTTCCACCCAGTCGAAGCCGAGGCCGTTCGTAGCAGCCTTGCCGTCGAACATGAGGCTGTAGCTGCCATCGCGACGCGGGGCTTTTTCATCAATCACCGCCCAGCCGCTGCGCGACACAAGGCCGTCTTCCAACCAGTCGCGCACGTCACCCTCGGCCTGGTCGAGCGTGCGGGTGGTGCCTTTCAGGTTATACGGGTCCACCTTGCCCGGATACCACTGGATGCTCTCGCCGTTCAGCTGCATGGTGATGCTGAGGTTGGGGTTGCAACGGTCGTCGTTGTAAAACGGCGTGCCTTTCTTGTAACGCAACTCCAGCGCATCGGTCTTGATGACCACTTCGCTGCCCGTGCTGTCCACCGTAAACTGCGGCACATCGGCAAAGTAACGGTTGATGACCACGAACGAGGCGCGGTCTTCAAATTGTTTCGTTTCGCTGTATTCAATGCGAATCATTTCGGGCGTGAGCACGGTGAAGCGTGCGTTGCCCGAGGTAACCACCGCATCGGGGTTGGCCACCGGGTTGGCTTCCTGCGCCACCGAAGACAGGGCAAAAGCGACACCACACGCAGTGGCCAGTAACGTTTTTATATTCATATTTGTCCTTTTAATCACTTTGGTTTGGTTTTTTTAAGAGGATAATGCTTGTGAAAGCATTATCCTCTTTCTTTTTTCAGAAAAAAGAATTTTTTGTTTTCCGCAGATACCGCAGATGGACGCGGATGTTTTTTATCCGCCTGCCCTCGCACGTAGGGCGATGCCCTACGCTGAACGCCACAAGGCCGTTGGCCTTGCCCGTCCGTCACGCCGAACTGGCGCAAAGATTTTAGCACACGGAATAAACGGAATGAACGGATTTACACGGATTTTTTATTTCTCGCAGAGGACGTAGATGGACGCAGATTTTGGGCGAAAGATTTTTCGCCCCTACATCCATCCGTGACAATCCGTTTTATCCGTATTATCCGTGTTCCAAAATCATTCGCAGTCATTCACGTTCCACCATTCCGTGATAATCCGTTCAGTCCGTGTATTCCGTGTGCCAAACATCCCCTCCTTCGGAGGGGCTTGGGGAGGCCTTATTCGCACACTTCCTGGTCGGTCGTGGTGGGGCCGTTCACCTTCAGGATGTCCGGGCCGCCGTTGGGGTTGGGCACGAACTCGTAGGTGTCGATGCACATCTTGCGCGGTTGCACCGCATTGGGGGTGTTGTGCGCGTGGTAGATGATGATGTTGCATCCCGAGGGCTTCGTGATGAACGAATGATGCCCCGTTCCCGCCAGCTCATCGTTACCGATGAGGATGGGGTTGCCTTCGTAGCGCGTCCAAGGCCCCATGGGGCTGTCAGACGTGGCGTAACCTACCGCGTATTTCGGGCTTTGGTAGTCGTTGCCCGAATAGGTGAGGTAATACGTGCCGTTGTGCTTCAGCACGAACGGACCTTCGTTCACCCGCGCCTGCACTTTTTCCCACGGTTGCGCCGTGGCATCATTCGCCCCGAGGCAGTGCGTGAGGGTTTCTTCCTTGATGGA
>CASFUX010000225.1 GCA_949297975.1 uncultured Bacteroidales bacterium
AGGATGAAAAACAGATTTTTGCGGCCAAGTATATGACTTACTTGCCCTCCAAAGAAGAATTGAAACAATTACTTTATGGCGACAATGAAGATTAAATACAAGCACCAGCGTTTCCAGGAAGAGGCGGCCCGGTGCGTGACCGATGTGTTCCAAGGCCAGCCCAAAAGCGACGGGCTGAGCAACTTTTTGGTGGACCAGGGTACAAAGCGGGGGTTCATAGACGTGGAGGGCTTTGGCAACGCTCCGCTGGTGCTCAGCCGGGACAGCCTGTGCGAGAACGTGCGTGCCGTGCAGATGGCGCAAGGGCTGAAGCCTGTCGAGCATCTGGAGGGCGACGGCCTGACGCTGACCATCGAGATGGAGACCGGCACGGGCAAGACCTACACCTACATCAAGACCATGTATGAGCTGAACGCGCGTTACGGTTGGTCGAAGTTCATCATCGTGGTGCCGAGCATCGCCATCCGGGAGGGCGTGTACAAAAGCTTCGGGAGCATGGCCGAGCATTTTGCCGGTGAGTACGGGCGGCGGATGCAGTATTTCATCTACAACTCCAAGCAACTCTCGAAGATAGACGGCTTCGCGCAGGACAATGGCATCCACGTGATGATTATCAACACGCAGGCTTTCAACGCTTCGCTCAACGAGGAAAAGAACCGGGAGGGGCGCAGCGGGGATGCCGCCGCCCGCATCATCTTCTCCCGGCGTGACGAGTTTGGCTCGCGCCGCCCGATAGACATCCTGGCCAGGACCAACCCCATCATGATTATCGATGAGCCGCAGAGCGTGCTGGGCGCGGACAAAGGCAATGCCACCCGCCGGGGCATCCGGCTGTTCAACCCGCTGTTTACGCTGCTGTACAGTGCCACCCACCGCAAGGGCGACATATATAATATGGTGTTCCGCCTGGATGCCATCGATGCTTACAACCGGAAGCTGGTGAAGAAGGTGGAGGTGAAAGGCGTGCATCAGGTAGGCTCCACCGCCACCAACGGCTATGTCTATCTGGACGAGATAGTCATCACGAAGGGCAACCCGCAGGCGCGGATAGGCTTCGATGTGAAAACGCAGAGCGGCATCCGGCAGGTGGTGCGCTTAGTGGATGAAGGCTTCGACCTGAAAGAGCAGAGCGGAGGTTTGCACGAGTATGAGGACAATTATGTCGTGGAACGCATCGACGGCTTGACCAAAACGGTGCACTTCCTGAACAGGCAGATACTGCATGAAGGAGACATGGTAGGGGCTGTAAACGAGGACTTGGTGCGCCGCAACCAGATACGCGAAACCATCAAGACCCACCTGGAGCGTGAACGCCAGCTGTTCCCGCAGCATATCAAGGTGCTGTCGCTGTTCTTCATCGACCATGTGGACAGTTATCGTAAGTATGAAGATGGCACGGCGGTGAAAGGGAAGTTTGCCACGATGTTCGAGGAAGAATATCAACGGGCGTTGCAGGAACTGATGCCCGTATTCACCGATGGGGCTTACACCCGCTTCCTTGCCGACCCTCGGAATGCGTGCGACAACATTCACGATGGCTATTTCTCCATAGACAAAAAGGGTGTCAGCGTGGATGCCAAGAGCAAGGAGGGCGAGAACGAGGAACGCGGCTTCAACTTGATTATGAAAGACAAGGAGCGGCTGCTGAGCATGGATTGCCCGGTGCGTTTCATCTTCTCCCATTCGGCACTCAAGGAAGGGTGGGACAATCCGAACGTGTTCCAGATTTGCACGCTGAAAGATACGTCCAATGAGATAAAGAAACGGCAGGAAGTGGGGCGTGGCATGCGCCTTTGCGTGAATGACAAGGGCGAGCGGCAGGATGGCGACGTGCTGGGCGATGCCGTGTTCGATGTCAATGTGCTGACCGTCATCGCCAGTGAAAGCTACGACGACTTCGCCAAGAAGCTCCAGAAAGAAATAGCCGAAGCCTGCGACGACCGTCCGGTGGTGGTTACGGCCACCTTGTTCACCGACGCGATGGCGCAAACGGAGACGGGCATGACGATGAAAATCACCACCGAACAGGCCGTGAGCATTCACGAGGAACTGATAGCCCAGGGGTATGTCAGGAAAGGCAAACTGACGGAAAAGTATTTCGACGAGAAAAAGGCGGGCACACTCGACTTCGGCGAGGCCAATGACCTGAAGTCGTTTATCGTCAAGCAGCTCGACACGGTGTTTGACCCCGACAAGTTCATGCCAACCAACGGAAGGAACAAGAAAGAAGCCAAATTCAATCCGGACAACTTCCACAAGAAAGAATGGCAGGAGTTGTGGCGGCGTATCAATACACGCACCTACTACCACGTGGATTTCGACACCTCCAAATTGGTGAAGAAGTCGATAGAAGAACTTGACAAGCGTCTGAACGTGACGGAAATCCGCATCGTGGTGGAAAGCGGCGCGATGGAAGGCATCCGCGACCGTGAAGAACTGGAAGCCGGGGCAGCCATGACGGCAGCCAAGGTGAAGACCATCCACGTGACCGAAGCCGTGGGAAGCAAGGTGGCATACGACCTGGTCGGCGAATTGGTGCAAACCACCGGCTTGACGCGCCGGACCATCGTGGCGATATTGCAAGGCATCAAGCCGGGTACATTCCATCAATTCAAACTGAATCCGGAAGAGTTTATCATCAAAGCCGGGCGTATTATCAACGACTGCAAGGCCATTTCCCTGATACAGCACATCAAGTACGAAAAGCGGAACAACGTGTTTGACACGAATATCTTTTCGGAAGCTACCTTGCGGGGCACCTTGGGCAAGGATGCGATAGAAAGCCGGAAATCGCTGTATGACATGGTGGTCGTGGATAGTCAGGGAATAGAATTGTCTTTCGCCGAGTCGCTGGAGAAGGAAGACGATATCGTGGTTTATTCCAAATTGCCAAGGGGCTTTTATATCAATACCCCGATGGGAAAATACAATCCGGACTGGGCCATGGTCTTCCGCGAAGGCAGTGTGAAACACATCTACTTTGTGGCCGAAACGAAAGGGAATGACATAGAGGTGTCGCAGTTGAGAAATGCGGAAGAAGCCAAGATAGAGTGTGCCCGCCGCCATTTCGCCGCCATCAGTACGGGCGAAGTGGTGTATAGCGTGGTGAAGACTTACCAGGATTTGTATAATGCGGTGATGAAGTAGGAGAGCTCCGCCTGCTGTCCATGATGTACGCGAGTTCGGGATAAGAAAAAGCAGTTTTATTCGCTAATCACCTCACCTCTCTCCCCAGGAGGCAAAAAGTACGAAACAAACTCGCCGTCATTTCGACCGTAGGGAGAAATCCCCTTCTACAACGCTTCCAAAGCCACTGTGAGATTTCTCGCTGCGCTCGAAATGACGAGGACTGCATGAAAATGGTACTTTTCACACAGCCTCCTGGGGAGAGGGGTGAGGTACTCAAGCGCAGATAATAAGTAATATGAATGTCCGCATGTGGCCAACACAAAACCACAATAGACACAATAGAGATTACATGGCCCTGCGAGATAGATAGATTGAGAGAAGCACACAATAGAAGTCCCGATGCTTTGGCATCGGGACTCAGGGTTACTTTCGTGTGGCCTACTTAGTAACTTGTGTGGACAATGCATGCTTTATGCCCGCTGCGAAGCGGCGGGCATACTATTGTGAACTTCTTTATATAAGCCGCATTAAGCATCTCCCTATACTCCTTTGTCTATTGTGCCTATTGTGTTTATCATTTGGCGCAATGCGGATATTCATAATAAGTAACGTGAGTTCGGCATAAGAAAAGCATTACATTACAGCCTGAAGGGCTGTGAGATAACAGCTTG
>CASFUX010000226.1 GCA_949297975.1 uncultured Bacteroidales bacterium
ATATGCTAACGCTGAAATACATTACAGAGAATACGGAAGACGTCATCAAGCGTCTGGCCAAAAAACATTTCGACGGGACCGAAATCATCGCCCGGGTTGTGGAACTGGACCGCACGCGCAAGGCCACCCAGGCGCAAGTGGATGCCAAGTCGGCTGAAATGAACACGCTTTCCAAGCAAATTGGCATGCTCTTCCAGCAAGGCAAACAGGCCGAGGCGGGCGAGGCCAAAGCCAAGACCACCGTGCTGAAAGACGAAATCAAGGCGTTGAACGACCGCCTGGGCGAAGCGGAAAAGACGCTCCAGGAGCTGCTGGTGCTCATCCCCAACCTGCCGCACGAAAGCGTGCCCGAAGGCTTGCACGCCGAGGACAACGTGGTGGAAAAAATGGGCGGCCACATGCCCGACCTGCCCGCCGACGCACTGCCCCACTGGGAGCTGGCGAAAAAGTACGACCTCATCGACTTCGAGCTGGGCGTGAAGATAACCGGAGCGGGCTTCCCCGTGTACAAAGGAAAAGGCGCCCGCCTGCAACGCGCGCTGATAGCCTTCTTCCTCGACAATGCACGCGAAGCCGGTTACCTGGAAGTGCAGCCGCCCTACGTGGTCAACGCGGCTTCGGGCTACGGCACGGGGCAGTTGCCCGACAAGGAAGGGCAAATGTACCACTGCAACGAGGATGACCTCTACCTCATCCCCACGGCGGAAGTGCCGGTGACCAACCTGTATCGCGACGTTATCCTGAATGAAAGCGACCTCCCGGTGAAGAACGCCGCTTACTCGGCCTGCTTCCGCCGCGAGGCCGGTTCCTACGGCAAGGACGTGCGCGGGTTGAACCGCCTGCACCAGTTCGACAAGGTGGAAATCGTGCGCATCGACAAGCCCGAGCATTCTTACCAGTCGTTGCAGGAAATGGTGGACTACGTGCAGACGCTGGTGGACAAGTTGGAGCTGCCGTGGCGCATCCTGCGCCTGTGCGGCGGCGACATGAGCTTTACGTCGGCCCTCACGTTTGACTTCGAGGTGTTCTCCGCCGCGCAGAAACGCTGGTTGGAAGTAAGCTCGGTGTCCAACTTCGAGTCGTACCAAGCCAACCGCCTGAAGTGCCGTTACCGCAACGCCGACAAGAAGATACAGTTGTGCCACACGCTCAACGGCAGTGCGCTGGCCTTGCCCCGCATCGTGGCGGCCTTGCTCGAAAACAACCAGACCCCCGAGGGCATCCGCATCCCCAAGGCACTGGTGCCCTACACGGGCTTCGACTTGATAGACTGATTGTATTGGTAGAGCACACGGAATACACGGAATAGACGGATATTCACAGATATATATGGTCTGTGTTAATCCGTGCATTCCGTGTATTCCGTGTGCTTTTTTTATAGCTTCACTGATGATGGAACGTTACAGGAATTACAATGTCGTGCTGAAGGACGAGTTCGGTGAGCGGGTGCAGAAGATATCCATCAACGCCGGTTTCACCTGTCCCAACCGCGATGGCAGCAAAGGGGTGGGCGGATGCACGTATTGCAACAACCACACCTTCAGCCCGGACTACTGCCGTCCGGCTAAGAGCGTGGCGCAGCAGGTGGAAGAGGGCATCGATTTCTTCCGTTACAAATACCAGAACCAACGTTATTTGGCTTATTTCCAGTCATACACCAATACTTACGCAGACCTCGGCACGTTGAAGTGGCTGTACGGCGAAGCCCTTTCGCACCCGCAGGTGGCAGGGCTGGTCATCGGCACGCGGCCCGACTGCGTGAGCGATGCGCTG
>CASFUX010000227.1 GCA_949297975.1 uncultured Bacteroidales bacterium
GGGCGTCGGCCAGCACGTGGTGCAGCAGGTCGGCGGCGCGGGCGGCTTCCAGCTGGGCGGGGATGCCGTTGACTTGGTAGCGGCCTTCGCCCTCGGCGGCCAGGTCGAAGCCCACGTGGCGCAGGTCGGGCATGACCTCGGCCAGGGTGAGGGCCTCGTCGGCAGTGAGGTCGAGGCTTTCGGGGAAGAGCAGCTGTTGCGAAGGGCCTTGTTGCTGCTCCAGCTGCGCCATGTAGCGGTCGTACAGGATGCGTTCGTGCGCCCGCTGCTGGTCCACCACGAGCAGGCCCGACTTGATGCCGGTGAGGATGTAGCGGTGGCGCAGTTGCAGGTTTTGCGTGCTGGCTCCCTCCGCCCTCCCGGCGGTGTCCTGGGGCGCGAAGGTGAGGGCACTTTCGAGTGTTTCGCCCTCGGGCATCGCCGCCTCCCCGTCCGTGTCGGCGGGGCGGGCGGGGTGCTCGAATCCGGCGTAGAGCTTCTCCCAATCCTGCGCGAGGGTGGGGCGGGTGTGCTGCGCGGACGGGGTGCGGGCGAAGGGGTTGTACGCCGGGTTGAACGCGGGCTGCGGGGGGCGGATGGCGGTGTCGGGGCGCATCACGGGCATGTCGGGCGCACCCTCGGTGTCGAAGTCGATGGAGGGCACGACGTTGAACTTGCCGAGCGTCTCCTTGACAGCCGCCGAGAGGATGGGCCACAGCGCGTGCTCGTGCTCGAACTTGATTTCGGTCTTCGTGGGGTGGATGTTGATGTCGATGCTTTCCGGCTCCACCTCGAAGTACAGGAAGTAGTTGGGGTTGGCTCCGGCGGGCAGCATCTTGTCGTAGGCGGTCATCACGGCCTTGTGGAAGTAGGGGTGGCGCATGTAACGCCCGTTGACGAAGAAGTACTGGCTGGCCGACTTCTGGGCGTATTCCGGCTTGCCGATGTAGCCGTAGATGCGCCCCATGCCGGTCTCCGTCTCCACGGGCAGCAGCTGCTGTTCCCAGCGTTTCCGGGACGCTTTGCCGAAGATGCTTTCGATGCGCACCTTGGTGTTGGAGGGTTCGAGGCGGAACAGCTCCTCGTCGCCGTCCAGCAGGGTGAATGCGATGCGGGGATTGACCAGCGCGATGCGGTAGAACTCGTTGAGCAGATGGGTCTTCTCCACGTTGTCCGACTTGAGGAAGCGGCGGCGTGCGGGCACGTTGAAGAAGAGGTTCTTCACCATGAAGCACGTGCCTGCGGGGCATTGCACGCTTTCCTGGGCGAACACGCGCGACCCGGCTATCTCCACGCGTGTGCCCAGCTCGTCGCCCTCCCGGCGGGTGCGCACCTCCACCTGTGCCACGGCGGCGATGGAGGCCAATGCCTCGCCCCGGAAGCCCATGGTGCGCAAGTGGAAGAGGTCGGCGGCATCGGCTATCTTGGAGGTGGCGTGCCGCTCGAAGGCCATGCGGGCGTCGGTCGCGCTCATGCCCTTGCCGTCGTCCACTATCTGGATGAGGGTGCGCCCCGCGTCCTTGATCAGGATTTGGATGTGGGTGGCTTCGGCATCGATGGCGTTCTCCACCAGCTCCTTCAGCACGGATGCCGGGCGTTGGATGACTTCTCCTGCGGCAATCTGGTTAGCCACGGAGTCGGGTAGCAGGTGGATGATATCGCTCATGGGGCAACGGGTAATCGGGTAACCGGGGAACTGTGTAATTGGGAAATCGGGGAACTGTGTAATCGGGGAACCGGGATGCTTATTTTAACAGATAATACATGATGAGCAGCAGCACGCCGATGATGATAACCAGGCGGATGTTGGCCTGCCGGGCGTTGTCGCGGTAGGTCTTGTTGCGCTTGTCCAGTTCCGCGCGGAACGAGCCTCGCTTGATGGAGGGTTTGTATTCCTCGTCGCCGTCCTTGGAGGCGTATTTCTCCTCCCGTTCCTTTTGCGCCTCTTTCTTGGGGTCGTAGTAGATGTACCGGTAGTTGTACGTCTTGGGTTTGTACAGTTTGAAGAAGTTCATAGCAATGAATAATGAACAGTTAATAATGAACAATGCGGGCGGGCTACGCCGCATGGCACTTGTAGCTTGTAGCTCGTAGCTTGTAGCTTTATAATAGCCCGCACCGGAAGCCCTGCTCGTTCCAGAACTCGATGGCGCGGGGTAGGGTGGCCAGCAGGTTGTTGCGTGCCTTCACCGAGTCGTGGTACACCACGATGGAGCCGTTGCGCGACAGCCGCCGTATCTTGCCCAGGATATAGTCCGGCGAGAGCAGCTTGTTGTAGTCCCGCGTGAGCACGTCCCACATGATGATTTCGTACTGTTCGCGCAACCGTCGCCGTTGGTTGCCCTTCATGCGGCCATGCGGCGGACGGAAGAGGGGGCTGTCGATGTACTCGGCGGCCTTGTGCACGTTGTCCACGTATTCCTCGGTGCTGCACCGCGTGCCCCGCAGGTGGTTGAAGGTGTGGTTGCCCGTGCGATGTCCCCGTGCCAGTATCTCGCGGTACAGTTCGGGATGGCGTTGCACGTTCTCGCCCACGCAGAAGAAAGTCGCCTTCCAGCCGTATTCGTCCAGCAGGTCCAGCAGGTAGGGGGTCGTTTCGGGCACAGGCCCGTCATCGAAGGTGAGGTATATCACCTTCTCCTTGGTCTTCCGCCGCCAGGTACAGCCCCGGAAGAACATCCGTATGATGAATGGCATGCGTGCGAACACCCTTTATAACGATTAGTGATTAGCGATTAACGGTTAGTGACTAACGGTTAGTGCCGCATGGGTTAATCACTAATCACTAACCGTTAATCACTATCTTTAGTATCCCATCTTCTTGCTGTATTCCGAGTATTTCGGGTAATACTTGTCCAGCAAGGCGGTGCGGTTGTTGTCCTGGCAGATGCGCAGCACGTGGTTGAACTCGGCAAACTGCCGTCCGATGGAGTTCTTCGCCTGCATCTGCCGTGCCGGGGCGAGGTTGAAGAACCAGTCGAGGTATTCCACGCACGTGGCGGCCACGGTGTCGGTGATGAGGTCGCCGTGCGCCGTGTCGCCCAGCTGGTAGTAGTAATCCGCCGTGAAGGTGGCCGTGTAGTCGTAGGGCACGGTCGTGCCGGGCAGCACTTCCTCGCAGTAGTCCAACGCCTTGCGGGCACGTGCCGTGTCGCCCGTCTGGAGCAGGGCGTTTACCAGTTCGTTGAACATGAGGCGGTGCGTGCGGCACATGCGCATGGAGTTCTCGTCGATGTAGATGTCCGGGTCGGCCACGTTGCCGTAGCGGAACTTGTGCATCATGTTGTCGTACATCTCATCCACAGCCACGCCCGTCTTGGACTTCACGGGCACGATGCGGTAGGCCAGTCCCGTAAGTTCGAAGTGCCCCTTTTCCTTCAGGCCGAGGTAATAGTCGTCGCCCACGGTGGCGGCGAAGTACATGGGGCGTTCCCAGCGGTTTTCCTTCAGCATCTCGATGACCATCATCTCGCTCTTGTTGAGCATCCGGTCAATCTCGAAGTCCAGGCGCGGTACGATGTCGGCACGTTCCGACTCCGGCACGGTGCCCGTCCGTATCACCTGGTCGGCATCCACGGGAATGTACATGCGCTTGGTGGGGATGATGGAGATGCCGTCGTAGCGGCTGTGCAGTTCCTCGTCGCGGATGAAGTTATAGACCGTCTGTACGTCGAGGGGCTGCTTCACCACCTCCTGCACGTAGGCCACGTCGCTCTTGCCGGTGATGTAGTCCTGCGGCTCCCACGAGATGGGCAGCGGTGCCGACTCGTAGGCTTCGCGCTTCATCTGGTCGATGTACCAGTCGGTTTGCAGGTAGCTCAGGTTGCACACCCGCACGTCGGTGCGGTAGCCTTCCACCTCCTGGTTGTACCACAGGGGGAAGGTGTCGTTGTCGCCGTTGGAGAAGAGGATGGCCTGCTCGTCGCACGAGGCGAGGTAGTTGCCCCCGAAGTCGCGCGCCAGGTAGCGCCCGCTGCGGTCGTGGTCGTCCCAGTTTTCCGAAGCCATGAGCACCGGCACGCCGAGGCACAGCACCGACAGCACGGCGGCGCTCACCTTGCGGGGCACAAACTTGTCCGCCGCCTGTATCAGCCCCAGCACGCCCAGCCCTATCCAGATGCTGAAGGCGTAGAACGAACCGGCGTAGGCGTAATCACGCTCGCGGGGCTGGCCGGGTGTCTGGTTGAGGTACACCACGATGGCGATGCCTGTGAGCACGAACAGCAGCAGCGTCACCCAGAAGCCGTGCTTGCCCTCCTTGCCCGAACCTAACTGGAACAGGATGCCGATGATGCCCAACAGCAGCGGCAGCATATAATATTTATTGTATCCCTTGTTTTCTTTCAGTTCGGTAGGCATTGTGTCCACGTCGCCCACCAGGAAGTTATCTATCGGCTTGATGCCCGTAATCCAGTTGCCGTGTTCTATCTCGCCGTTCCCTTGGATATCGTTCTGCCGTCCGGAGAAGTTCCACATGAAGTACCGCCAGTACATGAAGCCCAGCTGGTAGTTGAAGAAGAAGCGCATGTTCTCCCTGAACGTCGGTTTGGTCTCCGTGCGCCGTTGCCCGCACGACTCGTAGGTTACCTTTTCGCCCTTGATGCGTGCCCAGGCCTTGTAGGCACTCACATGGGCGGGGTTGCTGGAGTGCATACGGGGGAAGAGCATGTAGAAATGGTCGTCCATCTCATACGTGGTCTTGTAGCCCGTGATGATGTATTCGTCCTTTTCGTCGGGCGAGGTCTTGGGCTTCGGGGCGTAGGAGGGGGCACCCTGCTTTTCCACCGGGATGCAGTTGTTGCCTTCCACGCGGTACTTCACCGGGGCGTTGTACACCGCACCGTACAGCAGCGGCGTGTCGCCGTACTGCTCACGGTTGAGGTAGTACTTGAGGGCGAACACGTTGTCCGGCGAGTTCTGGTCCATGGGCGGGTTGGCTGCCGAGCGCAGCACAATGACCGTGTACGACGAGTAGCCGATGAGCATCACCGTGGCCATGAGGATGGCCGTGTTGAGGATGCGGGGCGACACCTGCCATTTCTTATAATAAAAGAAGCCAAGCATGGCCAAGATGAGTATGATGCCTATCCACACGTTCGTCCGCAGGAACGGCACGCCGATGATGCTCATGCCGAGGATGAAGGAGAGACCCATGCGCACGTTGCTCCGCGCCGTGTAGGTCTCGTAGATGGCCCACACCAGGGAGGCGATGGCCAGCACGATATAGACGAACAGCCCCGTATTGAACGGCAGCCCCAGCGTGTTGACAAACAGCAGCTCGAACCAGCAGGCCACTTCCACGAAGCCCGGTATCAGCCCGTAGAGCACCAATGCCAGGATGGTCACCGAGGCCACCATGGCCGCTATCAGCCCCTTGACGGTGAACGGGTATTTGCGGAAATAATATACCAGCACGATGGCCGGGATGGTAAGCAGGTTGAGCAGGTGCACCCCGATGGACAGGCCCATGAGGTAGGCAATGAGGATGAGCCAGCGGTCCGACCCCGCCTCATCGGCTACCCGCTCCCAGCGCAGGATGAGCCAGAACACGATGGCCGTGAAGAACGACGAATAGGCGTACACTTCGCCTTCGACAGCCGAGAACCAGAACGTGTCCGAGAACGTGTAGACCAACGCCCCCACCATGCCCGCGCCCAGCACGGCGATGATGTTGCCCGTCGTGTAGTCGTCCTCGCGCTTCAGCAGCACTTTGCCCGCCAGGTGCGTGATGGTCCAGAACAGGAACAGGATGGTCAGCGCGCTCAGCAAGGCCGACATGGAGTTGATGCAGGCCGCTACGTGCGAGGGGTCGGAGGCGAAGAGGGAGAAGAACTTCCCCGTGAGCATGAAGAACGGTGCTCCGGGCGGATGCCCCACGTCCAGCTTGTAGGCAGTGGAGATGAACTCGCCGCAGTCCCAGAAGCTGGCGGTAGGCTCGATGGTCATCAGGTAGGTGACGGCCGCGATGGCAAATGCCACCCAGCCGAAGATGGTGTTCAATAAATTGAAACGCTTCATGTCAATGAACAGTGAAATGTGAATAGTTTGCAGTTCGTATTTGTTACAAAAAAGCGTCCAAAGGTACGAAGTTTTTTCCACAGCATCCCCACGGGCGGGGGACAAAGTTCTTAAAGTTTGTTAGGGTGGAATGGAAGTACTTTGTCAAGTATATGCTTATTAGCTTGGTATCTGTTATTTAAAAGTGTTTTTGCTTATTTACATCTGTAGCCAGCAGCGATGTAGTGCTTGATTGAATCGTACAAAGTATGCGAGGAAGCGCGCAAGGAGTATGGAGTATATTGTGGATATTTTCAGATAATATAATCGATAAATGGTGTTAATGTTAGATGTTTATAGAAAAATGCTTACCTTTGCAGCGTCAAAGTTATGTGATGCTACAATGTTGAAGTTTTGTGTGCGAAACATCCCTTGTCAGGTTTTTCATAGTAGTTAGTATGTGCATGGGTTTATAGAAACTTAGCAGCGTTTTAAATCGATTTTTGTAAAATCATCGTAAGTAAGCAGATGTTACCTGGTATAGGGTTAAAATTTGATTATTTCTATAGCGAGAAGCAGAATATAGATGTGGAAACATGTAGGTTACGGTCGTGGGTGAAGATACCTGTTTCTTGCGTGTCATCGTTCAGATAATTATCAAACAACAATAAAAACATTTTAGTATGAAAAAAACTATTCTTTTTTGTCTTTTAGGCATGATGAGCTTGTCGAATGTATGGGCTCAATTTGATTTTTCTGCCCCTAATAGCAACGATGTGACTATTTATTACAACATTATTGATGCGGAAGGTGGTGTAGTAGAAGTGACGCACAATGGAAATGGAACCTATTCAGGTGATGTGGTTATTCCCGATAGTGTTTCTTATGAAGGGAAAAAATATGTGGTGAAAAGTGTTGGTGGCAGGGCTTTTGCTTATTCAACGCTGACATCATTACAGCTTCCCGAGCAATTGACTCGCATTAAAAATGGGGCGTTTTTGATGACTGATTTATCATTAGTAGCTATCCCTGAAAATGTAACTGAGGTAGAGCTTGCCGCTTTTAATAACTGTCCGAATTTGACATCGGTGATGTGGGGAGCTAAAAATTGTGTTGTGCCGGGTAGAGTATTTTTAAATACGGGGATATCATCCATGACTTTTGGTGATTCGGTAAAGCACATCCCGGCTTCTTTGGCTTCAGGATTGGATAAGTTACTGACCGTTACTCTTCCGGTAGGGTTGAAAAGTATCGGTAAAGATGCTTTTTTAGATTGTAATAGTTTGAAAACGATGTTTTACAATGGTACGTTGGACGATTGGTACGACATTAAATTTGAAGATAAAGAATCCAATCCTATGTGCTATGCATCGCGAGAATTTTTTAATAATCAAGAGTTGATAGGTGAGTTAATAATTTCGGCAGGGATTACGGAGGTGAAGGATTATGCGTTTGTTGGTTGTACTGGATTGACATCAATTACAATTCCTAATAGTTTAAAAAGTATTGGGAAAGGTGCTTTTGATGGTTGTGAGTCGGTGGAGAAAATATATTCATATGCTGTGACTCCCCCTGTATTTTTAGATAATCCATTTGTAGGCATGTCAAATGTTGAGTTGTATGTGCCTTGCAGTTCGGAGATTGCATACCTTCAAAGCAATTGGGTCGTATTAGAGGATATCATCGGTGTCGAACATTGGGTGACGGTTTTGTCGAATAATGAGGCAATGGGAACTGCTGTACTTGTGCAGCCAGTAGAGTGTGGTTCTACCATGGCTAAGATAGAGGCTATACCAAATGAAGGGTATCATTTTGTACGGTGGAACGATGGTAATACTGACAACCCTCGCATTGTGAATAATATTACGAGTGATGTTACTTATATTGCGGAGTTCGCTTTCAATGCTTCGGGAGTGGATGCTGTGGCTCAGCAAGATCTTACTGTGGTCTCCACAGATAAGGGTCTTCAAGTGTATGGTGCGGCAGGCCATGAGGTTTCGGTCTACAATTTGCAAGGTCTGTGTCTTTATCGTGGCATTGCAGACGAACCTACTGTTATTTCTCTGCCGACAGGGATATACATGGTGCAAGCTGGAGGTAAGACAATAAAGGCTGTTAATAAATAAAGATATATAGATAAAAGTTGTTTTTCTTGTATTATTAGAAGTAAAGCTCTATACGCCACAACGCCCCGCAGCCAATTCAGTCGGCTGCGGGGCGTTGTTTATGTGTTGCGCCATTTGCGTTATTCGTATTATATTCGGTTCTCTATGTTCAGAACCCCCAGCCTAAAGTAAACAGCAGGTGATTTATTGTTTCCGCCTCGCGGTCGCGTTGCATGTTCTCGCCCCGCAGGAAATGGTAGCGTAGCCCGGCGTAGAGCGAATACTTGCGGCTGAGTTTGTATTCCACGCCCGCCCCGGCGGCCAGTCCGGCCTGGAAGAAAGTGTTGTCATACGCTTCCACGCTCACTCCACTGTTCGTGGAGACGTGTGTTTCCAGCATTCCTCCCAGCCGGAAGTCGAGCAACGGACCGGCTTCCACGTAAGGCACGAAGCGGCCGCGCACTTGGTTTACGTTGTAGCGGAAGAGCAATGGCACTTGCAGCGAGTAGCGTGTGTATTTGCTTGCGGGTTGGGTAGAGTGGTCGTGGTTGAGGTAGGCGAACTGCACTTCGGGACGGAAATTGAAGTACCGGTCAAGCGGCACTTGCACGAACGCGCCTGCCGTCCACGACAAGCCTATGCCGCTGTAGTGCGTGGGTGGCACGGCTCGGGTGTTGCTGACGGGAGACCCTCCTCCCACGCTTGTGGTTACGCCGTAGCGCACACGCTGGATGAGGTTTTCGTTGCAATGCTGGTAGGCGAGGATGAATTTTCTGATGTTGTGGTAGTCGATGCGGGCCGACAGTTCCTGCCGCAGTTCGTCCGACAGGCATCCTTCGTTGTGAGCCAGCATGTCTTCCCATAACATGCGGAAGTTATCTTCCGTCAGCAGGCGGATGTCTTCGCCCGTTTGCAAGTAAAACTCCTCGTTGCTTTCCTCGCGGTAGTAGAGCAGGCTGGTGGAGTCGTTGATGTGTACGAATTCTTCCAAGAACACTTTGTGGAACGCACTGTCTCGCAGGATGGTGCAGCTCACGTAGCGTTCTTCGCCGGGGAAGCCGTACTCGTCGATGTCACGCGGGTAAAGCACCGTGGCCTCGTGTCCCTGTTGCTTGGGGATGATGGCCCGCGTCATGCGGTCGAGGCGGTTGGCATCCTCGATGAATACACCATCTACCAGCCTCCCGTCCTTCACGTAGTACCCTCTTTTCGCTTTCGGGATGACTTCGTGTACTTGTCCTGCCGATTCTTTGCCTTTCACATAATAGCTGCGTGCCCCGTCGGTATTGACCGTTTGTGCCGATGCCCAGCAGGCCATGCACAGGCATGCGCAGATGACGAACGTTCTCATATTCAATTTCAGATTTCAGATTGCAAATTTCAGATTGTTTCCCGCAGATGGCGTTGCCTCTTGCTCTTTGCAAAAGTAATGATTTGCCGACACAGACCAAAGGAAGTGAAGAATAAATTCTCCTTGAAGCGGTAAATAATGAATAATTGACTACTTTTGCACGGGAAAAGATTAAGCGTTTGAGATAAATGGCATTTTACAAGACCAGACAACGTCCCGAGAAGGAAATGATATTCGGCATCCGGGCCGTCATCGAGGCCGTGCAGGCCGGGAAGGACATCGATAAGATATTGTTGCGTCGCGACATGACCAGTGACTTGTCGCGCGAACTGGCTGCTGCCCTTCGGGGTACGGTCGTTCCCGTGCAGAAGGTGCCGGTGGAGAAACTCAACCGCCTGACGCAAAAGAACCATCAAGGAGTCATCGCGTTCATCTCGCCCGTGACGTATCAGCGGGTGGAGGATATCATCCCGACCGTGTACGAGGCGGGGCGCGACCCGTTGGTGGTGGTGCTGGACGGCGTGACCGACGTGCGCAACTTCGGAGCCATTGCCCGCACCTGCGAATGTGCCGGGGTGGATGCCCTTGTGGTGCCTGCCAAGGGAGGCGCACCGGCCAATTCGGATGCGGTGAAGACCTCGGCGGGGGCGTTGCTTTCCATCCCCGTGTGCCGGGAAGAGAATTTGACGGAAACGCTCCGCTTCCTGGCGGCATCGGGATTGAGGTTGGTCGCTGCCACAGAAAAAGGCTCGGATGATTACACGAAGACGGATTATGCCGGTCCGGTGGCTTTGGTCATGGGCTCGGAGGAGACGGGCATCGCCCCGGAAAACCTTCGCCTGTGTCACGACCGGGTACGCATTCCGCTCATGGGCAAAATCGCTTCGCTCAATGTGTCGGTGGCCGCCGGGGTGCTGATATATGAAGCCATCAGGCAAAGGCGGGGGTGATGCCTCCCCAAGCCCCTCCAGAGGGAGGGGATGTCCAAAACCGCCGTCATTTCGAGCGCAGCGAGAAATCTCATCATATAAAGATTTCCCCCTACGGTCGAAATGACGAGGATGACATATAATATATGTATAGCAACCCTTGTCACTCGTAACTCGTAACTCGTAACTAACTCCTATATTATGCAGAAATATAAATTTGTCAGTGCCGATGAAGCCGCCGCCTACGTCAACCATGGCGATGTGGTAGGCTTCAGCGGGTTTACTCCGGCGGGTGCGCCCAAGGCCGTGCCCGCGGCTATCGCCAAGCGTGCGGAAGCGTTGCACGCCGAAGGCAAAGAGTTTAAAATAGGCATGTACACCGGTGCCTCGACCGGCAACTCGCTCGACGGGGCGTTGGCACGGGCCAATGCCGTGTGGTTCCGCACGCCTTACCAGTCGAACAAGGACATGCGCGCCGCCCTCAACGGGGGACGTGCCACGTACTTCGACATGCACCTGTCCACCTTGGCGCAAGAGTTGCGTGCGGGCTTTTTGCCCAAGCCCAAGTTCGCCATCCTGGAAGTGTGCGACCTGACGGATGACGGCGAACTGGTGCTGACCACCGGTGCGGGCATCTCGCCCACCATCGCCCGCCTGGCCGACCATATCATATTGGAATTGAACCATGCCCACCCGAAAGGGCTTCGTGGCTTCCATGACCTGTACGAGCCGCTTGACCCGCCTTACCGCAGGGAAATACCCGTGTACAAGCCTTCCGACCGCATCGGGACGGCCACGCTTAAGGTGGACCCTGCCAAGATACTGTGCGTGGTGGAAACGGACGTGCCCGATGAAACCGGCGGCTTCAGCCCGTTGGACGAGGTGACGGAAAAGATTGGGGCGAACGTGGCGCACTTCCTGGCCGAGGAACTGAAAGCCGGGCGCATCCCGAAGGAATTCCTGCCCATTCAGTCGGGCGTGGGCAACATCGCCAACGCCGTGCTTGGCTCGCTGGGCGAAAACCCGGACATTCCGCCCTTCGAGATGTTCACCGAGGTGATACAGGATGCCGTCATCGGGCTGATGCGCCACGGACGGGTCAAGTTTGCCAGCGGCTGCTCGCTCACGGTGTCGCATGAAGTGCTCGAACAGGTGTACGCCGACCTCGACTTCTTCCGCGACAAGGTGGTGCTGCGCCCGCAGGAAATATCGAACAACCCCGAACTGGTGCGCCGCATGGGCCTCATCACCATTAATACCGCCCTCGAAGCCGACATATTCGGCAACGTGAACAGCACGCACGTGCTGGGCCAGAAGATGATGAACGGCCTGGGCGGTTCAGGCGACTTCACCCGCAATGCGTACATCTCCATCTTCACCACGCCATCGACGGCCAAGGGCGGTGCCATCAGCTCCATCGTGCCGATGGTGTCGCATGTGGACCACTCCGAGCACTCGGTGAAGGTCATCATCACCGAGCACGGCATTGCCGACCTGCGCGGCAAGTCGCCCATACAGCGGGCGCACCTCATCATCGAGAACTGCGTGGCTCCCGAATACAAGGACGTGCTGCGTGAATACCTGTCGCTGACCGGCGGGGTACACACGCCGCAAGACCTGAAGAACTGTTTCGCCATGCACCGCCAGTTCAAGGAAACCGGCAGCATGATGGGCGTGAAGTGGGAAAAATAAGGCACTGAAAGGAATATAAACGATGCGAGAGGCGCGAATGGACGTGGAAAGCAAATCGTCCGTTCGCGCTTTTTTATGGGTTGCATGTTTTTTTCATCCCGAAAAAGCCCTTGTTACGGAAAAATGCGTACCTTTGCCCTTGTTAAGCACGGTGTGCTGTCAGGGAGTGGATTGACGTTCAATTTTAATCAAACATAAATTAACAGAAGTATGAAAAAACTTGTTTTTGCATGTGTGCTGGCCGTGGCCAGCTTGGGATTGGCCAACGCGCAAAGCGCCATCGGTGGACGCTTGGGCGCAGGTGTTGACTTTTCGTACCTGCACGGGTTGAATAGTGGTAACAGGCTGAGCATCGATGTGGGCTTCCCCCTGTTCTATGGAGTGAGCGGCGCGGTGACGTATGATTGGATGTTCCCCATCAACAGCTGGCAGGAAAAGGGTTCGTGGAACTGGTTTGCCGGGGTCGGCGGTGCATTGGGATGCACGTGGAATGGCTACTTCAATGTCGGCGTGGCCGGTCGCGTAGGGGTGGAATACAACTTCTGGTTCCCGCTCCAGCTGTCGCTTGACTGGCGGCCTGTCATCGGCCCGGTCTTCGGACACGGGGAACCTGGTTTCTACACAAATGGTTTCTATGCAGGTGCATTTGCCCTCGGCGTGCGTTATATCCTGAATTAATCCGCCGCTTTACTCGTTCTATTATATAATTAAGGAATGCGAGGCTTCATGGAGAAGCCCCGCATTCTTTTTAATGAATATCCGCATTGAGCCAAATAAAACACAATAGGCACAATAGTAAAGGAGAGCATTAGGAGGAGATGCCGGATGGCTGCAAGTGAAGAAGTTCACAATAGTATGCACCACCGCTTCGCGGCGGGCATGAAGCATGTATCGTCCACGCAGATTGTCGCGCAGGCTACACGGAAGTAACCCACAGTCCCGATGCGGAGCTTCGGGACTTCTATTGTGTGCTCCTATCCAGTTGCATGACTTTCTTGCAGAACCACACATTTCCTATTGTGTCTATTGTGTTTTTTTGTGTTGGCAGATTGCGGATATTCATTTTCTTTTTTTTGTGCCGCATCGGCGGGTATGGGGGCATGTTGTTTTTCTGTTTTCCCCGCATGGTTTTTCCGGTTTATGCGGGAATGTTTTCCAACTTCCCAGCATAAGTTTTACAGCCCACAACTGTGGGTTGTATAACTCATAACTGAGACCTCTGCAAAGCGGCACCTAAATTTGTTACAAAAGAGTTATGCAGAAAATAAGCCTCAAAACGGCATAAAGTCGTGTGAGATGCGATTCAGCGGGGCTTTCCTCCCCGCTTCCCCTCACTTGACGCAATTGGACACAATAATCCCAGGCGTGCGGTATGAGTTGTAGGCGATAGCTTCCATGATGTGCTGCGCGTGCGTCTTGGCCAGACCCACATATCTCGCCACTCCAGCACCGAACCATCTGCGCATGGAACCATATGTCCTTTCCACGGCATAACGCACTTTGCTTATGGCCTTGTTTACAGCGGTCTCGCGTTCCGTCAGCCTGCGGTTCTTCTGCGCCTTGTGCATGATGCGTTTTTTCAACTTCATGCGGGAAAGCGTGTCCCTGTTCTCCAGCGAGTCGTAGCCTTTGTCGGCCATCACCGGCGTGCCTTGCTTCAGGCCCGCTTTCTCCAGCGGCGTTGCGAGGTGCTTTATGTCGCTCTCGTTGGCGGCAGTGGTTTCCTCGGCAATGACAAGGCCGTTCTGGTTGACGACCGTATGGCGTTTGTAA
>CASFUX010000228.1 GCA_949297975.1 uncultured Bacteroidales bacterium
CACTCCCGCCACGATGCGCATGAACGTCCGAACCGTTACTGATTTTCACCACAGGAATGCTTGTAGGATCGCCAGACATAGGGTATCCACACCCAATACCTGGGGTGGCTTCAATGGGGTCAAAAAGCACTCCATAGGCATGGATGGTGGCATTTTCTATGGCAATGGCTCCACAAGACGCACCGACTGCACTGCCTATCCCTGCAGCCATATCCCCACTCATGCTATTCCAACTTCCGTAAGAAATAACAGTCACATTGCTAATCGTGATGTTGCCACAGGCAGCACCATTATTATAACTGATTAAGTATCCGCCGATGCCACTGCCACCGTTATTGCCCCTTACCGTCAGCTGGTCGTCCCGGCTGTCGCCCGTGATGGTAACGGTATTGTTTGGTGCCACATAGATACCCGCACCATCGCTGCTGGAGACGCTGCTTGTACCTTGCACATGGATGATCGGATTACCATCTTTTATGTGGATGGCGTTGCCGTTGCCCACGCTGATGTTGGCATTCTGCAAATAGATATTCGGGCTGCCTCCGGTGACGGTGATGGCCTGCCCAAAGCCACCGCTCACGATGTAATTGCCCGTGCCGTTGAGGTTGGAGCAGTTGTCAGCAGTGATGGGGGTAGCTTCCTCCCCCACAGTGAGGGCGATGGTGTGCATCGCCCCCACAGCCAGCTCGGTGAGGCCGGACACTTGGGCCACGGTCGTGGCGTTCAGGCGGATGAACTCGACGGGAAGGGCCGTGCCGGGCACCACGTTGGCTTCCCACGTGGTGGCATCCGCCCGGTGCATCTGTATCCAGCCCGCCTGCGCACCCGCCACCGCGTCCCCGTCGTCCCGGCATCGGGTGTGGTTATTCACTTCCACTTGGGTTACCCTCCTGGCCTGCGTGCCGTCCAGCTCCACACGCACCTTGGCCAGCCGGTGGGCGAAGGCGAGGATGACGGACTGCCCGTAAGTGGCATCCGCCGTAGCATGGAGCACGTAAGCCAGACCGCCCGACTGGTCGCCGAGGTCTATCGTGCCATCGGCGGAGGCAGGCAGGGTGGTGTACCGAGCCGTGAGGCCGGCCGGTTCGGTGTCCTGCCAGTAGAGGGGTGTGACGGCCTCCACCGCGCCAGTCACGGCATCAGTTATGCGGTACGTGCCCGCCTCGTCCGAGCCGTCGAACTTCACTTGGAACATGTCACCCGCCTGCCACACGCTGCGGCTGCCGTCGGCGGACTCGGCCACGCGCTTCTGCGGCTGCCCGCCCGGCTCAACGGCGAGGCTCACGCGCCCTATCTGCAAAGGCAATGCCCCCGCCACTTCCCCAGCGGGAGTGCCGGGTTCGTCCTGCGAGCAGGCCGGGAGCAGCAATGCCGCCACGAGGCATATTATAATAAAGAATGGATTTCGTTTCATACAATCAAAGGGTTAATGGTGAGGAGGAGTGCACGGAGATTTGGTATGGGCACACGGAATACACGGAATGAACGGATTTACACGGATTATTGGGTTTCCCGCAGATGGCACAGATTGACGCAAACATATTTGCTTTCCCTGCAATCCGTGTAAATCCGTTCATTTCGTGTATTCCGTATGCCCAAAAATCCGGCGTTCCCCATCCGCGTGCTATCACAAGGTCGCTTCGCCTTGCCCGCCCTCGCCGGGAAGCCAGCTGCTGATTTCCGCTGCGTTGGCATCCAGCCCGGTGTTGCTGATGGTCACGGTGTACGTGTAGCTGTAGCCTGCCTGCAAACCTCCGTCCGGGACATCGAGACTAGCGGCGTAGGTCTGCCCGTTATATGCCACGTCCAAGTCCAGCGTGCCAACGGCCTGCGGTACGAGGATGAGCGGGGCGCAGGCGTGTTCCGCATCCGATGCTCCGGCCAGTTCCACCGCGATATCGCTGGTGGTGTCGCCAGCCGCCAGCGTGCAGGTCTGCGTGTCGAAGGTGGCATCGGTTATCATCCCCTTCAACGTGTAGCCGGTCAAGGCCGCCAGGTCGGCGATGCCATCGCCCGCCCGGAGCACGAACGACACTTGCGCCATGACGTGGGCAAAGGCATCGTCGCCCGTGAAGTTGATTTGCGGGGCGGTCGCGCTGGCCGTCACCTGCGGCGTGGCGAGGATGTCCCAGCGGTTCCAGCCGTTGTCGCCTGTGGGCTGGGTGCGTGTGTCGATAGCAATGACGTTGTCGGCCGGGGCGACGGCAGGGTCCGCGTACCAGGCACGGAAGGCGACATCGCCCGCGCTTTGGAAATAATATGGGTTGTCGCCCGCCGACCAGGAGCCGTCGCCCTGCAACGTATAGTCGTGGATAGCCACCCCGCCTGCCACCACGTAGATGACATCGCCTGCGGCAAAGCGGGCGAACTGGCCGTCGCCCGCCTCCACGCGGGGCAGAGCCTGGTTGATGCTTGCCGTCACTTCGGCGGCCACGGGGTCGCCGGTCGGCGTAGGTTTCACTTCGTTGTACTCGCAACCTGCCAACAGCCCTGCCGCCAGCAGCGTGAAGAGGATTGATCTTTTCATTTTATTTATTGTTTTGTGGTTTATATATCGCAAGAGGCGCTTTCTCGCTTGCAAAGATACATATTTTATCATTCGGTTACTATCATAAAAACATTTTATGCTTATTTTCATAAAAAAACACCCCGGTCGCACTTCCGTCCTCCCCGACAAGTAGCTTCTGCCCGGAAGTCCCGCCCGGTACGTCTCTCCACATCCTGCCCGAACTGTTGTCCCCCTTTCCCCGCATCCATACTTTCCAAGATGCCTGCCTATACTTCCACCCTTGCCTTTGTATTCTTCCAAGCTTGAGCAAATATTCTATAAACTGCGTCGCGGTTTATAAAAACTGCGACGCAGTTTATACAAACTATGGCGTGGTTTATAAAAACTACGCCGTAGTTTATAGAATGCGTAAGCAAAGGAGGAGGTATATGTAGGCAAGAAAGGAAGTTTGGATGAGCAAGAGAGAAAGTATGGATGGAGGGAAGGGGGAGGGCATTCTTCGGTCATGCTCCCGCCCCCGCAAGAGGAAGTCAAGTTCTCAAAGCGTGATAACCATTATACGCGTTTGGGACACCTGCATCAAAAATATAATTTTCCTGTTCCACAACGGTATCATCGTGCAGTCAACGAACGTGAGATCCCGTTGCACCGCCCGAAGGCGTACATTTTCATGAAGTGCATTAAATAGACAAAGACCCTCGGTATCAGCTCCACGAAACGGTTGTAGAAAACGAGATCGGGGAAGCAGTCCCTTGCCATGCACCAATACAGGTGAAAAAAAGAAAGCTACTTCTCACCCAACGCAAAGTATTCTTTCAGATTAAGCATTTTCGTCCAATACAATGCAACAAATAATCCGAGTAATAATAATCATGGATGCAATGATGCATCGGCAAGTAAGCGCACGAAAAGTCCGCACAAAGCTGATTTCACACTTTTCATATCGACCGTATGCCCCAACTCACGCGACATGGAGGTGACACCTTTATCGACAAAACCGCAAGGATGGATGTAGTTGAAATAATCAAGGCAAGTGTTGACATTGAGGGCGAAACCGTGCATGGTGACAAAATGGGAACTACGCACACCAATGGCACATATCTTACGCGCTGACGGTTCATGCGCATCCAGCCATACGCCCGTGGCTCCCTCAAGTCGTCCGGCCGAAATGCCATACCCGGCGAGCAAACGGATGATGGCTTCTTCTATTATATATATGTACCGCTTCAAGCCGAGGCCGTAATGCTCCAAGTCGAGTATCGGATAACCGACCAACTGCCCCGGACCATGGTACGTGATGTCCCCTCCCCTGTTGGTACGGACAAACTCTGCCTGCTTTGCCCTCAACTGAATGGCATCGAGCAACATGTTCTCCTCCTTGCCACTCTTTCCCAACGTGTACACATGCGGATGCTCGCAAAGCACCAGGCGGTTGACCACGGGAAGGCCTGCCTGCTTCCGATGAATGGCATCGGCAAAAATCCGCTCCTGCCTATCCCACGCCGCACGATAATCCACCAGCCCCCAATCCTCACATGCCAATATCTCCTCCATGACCATTCAACGAGGTAAAAGTTTGAAACGCACACGCCAACAACCATCCTGATAATCATGACTGACGATGTGGAACGTGCCTATTTCCGAAGTGTTCTCCACATGGCAGCCAATGCAGGCGCAGGCATCGTAATCGCCCACCCGCACCACACGGAGGGTATCACCCGCTTCCGCCGGCAGTTTAGACAAATCAACCAAAGCCTGCGCTTCGCTCCGGGGCATCAGTTCGGCCGTGACCGGCAGATTGAGAGCGATGACTTCGTTTACCCGGCGTTGCAACTCGGCAACTTGCTCGTCCGTGGGACACTGCGCCAAGCAATAATCGCATTTCGACTTTTTCCGCTCGATATGGGCATTGCGCGAACGCTCGCAGCCAAACATGCGCACCATCGTCTGGTTCAGGATGTGCTCGCAGGTATGCATGGGCGGATATTCCTGCTTGTTGTGCTCGTTCAACTGAATGTTTTCTTCCATCATAATATATATCACTGCAAAAACGCTTGCGAATATAAACAAATCTTTTGAAACGGCAGGCATTGCATCAGGTTTCATCTTCGCCCAAGTGCACGCCGCTTCGCACCATGACGCAAAAAAGCCTGCCGGAATGCATCCCGGCAGGCTTTTTCCTTGCGATTACAATACAGATGCCTATGCGTACTTCAACGCAGCCTGCGCCGCCGCCAAGCGGGCGATGGGCACACGGAAAGGCGAGCAGCTCACGTAGTTAAGCCCCACGCGGTGGCAGAACTCAACGGACGAGGGTTCGCCGCCATGTTCGCCACAGATGCCGCACTTCAGGTCGGGACGCACGGCACGGCCTTTTTCGGTGGCCATGCGCACGAGCTGTCCTACCCCGTTTTGGTCCAGTATCTGGAACGGGTCGGCTTTCAGTATCTTCTTTTCCAAATAAATGGGGAGGAAGGAGGCGATGTCGTCGCGCGAATAACCGAAGGTCATCTGCGTCAAGTCGTTCGTGCCAAAGGAGAAGAACTCGGCAGCCGACGCAATACGGTTGGCCGTAAGGGCTGCACGCGGGATTTCAATCATCGTGCCCACCTTGTAGTCGATGCTGTCTCCACGTTCGTCGAAGAGGGCCTTGGCCGTGGCGCGTATCACCTTTTCCTGCGCCAGGAACTCGTAGAGGATGCCCGTGAGCGGCACCATGATTTCCGGATGCACAAAGATGCCTTTCGCCTTCAGGTTCAATGCCGCACCGAGGATGGCGCGTGTCTGCATTTCGGTGATTTCGGGGAACGTGTTGCCGAGGCGTGCGCCACGGTGGCCGAGCATCGGGTTCTGTTCGTGCAAGGCTTCCACACGCTGCTTGATGTATTCCACATCCACACCCATGGCGTTGGCCAGTTCCTGCTGCCCCTTTTCATCGTGGGGAACGAACTCATGCAGGGGCGGGTCGAGCAGGCGTACCGTGACGGGGCAACCGGCCATTACTTCGAAGATGCCTTCGAAGTCCTTCTGCTGGTAAGGCAAGATTTTGTCCAAAGCCTTGCGGCGGCCTTCGGTGTCCTCGGCCAAAATCATCTCGCGCATGGCCTTGATTTTTTCGCCTTCGAAGAACATGTGTTCCGTGCGGCACAGCCCGATGCCCACGGCACCGAACTTGCGGGCCACCGCCGCATCATGCGGGGTATCGGCATTGGCACGTACCGACATGCGGGTGTACTTGTCGGACAACGCCATCACCTTGGTGAAGTCTTCGTCCAACTCGGCTTCCTTGGTTGCCACCTTGCCTTCGTAGATGTCGCCCGTGGAGCCGTTTATCGAGATATAATCGCCTTCGTGCAGGGTCTTGCCGCCTACCGACATAGTCTTGGCAGCATAGTCGATGACCAGCGAACCTGCGCCGGACACACAGCACTTGCCCATGCCGCGAGCCACTACCGCCGCGTGCGAGGTCATCCCGCCGCGTGCCGTGAGGATACCTTCGGCCACGGCCATCCCGGCGAGGTCTTCGGGCGAGGTCTCGATGCGTACCATCACCACCTTTTCACCTTTCTTCACCCATTCGGCGGCATCGTCGGCGCTGAACACGATGCGTCCCGTGGCGGCTCCGGGCGACGCGGCCAGCCCCTTAGCTATCACCTTGGCCTGCTTGAGCGCGTCCTTGTCGAACACGGGGTGCAGCAGTTCGTCCAGCTTGTTCGGGTCGAGGCGCAAGAGAGCCGTCTTTTCATCGATCATCCCCTGGCGCAGCATGTCCATGGCTATCTTCACCATGGCCTTGCCGGTGCGCTTACCGCTGCGGGTCTGGAGCATCCACAATTTACCTTCCTGCACGGTGAACTCCATGTCCTGCATGTCGCGGTAGTGGTTTTCCAGCTTGGTCTGGATGCTGTCCAGTTCCTTATAGATTTCGGGCATGGCTTCCTCCATGGAGGGGTATTTACTGGCGCGTTCTTCTTCGGAAATACCGGCGAGAGCCGCCCAACGTTGCGAACCAAGTTTGGTGATTTGCTGCGGGGTACGGATACCGGCCACCACGTCTTCACCTTGGGCGTTGATGAGGTATTCGCCCATGAACTGGTCTTCGCCCGTAGCAGCGTCGCGCGAGAAGCATACGCCCGTGGCCGATGTGTCGCCCATGTTGCCGAACACCATCGCCTGTACGTTCACGGCCGTACCCCATTCGTCGGGTATGCCTTCCATCTTGCGGTACAGGATGGCGCGTTCGTTCATCCACGAGCCGAACACGGCACAAATGGCACCCCACAACTGTTCGTAGGCCGATTCGGGGAAGTCGGCTCCCGTCTGTTGCTTCACGGCCGCCTTGAAGCGTTTCACCAATTCCTTGAGGTCGTCCACGTCCAATTCCGTATCCAACTTCACGCCCTTGGCTTCTTTCACATCCTCGATGATGGCTTCAAACGGGTCGATGTCCGTCTTGTTGGCCGGTTTCATGCCCAGCACCACGTCGCCATACATCTGCACGAAACGGCGGTACGAGTCCCATGCAAAGCGTGCGTTGCCCGTCTTGCGTGCGAGGCCTTCCACCACCACGTCGTTCAACCCCAGGTTGAGGATGGTGTCCATCATGCCTGGCATGGAGGCACGTGCCCCCGAACGCACCGACACGAGCAACGGGTTTTCCACATCGCCGAACTTGGAGTTCATCAACTTTTCTACTCCGGCCATAGCCTGTTCCACATCGGGCTTCAGCTCGGCCACCACGGCATCTTTCCCCTCCTGGTAATACTCATTGCAGACTTCCGTCGTGATGGTGAAGCCCGGAGGAACCGGCACACCGATCAGGTTCATTTCAGCCAGATTGGCACCCTTGCCACCCAGCATGTTACGCATGTCCGCTTTCCCTTCGGCCTGTCCGTTGCCGAAGGTGTACACTCTTTTCTTCGTGTTACTCATACAACCTGTATTATTTAATTAATGTATAAATAAATGCGCAAATACGCTCTTTTTTTTAACGAAACAAAGGTAAGATTTTTTTCAAAAAGACAAGCAAAAATATCCGCACTCTTTCTATATGCTTTACAACAATTTTTACTTTTCCGCCTAAGCACACCCCGGCAACAAAAAAAGACGCCTTGCGGGGAATACCCACAAGACGTCTTCATTTTCCGTTAAGATGTCATTACATCATGCCACCCATGCCGCCTGCGGGCATGGCCGGGGCAGGATTTTCTTCCTTCTTTTCCGTAATCACGCATTCGGTGGTGAGGAACATGCCGGCAATCGACGCGGCATTTTCCAAGGCCACACGCGCTACCTTCGTCGGGTCAACTACGCCCGCCGTGAGGAAATTTTCATACGTGTCGGTACGTGCGTTGTAACCGAAGTCGCCCTTGCCTTCGCGCACTTTCTGCACGATGACGGCACCTTCCTTGCCCGCATTGGCCACAATCTGGCGGAGCGGTTCTTCGATGGCGCGTTTCACGATTTCAATACCGGTAGCTTCGTCTTCATTTTCGGCCTTCAAGCCAGCCAACGCGTCGATGGAGCGGATGTAAGCCACGCCGCCACCCGGCACGATGCCTTCTTCGATGGCCGCACGCGTAGCACTCAGCGCGTCGTCCACGCGGTCTTTCTTTTCCTTCATTTCCACTTCGGAAGCGGCTCCCACGTAGAGCACCGCCACGCCGCCGGAGAGTTTGGCCAGACGTTCCTGCAACTTTTCGCGGTCGTAATCCGACGTGGTCACGGCTATCTGCGACTTGATTTGCGTCACACGAGCCTTGATGGCATCCTTGTTGCCCGAACCGTTGACAATGGTCGTGTTGTCCTTGTCCACCGTTACCTTTTCGGCACTACCCAGCATTTCCAGCGTGGCATGTTCCAGTTGGATGCCTTTTTCTTCCGAAATGACGGTACCGCCGGTCAGCACGGCGATGTCTTCCAGCATTTCCTTGCGGCGGTCGCCAAAGCCCGGAGCTTTCACGGCGCATATCTTCAACTGCGAGCGCAGGCGGTTGACAACCAACGTGGTCAAGGCTTCGCTATCCACATCTTCGGCGATGATGAGCAACGGACGACCCGTCTGCACGGCGGCTTCCAATATCGGCAGGAATTCCTTGAGGTTGGAAATCTTCTTGTCGTAAATCAAGATGTACGGTTTTTCCATTTCCACTTCCATCTTTTCGGTGTTCGTCACGAAGTAAGCGGAAATGTAGCCACGGTCGAACTGCATCCCTTCCACCACGTCGATGGTAGTGTCCGTACCTTTGGCTTCCTCGATGGTGATAACCCCGTCTTTCGACACCTTGCGCATGGCATCGGCCACAAGCTTACCTATCGAAGCATCGTTGTTGGCCGAGATGGTGGCCACCTGTTCTATCTTGTCGTAATTGTCGCCCACGGTTTCGGCCTGTGCCTTGAGGTTGGCTACCACGGCAGCCACGGCCTTGTCGATACCCCGCTTCAAGTCCATGGGGTTGGCACCGGCGGTTACGTTCTTCAGCCCTACACCCACAATCGACTGAGCCAACACGGTAGCGGTCGTGGTACCGTCGCCGGCATCGTCGCCCGTTTTCGAGGCCACTTCCTTGACCAGTTGGGCACCGAGGTTCTGGTAAGCGTCTTCCAATTCTATTTCCTTGGCCACCGTCACACCGTCCTTAGTGATGTGGGGAGCACCGAATTTCTTTTCGATAATCACGTTGCGGCCTTTAGGACCAAGCGTCACTTTGACTGCGTTTGCCAATTCATCGACCCCTTTTTTCAGTTGGTCGCGGGCATCTATGTTAAAAAGAATTTCCTTTGCCATGATTGCGTCTGTTTTTTATGAGTTATACAATATTAATTAAAGTACCGCCAAAATGTCGGACTGGCGCATGATGAGGTATTTTTCGCCTTCCCATTCCAGTTCGGTCCCGGCATATTTGCCATACAGCACCCGGTCGCCTACAGCCACGACCATTTCTTCGTCTTTCGTTCCCTTGCCCACGGCAAGCACTTCGCCTTGCAGGGGTTTTTCTTTGGCCGAGTCGGGGATGATGATGCCGCCGACTGTCTTTTCTTCTGCCGGTGCCGGTTTTACCAACACGCGATCTGCTAACGGTTTAATGTTCATAGTTCGTTATTTTTTTTTGTTATTGATATTTGCTTTCACAGTTACGCCGTGCTCCTTGCACATTCCGTGCCAAAGCTGGTTTCGTCCCGAAATGGCAGTCTGCCGACAAAAGGCATTCCGCATTTATGACAACTTGTCACTTTTCCAAGGAAAGGCGGCACAAATATAACAGCTTGTACAAGTCGAACACCCGCAGGGAGGGCGCGGACGAAAGGAGGTTGCGGCGCATGGCGGGGCGGAGGCATGGGTACAGCCATCCGCACAGGCGGTGCGCCCCCCAACGTTGCAAGCGGACAAAGGTGTGCAGCAAATGGGACTCATGTTGCAAATAGGGGTAGCGGCCGGTGCGGGACAAGGCATACAAGTTGCGCACGCCGGTTTCCGCTTTTTGCAGGAACACTTCGTTTTCGTCCAGCCCGGCATGTATCAACGGGTTGTCTATATGTAACACGTCGTAACCCAGTTCCGCTACGCGGTGGGCAAACACGGCATCTTCATACCCATAGCCGCAAATGGACTCGTCGAAGCGGATGCGGTTGAATATCGACTTTGATACCATGAAATTGAACGTGGTGAACACCTTATAGCGCATCCTTCCCCGTTCCCGGGCCGAGCGAGCCTCGCGTTCCCTGCCGTATTTCAACCGCAGGCTATAGCGGGGGTCATGCTCCTGACCGTCATAGGCCGTCCCCCCCACCACGACACATTCATCGTTGCGGAAGGCCAGATAATTCCGCACATAATCGGGCGACATCACCTCCGCATCGCAGTCCAGGAACAACAAATGTCCGTAGCGTGCCTCGTCGGCCAGGCGGTTGCGAATGGCCGAGCGTCCCACGTTGCGCTCCAGGCGCACGTAACGGCAACCGGGCAAGGCCGCCATTTGGGCGTTCTCGTCCAGGTAGAGGGTGGAGCCGTCTTCCATCACGATGATTTCGAAATCGGCCATCGACTCGGTGGCCTGGCGATGCAACTCGCGCACCAGTTTCGTTATATTATAATTGTATGCAGGAATAAGAATGGAGAGCATGTGTCTTTATTTATGGGCAATATGGTTCATGATGAGGCGTTCCAGCATCTCCGCCCCCTTGCGGCGGGAATAATCCATGCGCACGGCTTCGTCCACCGTGCCACGCACGTAGCCTTGGCGTTTCCACTCGGCATGTTTTTCCACCAAGAACCGTCCTATCTCCTCCGCGTCTGACGAGGCCAGTCCGCACCCTGTCTCCCGCACCAGTTGCGACAAATTGTCATGGTTGTCCGGAATGGAAAGCACCGGTCGGTTGGCACCGATGGCCTCGAAGAACTTGGTGGTCATGATGCCGAAATAACGTTTTTCTGTCTGTAAATTTCCGAGCACCATCAAGATGGAACTTTTATGCATTTCATCCAATACTTCTTCGGGCTTCACAAAA
>CASFUX010000229.1 GCA_949297975.1 uncultured Bacteroidales bacterium
AGAAAATAGAAAACATCTCCGCAGAAAACGAACCAACTACTAACCACTAACAGTTAGCTACTAACTCATATGAAACGGAAACAAGCATTTATCCTGTCCGCCGCCCTGCTTGCCTGCGGGGCATTGCGGGCGCAAAACTATGTCATTGCCGACTTTGAGAACGGCAACGTATCGTTCACGGACGAGGTGAATGTGAACCCGCCGAGCAGCGGACAATTCGAAGTGGTGGACAACCCCGCCACTAACGAAGTGAACGCCACCGCCAAGTGCTGGAAATACACCCGGTTGACCGCTGGGGAAAATTGGGCAGGCTTCTACTGCTCGCTGAAAGAGCCGTTCAACACCTCCGGCTACAAATACCTGCACGTGAAGTATTACCGCGCGAACGAAGCCTCGCAGCTGCGGGTCACGTTCGAGGGCAACGGCTTCAAGCAGGAATTTCTCCCCATGGCCGACCATGCGCCACAGGCCACAGGCCAGTGGAAACACCTGGTGTTCGACCTCGCAGCCTCCGGCGTGGCCGACAAAGAAGTAACCGTATTCGGCCTGCAACCCGACTTTTGCTCGCCCAACACGGCCAACACCGTGGTCTACGTGGACGAAATCATGCTGAGCACGAGCATCACGGGCGAAAGCGGCTTCTCTTCCTACCTGCCCAAGGACTTGGCGGTGGGCAACGTGCAACAGACCTCGCTCGACCTCACATGGGCGACTTTGCAGGAAGCCGCATCCTATGACATTTACCAAGACAATGTGCTGGTCGGCAACACGGCCGCCACCTCGTACCAGGTGACGGGACTGGAGGAATTCGAAGTGTACCAGTTCCACATCGTGGCCCGCAATGCCAGCGATGCGCAGTCGCAAGCCAGCTCGCCCGTCTACGTACAGACGCAGGAAAGCAAGGAGCACAAGGATGCCCGCATGGCCTGGTGGCGCGAAGCCCGCTTCGGCATGTTCATCCACTGGGGCGGGTATGCCGCCTTCGCCGGGCACTATGAAGGCAAGACAGCGGCAGGTGACGACATCGTGTACGACTCGGCTGGCGGCGGCAACGGCGGTTATGCCGAATGGATTATGTTCGGGGCACAGATACCGCGCGATGTGTACAAAGCCAGGATAGCCTCCGACTTCACCGCAGAAAACTACGACCCCAAGGAATGGGTGCGCATGGCTAAGGAAGCAGGCATGAAGTACATCATCATCACCTCCAAGCATCACGAAGGATTGGCCATGTTCGATACCCACGTAGGCTGGAACGTGATAGACCACAGCCCCGCCAAGCGCGACCTGATGCGCGGGCTGGTCGATGCCGCCCGCGAAGCCGGACTGAAGATAGGTTTCTATTACTCGCAATCCTTGGACTGGATGAACCCCGGTGGCATGGACTGGATGCCGCAGAACAACAATGGGCACGGCGGCGAATGGCCTTACGAGGACCAGAAGAAATACGTGAACGATCTGGTCATCCCGCATCTCAACACCATATTGAACGAATACAAGATAGACGTGATGTGGTTCGACATGGGGCAGAACAAATACCCCGACCTGCAATATGCCACGCTGAAGGCCATCAAGGACAATCCCAACTCCGCCAACATCATCTACAACGACCGCCTGTATTTCAACATCGACAACGGCCAGTCCGGCGACCACGGCACGCCCGAACAGAGCATCCCCGACGTGCCTATGACGGGTCGGGCCGACGGGCGCGACTGGGAAACGTGCATGACCATGAACGTGAACTGGGGCTACTGCGCCAAGGACCAGAACTGGAAACCGACCAGCGACCTGCTGAACAAGCTGATTGACATCGCCAGCAAGGGAGGCAACTTCCTGCTCAACATCGGTCCGAAAGCCGACGGCACTTTCCCGCAGGAAAGCATCGACCGCCTGGACACCATCGGCCAATGGATGAAGGTGAACGGCGAAGCCATCTATGGCACAGTAGCCAACCCCTTCCCGAAAGCTCTCCCTTGGGGCAAGACCACCCGCAAAGTGGCCGATGACGGATCCACCACCCTGTACCTCCACGTAGCCGACTGGCCTGCCGACGGCACGCTTGCCCTCACGCAACTGGGCAACCTGCCACAAGCCGTCACCGTGCTGGGCTTGCCCGATGCCGCTCCCACAGCCGAGTTGGAGAATGGCAGCGTGGTGATTAAAGGCCTGCCCGATACCCCGCAAAACGAATACAGCACCACCATCAAGCTGACATTCGAGGGTGACCTCGAGGTAGTGGAAGAATACGTGCAACCGGATGCCGACGGCGTACTCACCCTGCTGCCCGACGATGCCATGGTAGAAGGCATCTGCCAGGAAGGCGACCCGGACATGCGCAACCTGGGTTGCTGGCCCGCCGAAAACATCATCGGACCCGTGGAAGGCAAATGGGCTGAGTGGAACATCTACGTGCCCCGCACGGGACAGTATGCCGTGTCGGCTTGGTTCGGCGCAGAGCAGGCAGGCGTACTGAACATCGCCATCGACGGCACGCCCACCGCCGACCTGGACTACCCGCACGGCACGGACTACCACACCGAGCAACTGGGCTTCATCAACCTCACCGAGGGACAGCACAAGCTGCGGCTCACCCGCACCTCCACCACCGCTACGTGGAATTACATCAACCTGCTTAACCTGGTGCTTGTTCCCCAACCGGGCAGCGGCACGGGCAACATCATCCCCACGGCAGACCGGGTACAGGTATTCGCCTCGCAAGGACAGATTCGCCTTGCCGGACTGGCACCTGGCGACCTCGTTTCGCTATACGACACGTGGGGGCGCTGCCTGCTTACCCGGGCTGCCACCGCCCCCACCGACTGCCTGGCCGTGTCCGCACGTGGCATGTTGGCCATACAGGTGGCTGCCGGGAATGGCGACCTGCATACCACCAAAGTCGTGCTGTGACGCAAACCGCCCCTGAGCGGATATAAACAATGCGCTGGAACGGGAATTGAAATCCCCATTCCGGCGTATTTCTTTATATATGAATGTCCGCAATCTGACAATCACACTGCTCACTGTCCCCCTCTTTTTTTGAACGCAAAGACGCAACGGCGCAGAGGCGCAAAGAGAAGAAAAACGTTGCGGCTTGGCGACTTAGCGTTCAACAACTATATACTTTTAGGAATTCACCTGCTCACTTGAACTCGATAAGAAAATCCACCAGATTTTTGTCCGTGGGCAGATGCAACTTCTTGCGCAGGCGGTAGCGGGCTATCTCCACGCCACGGGGCGAAATGCCCAAGAAATTGGCCACATCCTTCGTCGTAAGGTTGAGGCGCAACAGCGAACATATCTTCAAATCATTCGGCGTGAGGTCGGGGTACTGGGTGCGCAAGTTGCGGAAAAAGTTCTCATGTATCAAGTCAAAGTTGGCTTGGAATATCTTCCAGTCGTCTTCCGAGGAAAGGTTCGAGTCAATGAGATGGATTACCTTGGTAAAATACTTGTTCGGGTAATGCACGCCCAGCTTTTCTTTCTGTGCTTCCAGTTCGGCTTTGATTTCTATAAGCACCTCGTTCTTCTTGATTAACATCATGGTGGAACTGGCCAATTCCTTCCCTTTGAAACTCAACTCGGTTTCCAGGTTTTGGGCACGCAGTCTGATGATTTCCTTCTCCTGCCGCTCGCGCTCTTTCTGGCGCAGTTTCTCCTGTTCCTCGGCCACCTTGGCTTTGCTGCGCCGCACGTAACGCAGGGTCAGCACATACAACAAGACGAAAAAGAGCAACACCAGCATGGCATACAGCACATACGCCCACGTGCTGGCATAAAAAGGCGGGGCTATTTCAAAGTCATATTCCACGGAACCTTTGGAACACCCATAATTATCATATCCCTGCACTACCAGCTTATACTTCCCCCAATGCAAGCGGTTGTAAGTCTTTTCGGGAGAGGCGGTGAGCCGCGACACTTCACTATAAGGTCCCTGCAAGTCGAAACGGAACTTGATATTGGTCGCCGTGAAGTACTCCGGACTGACACGGAACGTAAGGTTGTTCTCCGTACAAGGCAGTACTGGCATCCGACCTGGCTTTAGCTCCAGCGGCACCACACGCTCTTCGCTGGCAAAAGCACAGATCGATTCAAATCGCATACCGTCCATGACAGGATAAGGATACACCTCCGCATCATCATCCACAATGGCAATGCCGTTGTTCAGACAGAATATCAGCCGCCCATCGGCAGTTTTCACGATGTTCTCGTCATAGTCGGGCAATTCGTTCTGAAACAAGCTGAACGGTATAACCCGCTCTTTCGTGATGGAATCATGTGCAAAATGTATCTTGACAAACTCTTCATCGCGCACACACCAATACGTGTCATTGTCCATGCCAACGGCTTTCTTGATGCCCGACAATCTATCGCCTGCCCGATTCAACAAATCATACGGAATGATATCGTCATGCAAATCATCGTGTGTATAAAAAGTTTTCCCGTTGGAGAACACCACCCTGCCGCGCATCTTGAAGATGTCAACCAAGTCCCGGTTCACGCTGTCGCCCACCTGCGGAATATACTCGATTGTCTCGGCCGTGCGCAAGTCGGACGACAAACGCAGGCGAAACATCCCTTTGTAGGAATGCGATGCCCAGACATTGCCTTGCGAGTCTATCTCGATATTGCGTATCGGTTGCAGGAAGTTGGTTATGGAATGGCTGAAGCACCATTTGCCTGCTGCGTTTTTTCTGTAAATGTTCAGGTAAGTATAGGAAGACTGCACCAGCACCTCCTGTTGATGGATGACGGCCCTTTGCAGGTTGGTTCCCCCGCTGATGTCCGACAGCCGGACAAGCCTTTCCCCGTCTATTTCATATGTACCCGAATTGTGCCCGCACAACAATTGCCCGTCAAACAAAGCCAACTCCATGGCCTGCGATGACATACCAGGAAAAGGAATGGCCTCAAAGTCGCGCCCGTTATCACGGCAGAAAAACAGACCCTGGTTAGTTGCCAGATACAAGTATCCTTGATGAAAGCAAGCCGAGAACACACTCCCCACATCACGTTTAAAAGGTTTGATGAAACGCGCCCATGAATTGTGACGGATATAGGAGATGCCATTGTCCAACGCCACCCACACGTTGTTCGATGTGTCACAGTGCAGCCCCAGCACGGTGTTGTTCTGCAATCCCCTTTCGGAGTTGACGTGCCATTGCAACCTGCCCCGCTTGTCAAAGGCAAACACACCATTGGTGAGGCTGCCCAATATATACACCGAATCCTTCGTCATGACAGCCTTGTTGATAAACTCGCCCCGTATCTGCCTGTTCACCTCGTCCAACCAAGGCCGACACGTCTGATCATCGAACACGAACACGCCCCCTTGGTTTGTCACCAGCAACTTCCTCACCCCTTCGTAAGGCAACAAAGCCACGACATCGCTATGCCCCATGAGCGAAACCGGATGTAACAGTTCGAATCCATCGTCTTGCAAAACGCCCAGTCCCTCGCCTTGCTTGAAAGCATACAGCCGCCCGTCGACTTGCTGCATAAGCAATAATATATATGGATTGCTCACCGCACGTACCTGCTCCCCATCATACACAAAATAAGAAGACAATGAGCGAAAGTAAACCTTCCCATCCACAGCGGCAATATCCCATATCTGGTCGTTATGAAACGTGTAATCCGCCACCGAATCGGCAAGTGACGTGTAGACCAAGTGGCCGAAGCAGTCGTGCGTAAAGTAGCCGAACTCTTCGAACGACCCCACGTAGATTCGTCCATGCCCGTCCACGTAAATGGAGCGCACATACTCACCCTTGGGCAACGAGGCCAACTGCCAATATAAACCGTTATATTGGAGCAGCCCTTTGGAATTTCCCACGTATATACGCCCACACCCATCACTATCCACAGCCCAGTTTTGCCCTGCCGCGCGATAGTCTCCTTTTCCGAAATTAAACAAATAAGGCACACCTGTTTGCGGGAACATGCGCAAGCCCACCGATAAGAATAATAACAAGAAAAGCAATACTATTTTCCTCATGCCAATGCCAGATAATACGGTTAAAAATGCACGCTAAGGTAATCATTTTTATCTGAACATGGAAAATATCACCTCAACCATCCCTCAAAAGCAGCAAGCCACAACCCGGTTTCCTTGGGACAAACCGGGAACGTCCATCGGCCAAACGGGCAAATGAGCGGCTTTAATTCCTAAAACAAAACTTTCCATAAGCAAATAATAATCTTATGGTTGAGATGCCTACATCCCTCCATGATGTACTTTTAATGTAAGGCAGCAGAAGATTATTTTGCCCTGACGTAAGGAAGTGAACACGCCTTTTTTGGCGGATGCCCCCGTGCAGACTACTTTTGCCTGGGTGGAAAAGAAAGGGAAACCGCCACCTTTCCATGACCTGCTGGTTGTGCAACATTTTATCAAGGAACATATCACCCATATTTTTAAAGAACATATCACATGAAGAAACCTCTTCTCAAAACAATGTGCCTCGCCTTGCTGCTGTGCGGCGGGCACACTGTGGCTGCCGAAGCCGATGTGTTGTTCCACGACAGTACCGACCCGGTATTTTACGACCCCAGCTGGGTGAGCCAGACGGCACCGAGCATGGTAGAAGTGGGCACGGGCACACCCGACAAGCTGCCCGTGGTGGCAGAACCCCGTCAAGCCGGTGAAAATGCGCTCAAACTGTCTTGGACTTCCCAGGCGGGAGGCAACTGGATGGCGTTGGTGGCGGGCATCGGCTGGCCGGCTTACCATACGAACAATGTCGATAGCCTGACCTTTTGGCTCTATGCCCCCGAGGCGATAAACCCCGCCCTGCTGCCCGAAGTGAACATGGAGGGGCATTACGGCGGGCAGTGCGGCAGGCTGAAACTGAGCGATTACGTGCCGTCCGTACCCCGGGCGGAATGGTTCCAGGTAACCATCCCGATGGAGGATTTCCGCAAGGCTTCACCCGGATTTCCGGCTTTCAACTCCATCAAGGGCGTGTTCTTCCACCAGTCAGCCACTGACGGCGCACGACATACTTTGTATGTGGATGAAATAATTTTTTGGGGCGTACCCGTGATACGCCAAACGGAAATGCTGCCCTACCTGCAAGCCCCTACGCCTACCTCCATCGTGGTCAACTGGCACACGTTGGAAAAAGACCCTGCCCCGCAGGTAATTTACGGCACCAGCCGCGACCGCCTCGACCACACCGTGACCGGTTCGAACGAGGTGATTGTGGACCACATCTGGAACACCGTGAAACTTACCGGCCTGCAACCAGACACGGAATACTTCTATCAATGTATATCGGGCGAGCACCGCTCGGACACCTGCGCCTTTCGCACCTACCGGGAAGGCAAAGGCGGCACGGTGCGCCTCATCTTCGCCAGCGACTCGCAAGACGATGCCGAGGTCAACACCCGGCTGGTCGACCAGTTCACGGACTTGATGAAAGAAAAATACGGGAACGACCTGCACAACCACTTCCACCTCATCTGCCACATGGGCGACATGGTGGGCGGTGGCGGGGTCATCGAGCAATACGAAGACCGCTACTTCCGCCCCTTCTCGCCGCTCACCCATGCCATCCCGGCCGCAACAGTGACGGGCAACCACGACGTAGAACACAGCGTGTATTACAGCTATGTGAAATACGACGACTTTGCCAACGGCGTGGACGGGGTTAACCAGAAAGCATTCTATACCTTGAAGGTAAACGGCGTGCAGATGTTCATGCTCAACAGCAACGAAGGCGTGCGCATACAGCAGCAACTCGACTGGCTGGAACGCGCACTGGCCGCCACGCAGCAGGACGATGACGTGACCCTGGCATTTGCGGGCTGCCACCACCCGTATTACAGTGAGATGTGGTATGGCGGCTCTGGTGCCGACCTCACGGAAGACAGCTACCAAGGCACGCCCTACGTGGGCAAACTGCTCCAACGCCTGCAAGCCGCCCCCAAAGTGGCCGCCCTCCTCAATGGCCATGTACATGCCTACGAACGCCACGTGCTGCCCGGCACGTGCGAAGGCGGACGCGATTTTCTCGAAATCACCGTGGGCGGCGCGGGCGGCAACCTCGACCGCTGGGGAGGTCCCAACCCCGGACCGGACATCTACGAAAGCAAGGTAGCCTTGGACCATTATCACTTCGTAGTCGTGGAAATCGACGTGGACAACCGTTCGTTTGCAGGCACCATGTACAGCTTCGGCAACCCTGATCGCACCTTGGACGGCGTAGTGGCCGACACCTTCTACGGCAAGCTGGATCAGCCTGCCCCCGAACAGCCTGCGGTGCTCGACTTCACCCCAGCGGAAGTGACCGTGTCCGACTATGCGGGCGTGGACAGCCTGATGACCGTGCACGTACAGATAGCCGACAATGAGGCGTTTGACAATCCCTTGCTCGACCGGATGCTTGACAAAGTGAACATTTACGACGTGGACGAACACTTCGTTCCCATCAACCAGAATGCAGGCATCGACCTGAAGCACATCGACATCACGGAGGCCGCCCTCGACGGTACGGACGGCTACCACGTACGGGTGCGTTACCGCGACAACAACTTGAAATGGAGCGAATGGTCTGCCCCCTATCCGCCCGCGACCGCACTCGACGCACCCGCTCCGGGAGCCGACGGCCTGCGAGCCTACCACGATGGACAAATGCTCCACGTGCGTTGGAACAAAACCGTGGAGGGCAAAGGCTTGCTCACGTTGTACAACGCATGGGCGCAAGCCTTATACAACGCACCGCTCGACGGCACCGGACAACTGAACCTCGCCATCCCGGTGGGACACCTGCCGAAAGGTATATATGCGCTGCGGGGCATCACCGATGCGGGCGAACAACGGGTAAAACTGTTGCTCCACTGAACAGGCATTTCCCGCGTACTGACGAAAATCCAGCTCCGTTACTACGGAATTTCAGCCGCGTGCCTACGGAATTTTTGCTCCGCAAGCACGCCCCGGAAAGGCAATGGGCGGATTTCTTTTTTCAGAAACTTAACCAACATAAAACTATATAAGTATGAATAAACGTTCATTTTTTATCGGGGCATTCCTGCTCCTATGCGGCATCGCATTTTCACTGAAAGCCGAGACCGCCAAAGAAAAGAAAGTGTTATTTATCGGTATCGACGGATGCCGGTGGGAGGCCATTGCCAAGACAGACTCCGCCCCCTACCTGAAAGATTTAATGAGCAAGTCATGGACCTGCACGAACGCCCTGGCCGAAACGCCCACCTGGAGCAGCAACGGCTGGGCAGCCTTGCTCACCGGCGTGAACAAGGAGAAACATGGCTGGGTGCTCAACGAATACGGCCCGGACAAGGGCATGGTGACCTACGTGTCGTTCTTCCAACACCTGAAGGCCGAACATCCCGACATGCACACGGCCTCATTCTCATCGTGGCCAGACATCAACAACAAGGCGGTGCGCGGTGCTGCCACCGTTGTGAAAAACAGCACCGGTGCCAACTCCAAGGAACAAGACCTGTCCATCTATAATGCTGTAATGGAAGAATTGCAGCGCGATGATGCCGCCTCGGTCATCTTCGTGCAATTGAACGATGTGGACTCGCAAGGACACTCGCACGGTTTCACGCCGGAAACCCCGGAATACCTCAACGCCCTCGGCATTGTGGACGACTACATAAAGAACATGATTGATACGGTCAAGGCACGCAAGAATTATGCGAACGAGGATTGGCTGTTCATCGTCACCACCGACCACGGCGGCAACCAGAACGGTCACGGCGGCTCCTCGTATGAGGAGCAAAACGTATTCTTCATCCTGAACAACGAAGCCATCGAACCCTCCCTGCTCGAAGGCGCACCCGAAACCAAGACGGAAATGCACGACTACGCTGTGAACACCCTCAACTTCGGCGAAGGCATCTCAGCCGACCTGCCCAACATGGAAGAACTGGGCTTCAATGTGGACGGCAGCTTTACTATTGAAATGCGAATACGTGCCACTAAGCAAGAAAGCGAACCTGTCATCTTCGGAAACAAGGATTGGACGGGCGGTGCTTATACGGGGTTTGCCATCGTACACGATGTATGGAAAGATTTCCGCCTGCACCTTAACTTGGGCGATGGGAGCGACCGTCTGGACTTAACCGGGTCTGTCATGGGAGCTACAGACGATAAGGACTGGATTCATGCTTCATTCGTAATCGACCGCACAGCTCAACGCGCTTATCTTTACGAGGGGGGTACTTTGATGGCATCGGGTGATATCAGCAACATCGGCAGCATGAAGACCAACCTGCCATACCGCTTGGGAACCGACTCCAAAAACCATGTAGGCGGCTACTTCGACGGCAACGTGGCCGAGCTGCGCATCTTCAACAAAGCCCTCGCGCCCGAAACCCTCGAAGCCTATGCCGCCAAGCCGTTGGACGCCCAACACCCCGACCTGGCCAACCTGGTGATGTACAACCCCGGCAACGATGGCGAAGGCAACACCTACAAAGGCGCACTGGGCAAGCCGGACATCACCTTCACCACGACAGGCGATGCCACGCTCACATGGGGAGACCCCGGCAAACAACTGATAGGCCGCTCGTACACCGACTATAAGGGTGCACCGCACTTGTACGACCTCGCGCCTACCATTTTCAACTTCCTCGGCTTCCCCGCCCGCGCAGGCTACCAGTGGGACGGCAAGACGATGATTGAGTTCAACCCCGTAAGCACCGAGGACGAATTGCCCGCCGCCACCGACGACTTGGCCGTGCTTGACGACTTCGAAAACGGGCGCATCAACTACGCCTTCCAGCCGGTTGAACTGGGCTTCAGCTTCGAAGTGGTGGACAACCCCGCAGCCGATGCCGTGAACGGCAGCGACAAAGTACTGAAATGTACGCGCATCGACAAGTCGCATATCGACTGGGCTTGTTTCTACGCAGACCTCAGCCCAAGGGCATACACGCTCATGGACTTTGACCAGTACCCCTACCTGTCGTACAAGGTATACCGCACGGTGGATGGCGGCAGCGTAAAGGCCAAGTGCGAAACATCTACTTCGGGAAAGGGCAACACGGAAATCTTCCCGGAAAACGAGCCGACCAAAGTGGGGGAATGGGAAGAAGTATATTTCCCCATGCAGGCCTCGGGCGCAAGCGGGCAGTACCGCCGCCTGACCATCATGCCCGACTGGACCACGAACCACGATGCCGGGGTTGTAGTCTACATCGATGACATCTGCATGAAGACCGAAGTCGGCAACGATGATTACCCGACTACGGGCGTGGTCGAAGCTGCCGCCAACGACAAGGACATACAAGTATACGTGAACGGCGGGCAAGCCGTGGCACATTTCCTACTGCCCCAAGATGCCAACGTGCTGGCATCGGTCTATACGCCGTCGGGCATGCAAGTGTACCACGCGGAAAGGTACATGCAAGCAGGCTGGCAGGAAATCGTTTTCCCGATAGCCGACAAAGGCGTATATTTGCTGACGCTTAACTGCGGCGGTGAAACCTTCACAGTGAAATTCGTACATTAATTTACCATACAACAGCTTAGAAATGAAAAAGCCATTAATCTTCTTGACGGGCTGCCTGCTGGCCTGCTTACCCGGCCAAGCACAGGAATTGCCCGACCCGCATTGGGTGAGCGACTTTGAGAACGATGAAGCCCTATACTGGAATCCCATCGGCGAAGGGGTCAAGCTGGAGGTAGTAGACAATCCCTTGGCTGATGAAGTGAACGCCAGTGCCAAGGTTCTGAAGATGACCCTGCCGAAAGGCGAATCCTACCCCGGTGCCATCATCACGGTGGACGGTCTGCCGGTGGGCGATGCCGAAGGGCACTACCGCTGCGGACGGGTGAAAATATACCGGCCGCAAGACGGGGTGAGTATCCTGAAACTGCAAAAAGGCCCGGACGGTGCCATCCGCGAAGTGTCACAGACCATCCGGGGAGGGGCGTGGGTCGATGCCTCGTTTGAATTCAACTTCACCGCCATGGGCGATGAAGCCGCCGTCGGGACATACGGCGAAGTGTTCGTCATCGGCAAGACGGAAGAACTGGTAGACGAAGAAGTAGTCATGTACATAGACGATGTGCGCTTCACCAACGAAGTCCCGGCCGTGGACGACGGACTGCCTCCCTCAACCGATGAACTGGCCGTGCTCGACAACTTCGAAAATGGTCTGGTGAACTTCACCGGATCCTTGCAGCCCATGGAAGGAGCATCACTTCAAGTAGTGGACAACCCGAAGCCCGATGCCGTGAACGGCAGCCGCAAAGTATTGGAAGTGAAACGTCCCGAAGGCAAACCGGCCTGGGTGGGCTTTTGGGGGCAACTCAACGCCACAGCCGCCCCCAAATGCGACATGGACAAATACCGTTACGCCCGCTTCAAGGTGTTGCAGGACGTGACGTGCGACTCGGCCAGCTTCAAAGTGGAGGTACAAGGCGGCAAATTCTTGGAAAAGAAAAGTCCCATAACGAAAGTGAACGAATGGGAAGAAATCATCTTCGACATGGAAGCGGCCGAAGGCACCTACCCCGTGGTAGCCATCATGCCCGACTATGCCGAGAACCAACCGGCACACAGCGTATACGTGGACGATATCATGTTTTCCAAAGAACTGAACGCCGACATCCCGGGCACAGGCATTGACTTGCTGCAAACGGCCGGCACTATGCGCACACTTGCCACCGGCACGGGAGTCGAAGTGCTGTTCCGCACCAAGGTGTCCGCCCCCGTCGGACTAAGCGTATACGACACCAACGGCAAGCTGCTTGCCACGCACACCATGCAAGCCACTCCTGGCGACAACCGCGCCGTCTTTGACCTGTACGCCGAAGGCATCTTGCTCCTGAAGCTGACCATGGGGACGCAAAGTCTGGTAAGCAAGTGCTACCGGTAAGCCTGCACGCAAATTCCCGCACGTTATACACGCTATCCTATTCATTGCATGCCCGCCATCGCCCCTGTGGCCGATGGCGGGCATACACCTTTTATCATCATCCCATACTTACAAACACACGCTTTCCCCTGCCCCGCCAAGGCCTTGGCGACAAAATACTGCAAAAAAAGCCCGATAAATTTTCCCCATTACACATTAAAACGTATCTTTGTGGAGTTTTTGTGAAGGAAATGACCAACCGCTACGAAGAAACACTGGCCGCCTTCGAAGGCAAGTTGCAACGGCTCGTGGCCGAATACAAGTCATTGAAAGAGCAAAACGCCCGCCTGCGCGACGAGCTGGACAGGAAACAGACGGAACTGATGCACGCGCACAAAGCACTGCTCGACCTTCAGCAAGACTACGACCACCTGCGGACGGCACGCTACCTGAACACGTCCCCGCGCGAACGGCGGATATCCAGGCAGTACATCAACAGGTTGGTGCGGGAAATAGACAGATGCCTGGCTCTTTTGAACGAATGAACAAAGAGCAGATGAAAGAGGACAAGTTCAAGATACACGTCAATGTAGGGGGCTTCCGGCTGCCGTTGGACATCGCCCGCGACGAGGAGGAAATATATCGCAACGCCGAGAAAATGGTCAACGCCCAGTTGGTGCGGTACCAGCAACGCTACAACCAACGCTCGGCCGAAGAAATCTTCGCGCTCGCAGCCTACCACTTGGCGGTAACCCTGCAAAAGCAGACGTTCCACACGGACACCGACCCCGTCGCAAGCAAGCTGGAGCAATTGGGCGAGGAGGTGGATCGCCTCTTGGCAGAGTAACTCTCGCGGCACCGCATCATCGACATTTCCCGCATTCTCATCGCACCGGGTCAAACCGCCCGCCGTGCGGTGGAATGCTTTTTTTATATGTATATTTGAAAAGAAAACAAAGGAAAAATAAGTATTAACCCGTTTTAAAACAAATTTCATGGTCATAACAATCATAGTAGGCGTGGCAGCCCTGCTGGTGGGAGCCGGAGGATGCCTCGCTGTGTTCAAAATCAACGAAAAGAAAGCGCTGGAAGAGCGCAAGAAGGAACTGGAACTGCTCAAACAACGCAAGATGATAGAGGCGAAGGAGAAGTTCATCGCCCTCAAGGCCGAGCACGAGCAACAGGTGCAGCAGCGCAACGCCAAGCTCCAAGCCGTGGAAAGCAAGTTGCAGCAACGCGAGTTGCAACTCAACCAGCGGCAAAGCGAACTGCAACGCAAGGCCAATGACAACGAGGCCATCCGCGAAAATCTCGACCGCCAACTCGCCCTGCTCGAAAGCAAGGAACGCGAACTTGACTTCGCCCACCGCCAGGTGCAGGAGCAGCTTGAAACCGTATCCGGCCTCTCGGCCGAACAAGCCAAGGAGCAGTTGGTGGAAGCCATGAAGGACGAGGCCAAAACCGCCGCCATGTCCTACATCAACGACATCATGGAAGAGGCCAAGATGACAGCCAACAAGGAGGCGAAGAAAATCGTCATCAAGAGCATCCAGCGCGTGGCCACCGAGACAGCTATCGAAAACTCCGTCACCGTGTTCCACATCGACTCGGACGAGATGAAAGGCCGCATCATCGGCCGCGAAGGGCGTAACATACGCGCCCTCGAAGCCGCTACCGGTGTGGAAATCATCGTGGACGACACGCCCGAAGCCATCGTACTCTCGGCCTTCGACCCCGTGCGCCGCGAAATAGCCCGCCTGTCGCTCCACCAGCTTGTTACCGACGGGCGCATCCACCCCGCCCGCATCGAGGAAGTGGTCAACAAGGTGCGCAAGCAGGTGGAAGAAGAAATCATCGAAGTGGGCAAGCGCACTACCATCGACCTCGGCATCCACGGCCTGCATCCCGAGCTTATCCGCTTGGTGGGCAAGATGAAATACCGCTCGTCTTACGGTCAGAACCTGCTACAACACGCCCGCGAAACGGCCAACCTGTGCGCCACCATGGCCTCGGAACTGGGGCTGAACGCCAAGAAAGCCAAACGCGCCGGCCTGCTGCACGACATAGGCAAAGTGCCCGATGACGAACCAGAATTGCCGCACGCCATCCTCGGTATGCGTCTGGCTGAAAAGTACAAGGAAAAGCCCGACATCTGCAACGCCATCGGTGCGCACCACGATGAAGTGGAAATGGACACGCTCATCGCCCCCATCGTGCAGGTGTGCGATGCCATCTCCGGTGCACGCCCGGGTGCCCGCCGCGAGATTGTGGAAGCCTACATCAAGCGGCTCAACGATTTGGAAAACCTGGCCTTGTCCTACCCGGGCGTACTCAAGACCTACGCCATCCAGGCGGGCCGCGAACTGCGCGTCATCGTGGGAGCGGACAAGATAGACGACAAGGCAACGGAAATGCTGTCGTTCGACATCGCCAAGAAGATACAGGACGAAATGACCTATCCGGGTCAGGTGAAAATCACGGTCATCCGCGAAACCCGCGCCGTGAGCTACGCCAAATAAGATGCGCACCATGCATTCCCCATCCTAAACCGGCAGCCCTGCGAACACCGATACGTCCGCAGGGTTGCTTGTTTTTATTTACCCGCTTACCGGGATGCCATTTAACCCAAATTGCTTACCTTTGCACACCCTATACATTATATTATATATAGATTATGGAATACAACTTCAAGGATATCGAACAGAAGTGGCAACGCTATTGGCGTGAACACCATTCGTACAAGGCTGACATCAAGGCCGACCGCCCGAAATACTACGTGCTCGACATGTTCCCCTACCCCTCGGGGGCGGGGCTGCACGTGGGGCATCCGCTGGGCTACATCGCCTCGGACATCTACAGCCGCTACAAACGGCTGAAAGGCTTCAACGTGCTGCATCCCATGGGCTACGATGCCTATGGCCTGCCCGCCGAACAGTATGCCATACAAACCGGGCAACACCCTGCCATCACCACCGAAAAGAACATCAACCGCTACCGCGAGCAACTGGACAAGATAGGTTTCTCTTTCGATTGGGACCGCGAAGTGCGCACCTGCGACCCGCACTATTACAAATGGACGCAATGGGCGTTCCTCCAGATGTTCAACTCCTACTATGACAACGACCGGCAACAGGCACGCCCCCTGACGGAACTGCTGCAACGCTTCGCCACGCAGGGCACAGCGGGGTTGAACGCCGCCTGCACCGAACCCCTCTCCTTTACCGCCGATGAATGGAACGCCAAGACCGAACGCGAACGGCAGGAAGTGCTGATGAACTACCGCATCGCCTACCTGGCCGATACGATGGTGAACTGGTGCCCGCAACTGGGTACCGTGCTGGCCAACGACGAAGTGGTCAACGGTGTGTCCGAACGCGGGGGCTACCCGGTGGAACAACGCAAGATGCGTCAATGGTGCCTGCGCGTGTCGGCTTACGCACAACGCCTGCTTGACGGGCTGGACACGATAGACTGGACCGACTCTTTGAAGGAAACACAACGCAACTGGATAGGCCGAAGCGAAGGTGCGGAAATGCGTTTCAAGATAAAGGACTCGGACGTGGAGATGACCATCTTCACCACACGGGCCGACACGGTGTTTGGCGTAACCTTCATGGTGCTCGCCCCTGAAAGCGACTACGTGGCTGCCCTCACCACCCCCGCCCAGCGCGAAGCCGTGGAAGCCTACCTCGATGCCACCAAGAAGCGCACCGAACGCGAACGCCAGGCCGACAAGCGGGTGACGGGCGTATTCACCGGCTCGTATGCCATCAACCCGCTGAGCGGGCAGGAAATCCCCGTGTGGGTGAGCGACTATGTGCTGGCCGGATACGGCACGGGAGCCATCATGGCCGTACCCGCGCATGACAGCCGCGACTACGCTTTCGCCCGCCACTTCCACCTGCCCATCATCCCCCTGATTGAAGGTTGCGACGTGAGCGAGGAAAGCTTCGACGCCAAGGAAGGCATCATGACCAACTCCGGCTTCCTTGACGGCCTGACCGTGCCCGAAGCCATCCGCCGCGCGAAAGAATACATCGAAACGCAAGGCATCGGCCGCGTGAAGGTGAACTACCGACTGCGCGATGCCATCTTCAGCCGCCAACGCTACTGGGGCGAGCCGTTCCCCATTTATTATAAGGACGGGATGCCCTATCCCATCCCGGAAGCGTGCCTCCCCATCGAATTGCCCGAAGTCACCAAGTTCCAGCCCACCGCCACCGGCGAACCGCCCTTGGGGCACGCCACACGCTGGGCTTGGAACGAACAGGAGCAGCGGATAGTGGATACCAGTGAGATAGACCACGTGCAGGTATTCCCGCTCGAACTGAACACCATGCCGGGCTTCGCCGGGTCGTCAGCCTACTACCTGCGCTACATGGACCCGCACAACGACCAGGCCTTGGTAAGCCGCGAAGCCGACGAGTATTGGCGCAATGTGGACCTGTACATCGGCGGCACGGAGCACGCCACGGGACACCTCATCTACAGCCGCTTCTGGAACAAGTTCCTGTACGACCTCGGCGTGGTGTGCGAGGAGGAACCGTTCAAAAAGCTCATCAACCAAGGCATGATACAGGGACGGAGCAACTTCGTGTACCGCATCAACGGCACGAACACCTTCGTCTCGCTCGGGCTGAAGGACCAGTATGACACCACCCCGCTGCATGTGGACGTGAACATGGTGAGCAACGACGTGCTCGATCTGGACCGTTTCAAGGCCTGGAGGCCGGAGTTCGCCGATGCCGAGTTCATCCTGGAAGACGGGAAATACATCTGCGGTTGGGCGGTGGAAAAGATGTCCAAATCCATGTTCAACGTAGTGAACCCCGATGACATCGTGGAACGCTACGGGGCGGACACCCTGCGCCTGTACGAGATGTTCCTCGGCCCGCTGGAACAGTCCAAGCCTTGGGACACCAACGGCATCGACGGCGTGCACCGCTTCCTGAAACGCCTGTGGGGCTTGTTCTACGACCGCGAAGGCCACTTGCTCCTCAGCGACGATGCACCCACGGCGGAAGAGCTGAAGTCGCTGCACAAGACCATCAAGAAAGTGGAATACGACATCGAACACTTCTCGTTCAACACCACCGTATCCGCCTTCATGATTTGCATCAACGAACTGGCCGCGCTGAAGTGCAGCAAGCGGGCGGTACTGGAACCGTTCGTCATCCTGCTTGCGCCGTTTGCCCCGCACATGGCCGAGGAACTGTACCACCTGCTGGGCAACGACAGTTCGGTGCTGGATGCCGCCTTCCCCGCCTACGATGAAAAGTACCTGGTGGAAGCCACGAAGAAGTACCCCATCTCGTTCAACGGCAAGGTGCGCTTCTCGCTCGACTTCCCTGCCGACTGGAGCAAGGATGAAATTGAAAAGGCCGCCCTGGCCGACGAGCAAACACAGAAGTACCTGGCCGGGAAGGCAGTCAAGAAAGTCATCGTCGTACCGGGCAAGATAGTCAACATCGTGCTATAAAGAACATCCCAATACACCAACGCCATGACCCCCATATTGAAGCAATTCTATTGGAAGGATTACCTGAACATCACGCTCGGGCTGATGCTCTATGCCATCGGGCTTATCGGGTTCATCAAGCCCGGTGAGGTGGTCACCGGCGGCCTCACGGGCGTCACGCTGCTCATCGAGTACGGGACAGACGGGCGCATACCCTTGCAGTATTCCTACTTCCTCATCAACGTGGCGTTGCTGGCCGTGGCGCTGAAGATATTGGGACTGAAATTCCTGCTGAAGACCATCTACAGCGTCATCATGCTCACCCTGTTCATCACCGTGGCGCGGCAGTTCATCACCGAGCCGCTCATTCCCGACGAACCCATCATGTCCGCCATCATCGGCGGCATGATGTGCGGGGCGGGCATCGGGCTGGTGTTCAACGCCAACGGCAGTACGGGCGGCACGGACATCATCGTGGCCATCGTCAACAAGTACAAGCACATCGCCTTCGGGCGCGGCATGATGCTGTGCGACTTCATCATCATCTGCTGCTCGTACATCGTGTTCCAGGATTTCATCAAAATCGTGCACGGCCTCATCGTCATGGGCGTGATGACCTATACCATCGACCTGGTGATAAACGGCTTCCGCCAGTCGGTGCAATTCCTCATCTTCTCCTCCAAGTACGAGATAATAGCCGATGCCATCAACAACGAGCTGCACCGGGGCTGCACGGTGCTCGACGGCACGGGCTGGTATTCCAAGAAACCCACCAAGGTCATCGTGCTGCTGGCGCGCCGCTCCGAAGCCTCCGGCATTTTCCGCATGATACGCTCCATCGATGAACACGCCTTCATCTCGCAAAGCGTCGTGCGCGGCGTGTGGGGCGAGGGCTTCGACCCCATCAAAGCCGGTAAATAAACGATTATGGTGGAAGTCCAACGCATCCACAGCCAGCTGCTCGACGGCACGGACAAGCAGTCTCCCCACGACGTGGTGGAATGGATGGGAGCCATGCAGGCGCAAGACCTCGCCATGGCCAAGTGGGCCATCGGCGTGAGGCTGCCCCACGGCTCCCGCCAGCAAGTGGAGGCCGACTTGGCCGAAGGGCGCATCCTGCGCCTCCACATTCTGCGCCCCACGTGGCATTACGTGTCGGCCTCGGACGTGCGTTGGATGGTGGCCTTGTCCGGCACGAGGATACGCCCCGCTTACCTCAATTATGGCGGAAAGCGGTTTGACCTCAGCCCTCATACTTGCGGACGTTTCTGCGAGCGCATCGCCCACATGCTCGCCGGACATCACCACTTGACCAAACAGGAAATAACCGAACGGCTGGCACAGGAGGGGATGCCCTTCGCCACCGCCCAGGTCAACTACATGCTGTGCATGGCCGAGGCCGACGGCCTCGTGTGCAGCGGACGGGAAAAGAGCCGCAAGCACACCTACGCCCTGCTGGACGAACGCGTGCCGCCCTGCCCGCTCCCCTGCCGCGAAGAAGCCCTGTCGCTGCTCGCCCGCAAATACTTCCGCAGCCACTCGCCCGCCACGCTGGAGGACTTCACCTGGTGGTCGGGCCTGTCCGCCACCGAAGCCCGCCAAGCCCTGCAATCCATTGTCGGGGAACTGGAAACGCTCCCCACCGACAGCCTCCCGCTGTACCGCCACCATACCTGCCCGGATGCCCCCTTGACGGCAGACACCGTGCACCTGCTGCCCCCCTACGACGAACTGCTCATCAGCTACAAGAGCCGCGCCTACAGCCTGCCACCCGAGCACAACCGCAAAGCCTTCACGCCGCATGGCGTGTTCTTCCCCGTGGTGTGCCGCAACGGGAAAATCATCGGCAACTGGCAAAAGACCGTCCGCCGGGGAGCGGTGGAAATCACGACCATCCCGTTTGACGACCGGCAACGGAAAATCCCTAAGAACCCCCTACAAAAGGCCATCAAACGATACCTGGACTTCTGGGGATAAATCCCCGTGCCTTTCCTGCATTCTTCCCGGCATATTTCTGTGCAACAAGCAAAGGTTTTCCCGTTTCTGCGGAGATGTTTTCCCAATCGTGAGCACAAGTTTTACTGCCCACAGTTATGGGTTATACAACTCACAGTTATGGGTTATACGACCCACAGTTATGGGTTATACAACCCATAATTGTGGGCAGTAAAACTTCCCGGCACTTTCGGAAAAACATGTGCCGACTGGAGAGAAAACCCAGCCTATGAAAAAGGGAATATCCCCCACCCGCCCGTGCGCCCCACCGTAATTCAGGTACGAATTTCCGTAATCCTTCTAATGCACCTGCCGGGAGAATGTATTACTTTTGCGCATCGTTCAAAAACAACATGCAAGATGAAAACCATATCCAACGCTGAATTCGGGGGCGAACGCCCCTTGTTCGAGTCGCACGACCTGCGGCTGGAGAACGTGGTCATCCGCGCCGGCGAGTCGGCCATCAAGGAATGCAGTAACATAGAAGCCGTGGATTGCCGCTTCGAGGGCAATTACCCGTTCTGGCACGTGCACGGCTTCAGTATCGACCGTTGCTTCTTCGACGTGGGCGGACGGTCGGCCCTGTGGTACTCCGACCATCTGAAGATGACCAACACGCGCATCGACGCGCCCAAGATGTTCCGCGAAATGCACGACATCGAAATAGAAAACGTGGAGATGACTGATGCGGACGAGGTATTCTGGCGTTGCGACCGCATCCGGGCGAAGAACCTGCGCCTGCACGGGGGCACTTACCCCTTCATGCTGAGCCGCGACATCTACATCGACGGGCTGGAAAGCGACAGCAAATACGTGTTCCAATACGTGAAGAACCTGGAACTGCACCACGCCAAAATCACGACCAAGGATGCCCTGTGGGAGGCGGAGGACGTGACGGTGTACGACTCGGAACTGGACAGCGAATACCTGGGCTGGCACTCGCGCAACCTGCGGCTGGTGCGCTGCAAGATATCGGGCACGCAGCCGCTGTGCTATGCGGACAACTTAGTATTGGAAGACTGCACCCTGGCCGACGACTGCGACCTGGCCTTCGAATACAGCAGCGTGCAGGCCACCATCCGCAGCCACGTGCACAGCGTGAAGAACCCCCGCACGGGCTTCATCAAGGCTCTCGGCTTCGGCGAAATCATCCTTGACCAGAACATCAAAGGCCCGGCGGACTGCAAGATAGAGATGTTGTGACCCGCACAGGGCAAAGCAAAAGCCCGTCCCCCCGGCGACTGTTGCCAAGGGGGGGACGGGCTTTTGCCATCCGGTTACCGCGTGCGGGCCGAAAGCTGCCTAATACTCGTGTTCAGACAACTTCTTCGTCCGGTAACTGTATGAGATGAATATCTCCCTGCACTTCTCGCAACGGCGGAAATCCTTGAACGTCTGGTGTGCCACTTCCTTGACGCTGTACCGCTTGCGATACCATTCTATTATCTCCCTGTCGGTCACTTCGGTGTGGTCGTAATCATGATGCTCCGTGGTGGTTTCCACTATCTGCTGCCTTACAAATTGCCTGTCCACCACCGGATGGTTGCCGTAATATTTGCAATGGTCGCAACGCGAACGCTCGGTATGAGGAAAGTATATGAAGAGCGCCGCCAATACCCCGGCGATGATCCACAACACGACAAAGACCAAAGCGATAGCCCCCAACAGCAGGTAGAACAACAAACCTAACACGGCACAAGCCACAAAAAAGATGGTGAAGAACCGATCTTCCAATCTCTGATTGCTCACACCGGGATTGAACAGGTTGAAGTACCACCAGAAATAAGCGGGCAACGCGGGCAGCAGGAAGAATGGCTCGAATGACGACAAGCAAGCCAGGAGGGTGAACGCCACCAAGCTAAGCCACTTCCTGTGGCGGATGGCACGGGGCAACATGACAAGGCCGAAGATGACAGACAGCATGACCACGGCCGTTTCCAGCCTTTTGTACACATTTTCACGGAACTCTTTGCGGGCTTTATCTGCCTGCTCCTGCTTGGCTTGACGTTCGCGATATTCCTGCGCTTTTTCTTCTTGTGCCAGCTCCTCAGCCGTTTTCTCGCGCGGGGCAATGCGCAGTTGGGAGTCGAACTCCAACCAGTTGATGCCATCCAGGTAAGGGATGGTATTCGGGAATAAGAACAAGGCATAATTGCGTGTGGTGCTGCGCGCAAACTCCATGTTGGCCGTGGCAGTTCCTTTCGCGCCACCAATGCCTTTCAAGACGACCCGCTTGCTGGTAGCATCGCCCAGGTTCTCCATGCCGGTAAACACATAACGCGCCACCACTTCCCGCGCTTCGTTGCTGAACACCAAAGTGCCGTAAACCCCATCTTTGGGATGCTCAAAATCGATATCGATGGCAGCAGCCAGTTCTTGCCCGTCATACTTCACGCTGGCCGTACCTGTGCCATTGAAATAAAACGCCGACTTGGTAAAGTCGTTCGTATAAGGCAAATCGAGTTTCATCTTGTCATCGGCACGCACCGACACGGCCTGCAACAGCATAATCCCCAAAAGAAGCGTGCACGCAGCAGCGACGCGGCGACTTGCCGCCAGCTTGAAGTTCTCACCTGGTTTCATCGTTTTTCAGAATAGCTACTTAATACTCCTCGTTTCCTGCGCCTTATTTGTTCCGGATGAATATCTGGACGGGCGTGCCGTGCAAGTCCCACTTGCCGCGTATCTTGTTCTCCAGGAAGCGGCGGTACGGTTCCTTGACGTACTGCGGCAGGTTGGCGAAAAACACGAACGTGGGCACTTGCGTGTCGGGCAACTGCGTGACGTACTTTATCTTGACGTATTTCCCTTTCCACGAGGGGGGCGGGTAAGCCCCGATGAGGGGTAGCAGGAACTCGTTGAGCTTGGCGGTAGGCACTTTGCGCCGCTTGTTGTCGTACACCCGCGCCGCCATGTCGAGCACCTTCAGGATGCGCTGCTTGGTCAGGGCCGAGGCGAAGATGATGGGGAAATCGGTGAACGGGGCCAGACGGTCGCGGATGGCCTTTTCGTAAGCCTTCATGTGGGCAGGGGTCTTGTTCTCCACCAGGTCCCACTTGTTGACGCACACCACCAGGCCTTTCTTGTTCTTTTGGATGATGGAGAAGATGTTCAAGTCCTGCCCCTCCAGCCCGCGCGTGCCGTCAACCATGAGGATGCACACGTCCGAATTCTCGATGGCGCGGATGGAGCGCAGCACGGAATAGTATTCCAAGTCCTCGCTCACCTTGGCCTTCTTGCGGATACCGGCCGTGTCCACCAGGTAGAAATCGTGATTGAACTTATTGAAGCGCAAATAAATGGAATCGCGCGTAGTACCGGCAATGTCGGTCACGATGGTGCGGTTCTCGCCTATCAAGGCATTGATGAGGGACGACTTGCCTGCATTGGGACGACCTACCACCGCCAGGCGGGGCAGTTCTTCCAGGTTTTCATCCGATGCCTCACCGTTGGACGGGAAGCGTGCCAACAGTTCGTCGAGCAAGTCGCCCGACCCCAGCCCGTTGATGGCCGACACGATGTAGGGGTCGCCCAGCCCGAGGCTGTAGAAGGCCGTGGCATCGTATTGCAGGGCGAAGTTGTCCACCTTGTTGCACACCAGCATCACGGGCTTGCTGCCCCGGCGGAGTATCTCGGCCACCTCCACGTCCAAGTCGGTAATGCCGCCCTGCACATCGACCACGAACATCACCACGTCGGCCTCCTCGATGGCCAGCACCACCTGCCGCTTGATTTCGTCCTCGAACACGTCGGTGGAATTGACCACCCAGCCGCCCGTGTCGATGACGGAGAACTCGCGCCCGTTCCACTCGCACTTGCCGTACTGCCGGTCGCGCGTGGTGCCGGCCTCCTCGTTCACGATGGCGCGGCGGGTCTTGGTAAGCCGGTTGAACAAAGTTGATTTGCCCACGTTCGGGCGTCCTACGATTGCTACGATATTTCCCATATCAGTTACGGAGTTGACAAGTAAACAAGTAAACGAGTAAACAAGTTACAGACTTAGAGATTTCTCCCTTCGGTCGAAATGACGGACAAAGCCGATGCCCCGACACAAACAGTAAATTGTAAATGGTGCAATAGTAAATCTCTACGCGCTTTTGAGGCGGTTGGCATTGGCCTTTTCCAGCTTGCTTTGGGCATAGGGCAGCGTGATGACGACTTTCTTCACTTTCTTCGAAGGCGTTTCGTACATCTTGTCCATCATGATGGTCTCGGCGATGGAACGCAGCCCGCGCGCCCCGAGCTTGAACTCGATGGCCTTGTCCACGATGTAGTCCAGCACGTCGTGGTTGAACACCAGGTCGATGTCGTCCATCTTGAAAAGTTTGACGTATTGCTTGATGATGGAGTTCTTCGGTTCGGTCAATATGCGGCGGAGTGCCGTGCGGTCCAGCGGTTCGAGGTAGGTAAGCACCGGCATACGCCCCACGATTTCCGGAATGAGGCCGAATGCCTTCAAATCCTGCGGGGCGATGTATTGCAGCAGGTTGTTCTTGTCAATCTGCTCGCCGTCGGTGATGGCACTGTAGCCCACCACGCGGGTGTTGAGACGCGAGGCAATCTTCTTCTCGATGCCGTCGAACGCTCCCCCGCAAATGAAGAGGATGTTCTGCGTGTTCACGGGAATCATCTTTTGCTCCGGATGCTTGCGTCCTCCCTGCGGCGGCACGTTGACCACCGAACCTTCCAACAGTTTCAGCAGGCCCTGCTGTACCCCCTCGCCGCTCACGTCGCGCGTGATGCTGGGGTTGTCGCTCTTGCGTGCTATCTTGTCTATCTCGTCGATGAACACGATGCCCCGTTCGGCCTCTTCCACGTTGTAGTCGGCCACCTGCAACAGGCGGGTGAGGATGCTTTCGATGTCCTCGCCCACGTAGCCCGCCTCGGTCAGCACCGTGGCATCCACGATGGTGAACGGCACATGCAACTTCCGGGCGATGGTACGCGCCAGCAAGGTCTTGCCCGTGCCAGTGGAGCCTACCATGATGATGTTGCTCTTCTCTATCTCCACCTCGTCGTCGGCGTGCGCCTGCATCAGGCGTTTATAATGGTTGTACACAGCCACCGAGAGGTGCTTCTTCGCCTCGTCCTGCCCGATGACGTATTGGTCGAGGAATTCCTTTATTTCGGCCGGCTTCGGCACCTGGGTGCGGTCGAAAGCCGCGTGGCGGTTCACCGCCACCGTGTTTTCCTTCACGATCTCGGCAGCCTGCAAGGCGCATTCGTTGCATATCTGCACCCCGTCGATGCCCGTGATGAAAAATTCCACCTGCGCCTCGGTACGCCCGCAAAAGCTGCATCTGCTTATGTTCTTAGCCATATCTTGCTTATATTTCCTTTAAATCAAGGCTGCAAAGGTACGAATAAATCCGCGTTTTCCAGATGGATGGGAGGCGGATTTCAAATTTCAGATTTCAGATTGGCACACGGAATACACCGATTAAACCGATTAACACAGATTAGATACCGCTTCTTGCCTCGTGCCTCAAAACCTGCGTTAATCTGCGCTATCTGCGGGAAACAATCCGAAGCCCCATTTACCGCCCCGGCGGGTCAAACTCCAGCCTCATGCCGCGTGCGCTTTCATCGAACGTGCCCCGGTCGTACACCCGGCGGCCGTTGACCCAGGTGGACTGCACGGCGGCATCGAACGTGGTGCCCTCGAAGGGCGACCAACCGCACTTATAGATCATATTGTCGCGCGACAC
>CASFUX010000230.1 GCA_949297975.1 uncultured Bacteroidales bacterium
ACTATCTTTGTAGGGTAAATGACACACACTGCCCAGGAAAACTTCATCTATCTGACCACCGCGCCGGTGCACCGCATCGTCATGAAGCTGGCCGTTCCCACCATCATCAGCATGTTGGTGACGTCGTTCTACAACATGGCCGACACGTATTTTGTGGGTAAGCTCGACACGCAATCTACCGCCGCGGTGGGCATTGTCTTCTCCGCCATGGCCATCATACAGGCTGTCGGATTCTTCTTCGGGCACGGTTCGGGCAACTATATCTCCCGCCGCCTCGGGGCGCAGGATACCGCCAACGCCGAGCGCATGGCCGCCACCGGTTTCTTTCTGGCCTTCTTCGCAGGCGCGGCGCTGGCTGTGCTAGGGCTGATATTCCTTACTCCACTGTCGGTAGCACTGGGCTCGACGCCCACCATCTTGCCTTACACCCGCCGATACCTGGGCATTATCCTGCTGGGAGCACCCTTTATGGCCGCCTCGCTGGTGCTTAACAATCAGATAAGATTTCAGGGGAATGCTGCTTATAGCATGGTGGGCATCGTGGCGGGAGCCGTTATCAACGTCGTGCTCGACCCGCTGCTTATCTTTGTCTGCGGGCTGGGCATCACCGGGGCGGCACTTGCCACCGTCCTGAGCCAGCTGTGCAGCTTTTCGCTGCTGCTCTACATGGCCTCCCGGCAAGGCAACATTGCCATCCGGTTCCGCAACTTTACGCCATCCCTGAGCTACGCCAAGGAGATTATAGGCGGGGGTACTCCCTCGCTCACCAGGCAGGGACTGGCCAGCGTGGCCAACATCCTGCTCAACGTGGCAGCCGGTGCCTATGGCGACGCGGCTATCGCCGGCATGTCCATCGTGTCGCGTATCGGGATGTTTATCAACTCGTTCCTCATTGGTTTCGGGCAGGGATTCCAACCCATGTGCGGCTTCAACTACGGCGCGCGGCTCTATGCCCGGGTGCGGCAAGGGTTCTGGTTCTGCGTCAAAGTGGGGGTGACCTTCCTGCTGCTGGTGGCTGTTGCGGGCATGGGATATGCCGAAGAGATTGTCGAACTCTTCCGTAAGGGCGACCCGGACGTGATTGCCGTGGGTGCGGACGCCCTGCGCTGGCAACTCATTGCCTATCCGCTGGGAGCGTGGACGATAGTCTGCAATATGATGCTCCAGACCATCCGCAAGTCCGTGCGCGCCACTATCCTTTCGTCGGCACGGCAGGGGCTGTTCTTCATACCACTCATTTTCATCCTGCCGCACATGCTTGGCATTGAGGGCGTAGAGATGTGTCAGGCAGTGTCCGACCTGCTGACGTTCTTCCTTGCCATCCCGCTTACCGTCGGGGTGCTGCGTGAAATGAAGGCGGCGGAGCGGTGACGGGCTTCCGCAGACTGTCTTCTCGTTGTCACGGACAGATACGAAAGATGCGGATTCCGCAGGTTGTTGCCGGGCAACTTCCCACGTATCCGCATCGTCCGCATCTGCAATCATTCAATTGGCGGTATGCTTTCTTAACCCAACGGCAATTCTCCGCCGCCGTCATCCGAGCCGGACGTACTTGTGCTGCCGTCGTCGTAGCCGCGCAACTCGGTGAATTCGATGCCCTGCAAGGCCGCCGCCGAACGTGTGCGCTTCCCTGCCGAATAGGTATCCATGGTTTCCGGCTGGAAGTTAATATGCGTCCCGCTGACGTGGGTAGTAGGTACCCACTCGGCACGGGTAGCGGCCGGCTTCGAGGTGAAGCCCACCTTGAACGAGCCGAGCCCCTCAATCTTCACGCGGTTGCCCGCCAGCAGCTGGTCGCGCATCACTTCCGAAAGTTCGGTCAGTACCGCTTTGACATCCGAACGCTTCACGGAGCAGTTGCGTTGGATAAGTTCCGCGAGCGCGTCCGTATCCACTACTTCATCTACCACGGCTCTGGCGTACCACTTGCCGTTAGTTGGCCCCTCTTGGGTGCTTTGGAATAATCTGTACTTGATAGCCATTTCTGTATCAGTTTTAAGGTTTATAGAATGGGCAAAACAAGCCTTCGCCCTTGGCTTTTGTCTCTTCTTGTTTTGTTTGTGCATAGCCCCCGTTTTGCGGGAGCTGCCTTTTTGCACTACGGGAGCTGCCTTTTCAAGTTCCGGGAACTGCCTTTTCGGACTTCGGGAAGGCAGCTCTTGCAATGCGGGAAGGTAGTCCTTGCAAGTCGGGAAGGCAGTTCCCGAAAAACGGGCACTTTCTTCCTCTGTTTTCAAAGGTAAGCATTAGTTTCGATATTTCCAAGGATTCGCGTCACGGATTTTCATTTTCCGGTTTCCGGCTGGCTCCCTATCCGTAGATGCGGCCTTCCTCGTCGATGAGCAGCAGAGTGAGTGTGCCGTCGGGAAG
>CASFUX010000231.1 GCA_949297975.1 uncultured Bacteroidales bacterium
ACTACCTGGATGCCGCGCTGAGCAACAGCAATCCCATCCTGCACACCACACGGCTTTATAACTTATTCCATGATTACAAAGCCGGAACAGACTACGACCGGGCATTCTTATTCTATGAGGAATGGAACGATGCCACCTCTGAACTGCTCATACACTGCGACCTTGAGTTCCAACGAATCAAACAAAGCCTTACAACTGACGCAAGCGAACTATGCCCCTTACTTGAATACTACGAAAGCCAGGATGCCCAATCGCTCACCCGTAAAATACGCTCCATCGAGGCTTTCAAAGGAATAAAAGCCCCCATGCTGCCTGCCGACAAACCGGGCCACTTCGTGCCCGACTTGCAGAGCCGGTATTTCACGGAAGATTTCCCATACGGATTATACATCCTAACGCTCATCGCCAAACAAATAGGCACAGATACCCCGTACATGAAGCAAATGATCGCATGGAGCAAAAGCTTGCTGGGCGATGAAGTTTACAATAACTCCTACTTCAATTCACACAACCCAATAAAGCTATAAACAAACATGCTACGCCAAACACTCATCAATATCACTCAACGTCTTGGCCTGTACCAACAAGCCGTCAAGATAGACACGGCCCTGCGCAACCGGCGACTGAAACGTAACTTCCGCCAGCACGGGCTGGAAGCCCTTGTGCAGGCCGACCGGGCATTGCGCAGCGCGGGGTCGTTCGTGTTCCTCGACTTCGGCACGCTCCTGGGGGCTTACCGCGACAAGGCGTTCATCCCCTACGACTTCGACCTGGACGTGGGCATCCTCTGCGAGAAACGCCCCGACAACCTGCCCGAAATCATGCAGTCGTTCGGGTTCAAGCACTTGAAACAAAACTACGTGGGCGGCACGGGGCGCATCGTAGAAGACGTGTTCTCCTACAAAGGCGTCCAGATCGATTTCTTCGTCTATTTCGAGCAGGGAGACGAACTGTATTGCTACATCGGGCGCAGACACGAGAGCAAGCCTGCCGCCGAGGCCAACGCCACCGATGGTTTCCCCACCCGTCTCTCCTGGGTCACGGACAAGGGCTTTCATGAAACCACCTTCCTCGGCCACCGGTTCTTCGTGCCCACGAACACGGCCCAATGGTTAGAAGATATTTACGGAGCATCCTACATGACCCCCATCAAGAATTGGAGCGAGTTCGACCAAAAGACCCGCATCGTATTCCACGATGAAAGAACGTACCGGAGGTATTACTAAACATTTCGTGTGTGCGTTATCCTTTTCAACGTACTTTTATCCTCATTTCCACAAGCTACGGAACAATCCAAACCACTCATCCACCACGCGCTCCACGGCAAACCGCTCCACATAGTCCACTCCCGCACGCATGAGGGATGCCCGGCGTTCATCGTCGGCCATCAACGCGGCCAATGCCTGCTCGTAGGCAGCCAGGTCGCCCGGCGGCACCAACACGCCCGTGATGCCGTCGGCCACCACGTCGCGAGCCGAACCAAACGAATCGAACGCCACCGGCACGCACCCCATTTGTTGCGCCTCAACCAAAGTCATGGGAAAACCCTCGTAAGCCGAAGTCATGGCAAAGACCGATGCCCGGCGATAATACTCCGTGGGGTCTTGCCGCCCCTCAAAGCGCACCCGCTTCAAATCCAAGCGGCGAGCCAGCGCATGGTAATACGCTTCGTCCTCGCCCGTGCCCACCACGCGGAGCACCCAGCCCTGCAAGTCAGCACGCCGCTCTATCCCCGCCCACACCCGCAGCAGGTCGGAAATGCGCTTTGAACGGTCGGACAAACGCCCGACCACCAGCACTTCCTTTTCTTTCCCTCCCGACCCCGGCTCGTACTTATCGCCAAGGAGGCAGGCATTGGGCACTGCCCACACCCGCTCCCGTTGCTGCGGCGAGGCAGCAGAGAGGGCGCAATATTCCGCTATGAAATGCCCGGACAGCAGCACCACGCCATCAAACAACTCGTTGTACAACCCATATTCCCGCCGGGTGCGGGCGGCCACTAAGCGGTTGTACACCGGCACGGGCAACAGCCCCACCAGCCACTTCTTCAGGCTGAACACCTGCCGGATGCCATGCACCACGCGAAACCACTCGGCCTGCCGGTTGGGGCGCACGAACACGTAACCGGGACACGTGTGCAGGCAATACAGCACCCGGCATCCCTGGCGCACGGAGCAAGCCCGACGCACCTGTTCGAACAAGTCCCGCCCGCCATCGACCTGCTGGCAAATCACCACGTCTATCTCATGCTCGCACACGAACCGTCCCAACCCGTCGGCCACCTGCGCCCGGTCGAGGCGTATTTTCCCGGCAAACTCCGTCTTGGGGCACACCTCGTTTTCACTGAAATAGGCGGAATAACACCATGCTCCCCGCCCGGCAAATCCCCGCGCCAGCGTGTCCGTGATGCGTTGGATGCCATTGGTGAAAGGAGCCACCTCCTGGTTGTTCAAAAAAAGAATGTTCATAGGGCAAAAATCCTTGTCTCACGACACAAAGATACGATTTAATCAGAAATGCAAGCGTCCCGCCGTGGAGCAAGCCCGGACATCCGCACCGGGGTGTCAAAATTTCCATACCTACGCCGTCAAATTTCCACACGGACACGGCTAAAATTCCGTACCAGCGCAAGAAAATTTCCGCACGGACGCAGCCAAACCCTCTGACGATTAAAATTTCATAAAAAAAGTTATTGGCTTGCCCGGCTGACGATGCCATCCCTCGGAGGAATGTATTTTTGTAAACAAAGCTTTAACGCACAATTCATCCTGACACATGGGCTTATTCCGAACGTTGCAAAAGCGCGGGCTGAAGGTCAGCTTTTACAAATTGAAACGCAGACTGCTGCTCGGCGACCGCGAAGCCGCCGCCCGGCTCGACCTGCTCGGCGCATACGACTACATGAAGCGGTATGCATACGCTGCCCAAACTACCGGGCCGAAAGCCCCGACCGCCCAATCCGCACCCACCCCCTACCCCGGCAAGATATGGACTTGCTGGCTGCAAGGCTTGGAACAGGCTCCCTACACCATCCAGAGGTGCATGGACTCCATGCGCACCTACCACGCCGACGACTTAGTGGTGCTGACCGATGAAAACATCCCCCAATACGCGGACATACCCGAACACATCATCCGGAAACGCGTACAGGGCATCATCAGCAATACGGCCTATTCGGACATCCTGCGCCTCCTGATCCTGCGCCAGCACGGAGGCGTATGGCTGGACGGCACCACGTGGCTGATGGGTCCGGTGCCCGACTATATCCGGCAGGCCGACCTGTTCCTTTTCAGAAACCAAGACATCATCCCCAGCGTGGGGGTCATAGCCGCTCATCCGCACAATGCCATCATCGCCAAATCTTGCTCCGTGCTGCTGGAATACTGGAGGAAAGAACACCGGCAAGTGTCCTACACGCTGGCTGCACTGGCCATGCAGGTGGCCGTGAACAGCTCGCCCGACACCCTCTTACCGGCATGGCGCAAGGCCACCCTCGTGCCCAACAACAAATGCCTGCTGCTGGAATGCCTGTTCAGCCCCTACGACCCGCAGGTGATGGAAATCATCCGCCGACAATCCGTCATCCAACAACTGTCATGGAAGCCGCCCAAAGAGAAGTTTGAAAAGGAAGGCACGTTCTACGACATGGTAGTGCGGGGCAGGAGCAACGAAAAACACGCCCGCCCGTAAAGTTTTAAGGCCATAACCCTGAAACTTTACGACAAAAGGCGTATTTTTGCCTATCATTAACCCCAAAGCCCCATGCTTTCAGTCATCATCTGCACCTACAACCGCGACCGATATATATATAATGTACTGCGAAGCCTTGCGGAGAACACGCTTCCCCGCGAGGAGTACGAAATCGTGTTGATAGACAACAACTGCACCGACCGCACGCGGGAGGAATGCGCACGCTTCCACAGCGATTACCCGGAAGTGGCGTTCCGCTACGCGGTGGAAGGACAACAAGGCTTGTCCCATGCCCGCAACCGGGGCATCCGCGAGGCGCGGGGCGAGGTGCTGGTATATGTGGACGACGATGCCACGGTCAACCGCGAATACCTGCAAACCTACGCCGATTTCTTCCACCGGCATCCGCAAGCCTGGGCGGCGGGAGGCCCCATCCTGCCCGTGTATGAGACGGCCGAACCGACGTGGTTTTCCCACTATACCAAAACCCTCATCACCGGCTACTTATACGAAGGCGACACGCCCCACCCTTTCAGGCACGGGAAATATCCGGGCGGAGGCAATGCCGCCTACCGCCGGGAAGTGTTCCGCCGCACCGGCCTGTTCAATCCCGAACTGGGGCGCAAGGGCGACAGCCTCGTGGGGGCGGAGGAAAAGGAGATATTCGACAAAATGACGCAGGCGGGCATGTCCTTCCACTACCTGCCCACGGCCATCCTCTACCACATCATCCCCGCCATGAAGCTGACACCGGAGTATTTCGACCGCCTCACCTACTCCATCGGGCGGAGCGAACGACAGCGCACCCGCAGCGTGTCGACCGGTAAATACGCCAGGCGGCTCGTGGCCGAAGCCGTGAAGTGGGCGGCCACCCTCGTGCTGCTATGCGGCTTCTGCCTGCGCTTGCAACCGCAAAAGGGGTGGATGCTGGTACGCTTCCGCTGGAACGTGACGCGCGGATTAATCAGTACTCGAAGATGCGAAGACACAAAGCATTAAATGAATGCTGCTACCTGCCGCCATTGCAGACACGGCACGCCACTTCTCTACCCTTCGCGTCTTCCCGCCTTAGCGTACAACCTCAAAAAACTCACTCTTTGCGCTCTCGCGTCTTGGCATCCCACGTATTTCTGCGTACCTTTGCGTCCTCGCGCTATAACTCGTAACTCAACAATATGAAATCCATCTTCAACGCTTCGAAAAAGCATCTTGCGGCATTGGCCGCATTCATCGTGCTCACCTTGGTGTACTTCGCGCCATCCGTGTTTCAAGGGAAAGAACTGCCCATGGGCGACATCCAGAAGTGGCAAGGCATGTCCAAGGAACTGGCCGACTACGCCAAGACCGACCAGGCCGAAGACTTCCCGGTGCTGAGCTGGACGGGCAGCATGTTCAGCGGCATGCCTTCGTACACGGTAACCAACCAGAAAGTGCCCGCCAACTTCCTCAGCTACTTGGAAGCCCCCTTCAAATGGGCAGGTACCGATGCCGGTGCCGTGCTCATCGGGCTGGTGTGCTTCTACATCCTCATGTGCGTGTTAGGGGCAAACACGTGGATAGCCGTAGCGGGAGCCATCGCATTCGCCTTCGCCTCTTACAATATTATAATATTAGAGGCGGGGCACGTCACCAAGGCCTATGCCATCGCCTACATGCCGCTTACTTTGGCAGGCATGGTGCTGGTGTTCCGGGAAAAATGGTTGTGGGGCAGCATCGCCACCCTGCTGGGCGTGACGCTGTCGCTCAAGAGCAGCCACATCCAAATCACCTACTACCTTGCCCTGCTCTGCGTCATCGTGTTCATCGGATATGCCGTAGGCAAGCTGAGGCAAAAGGACTTCGCCACCCTGGGCAAGGCTACCGGCGTGCTGGCCGCCTGCGTGGTGCTGGCCGTGCTGCCCAGCATAGGCAGCCTGTACTCGCAGTACGAACTGAGCAAGGAGAGCATACGCGGCGCAAGCGAGCTGACCGCCGCCACCACCGGTGACGAGGAACGCCCCTCGACCGGCCTCGACATCGACTATGCCTTTGCATGGAGCTATGGCAAGGCGGAAACCCTGACCATGCTCGTGCCCAACCTGTACGGCGGCAGTTCGGGCGGCACGCTCGACGAACACTCCGCCCTGTACCAGGCCGCCAAGGCGCACGGTATGCGCACGGGCAAGACCATCCAAACCGCCACGTACTGGGGCGACCAGCCCTTCACCTCCGGCCCGGTGTACTTCGGGGCGTTGGTGTGCTTCCTGTTCGTGCTGGGCATGTTCGTCGTGCCCGGCCGCATGAAGTGGTGGCTGCTGGGCGCGTCCGTGTTCTTCGTGCTGCTGTCGTGGGGGAGCAATTTCATGGCGTTCAACGAATTTATGTTCCATCACCTGCCCATGTACAACAAGTTCCGCACCGTGTCCATGGCCTTGGTCATCCCGGGGCTGA
>CASFUX010000232.1 GCA_949297975.1 uncultured Bacteroidales bacterium
ACTGCCTCGACACGTGGTTCTCATCGTGGCTGTGGCCGCTGTCGCTCTTCGACGGCATCCTGCACCCGGACAACGAGGAAATCAAGTATTACTACCCCACCGCCGACCTGGTGACGGGGCCGGACATCATCTTCTTCTGGGTGGCACGCATGATCATGGCGGGATACGAATACCGGGGCGACATGCCCTTCCGCAACGTGTACTTCACCGGCATCGTGCGCGACAAGCTGGGACGCAAAATGTCCAAGTCGCTCGGCAACTCGCCCGACCCCCTCGCCCTCATCGACCAGTACGGGGCCGACGGCGTGCGCATGGGGCTGCTGCTCTCCGCACCGGCGGGCAACGACATCCTGTTCGACCACGCGCTGTGCGAGCAGGGGCGCAACTTCAACAACAAGATATGGAACGCCTTCCGCCTCGTGAAAGGCTGGCAGACGGCCGACGTGCCGCAACCCGAAGCCGCCAGCCTGGCCGTGGCGTGGTTTGACGCGCAACTGAGCAAGACCCTCGCCGAGGTGGACGACCTCTTCGGCAAATACCGCCTGAGCGAAGCCCTCATGCAGCTGTACCGCCTGTTCTGGGACGAATTCTCCGCCTGGTACCTCGAAATGGTGAAGCCCGCCTACGGGCAGCCCATCGACCAAGCCACGTACCGGGCCACGCTCGGCTTCTTCGACGCGCTGCTGCGTGCCCTGCATCCGTTCATGCCCTTCATCACCGAAGAGCTGTGGCAGGCGTTGGAACAACGTGCCGATGGCGAAAGCATCATGGTGCAGCCCATGCCGCAGCCCAAGCCAGTGGACGAGGCGTTGCTGGCGGCCTTCGAGCACGCGAAGGAAGTCATTGCCGCCGTGCGTTCGGTGCGGTTGCAGAAGAACATCCCCGCCCGCGAACCGCTCGCGTTGCAAGTGGCGACAGGCCACCAGCCCGGCTTCGATGCCGTCATCGTGAAGATGGCCAACCTCCGCGCCATCGAACCACTGGCGGAGAAGGCGGCGGGCGCGGTGTCGTTCCTCGTGGGGACGACGGAATACGCCGTGCCCCTCGGCGGGCTGCTCAACGTGGAAGAGGAACGGAAGAAGCTCGAAGCCGACCTGGCCTACTACGAAGGCTTCCTCGCCTCGGTGATGAAGAAGCTGGGCAACGAGAAGTTCGTGGCCAACGCCAAGCCCGCCGTAGTCGAAGCCGAACGCAAGAAGAAAGCCGATGCCGAAAGCAAGATAGCCTCGCTGCGGGAAGGCTTGCAGGCATTGCAATAGGAGGATAAGCACACGGAATACACGGATATACACGGAAACGCAGAAGCCCCCTCGTCATCAAGGCGAGGGGGCTTCTGCATATTTACATCCCCTCCTCGGGAGGGGCTTGGGGAGGCTTTACACCAGCTTGTTCCGTTCGTAGTGCGGGGCGGTGATTTTCTTGAACAGGACGAACGAGATGGCCACCGAGAACGCCCCCACGAGGTACGACAGGGGCAGACCGCCCGCCGTGTCGGCGATGCGCCCGCCCACAATCAGCCCCAGCCCCAGCCCGATATCCCAGCTGGTGAGGTACGTGGACGAGGCCGTGGCGCGGCGGTTGTGCGGGGCCAGGTTGACGAACAACGTGTTATAAGCCGGGAACAGCATCCCGTAGCCCACCCCCAGCGACACCGCCACGGCATAGAACAGGATGGGCACCAGCACGCTGTCCGTGAGCAGATGCAGCTTCAGCAGCGAGGCCAGCACGAAGTACGTGACCATCGCCACCACCGTGCCGCACCCGATGACCGCGAGCAGCCGCCCCCGGTCCACCAGCTTGCCCGCAAACAGGCGCGAACTGATAAGCCCCACCGCCATGAGCAGGAAGAAGATGCCCATGCTGGCCTCGATGCCCAGTTGCCGCCCGTAGATGACCACGTAGGTCGTCACCATGCCGTAGGGCACGGCGATGAACAGCAGGCTCGCCCCGCCGCTCAGCCCCTTGATCAGGAAAAAGCGGTCGAGCACCATGGGCTGATGCTCGCGCGGGACGGGGGCGGCCTTCTTCACCTTCACCGTGTTGGCGATGATGAAGCCCAACGCCCCGCTGGCGATGGCCGCATAGAAGATGGTAAAGAAGTCCGCCGCATGGTCGTGGATGAACAGGCTGATCATGGGTCCCGTGGCCATGGCGATGTTATTGGCCACGCCGAAATAGCCCAGCCCCTCACCCCGGCGCGACGAGGGCATGATGTCCACCACCAGGCTGTTGCCCGCCGTGCTCACCATGCCCATGGCCAGCCCGTGCAGCAGGCGCACCAGCACCAGCAGGGCGATGCTGCCCGCCACCACGTAGCCCGTGAAGCATAGGGCGAACAGGAAATAAGCGATGAGGTACAGCACGCGGCGGTTGAACATGTCGAGCACGAAGCCCGCCGCGGGACGCACCACGAGCGCGGCCACCGTGTAGCACGACACCACGATGCCCACCATCGTCTTGCTCGCGCCGAACACCTCGATGAGGTACAGCGGCAGCACGGGCAGCAGCAGGTAAAAAGCGAAATTCAGCAGGAAGTTGGCCACGCAGATGCTCGTGAAGCTGCGCGTCCACAGGCGTTCCCGCACGGGAGAAGAGGTCGCTTGTTCCATAATCGGTCGTCAGTCTAAAAAAAGCCCACAAAGGTACGGCTTTCCCGTGTGTTTCGGATGGGGTAGTGGAGGAAAAGCATCTTCCCGTGGTGAAGACGGCTTCGCTTTCAGGTAAAAAGCGTACCTTTGTTCCGGCGGGGGACGCACCTTAGCCCCCGCACGTACCTCCCCTCATGGCACGCTACACACATAAGAAGAAAGAAGAAATCGGCCTTTCGCCCAATGCGTTGGTGCTGCGCGGCATCCGGCGGATGGAACATCCCGCCCTGCGCCTGACCGACTACAGCGGTGACGAAGTAACCGAACGCGCCTGCCCGCCCGATGCCGACCTGTCCGCGCTTGCCGCGCCGGGACGTTTCGTTTGGCTCAACGTGAGCGGCTTGCACGATGCCGCCCTCATGCAGCGCATCGGGGGCACGCTGGGCATCCCCTTGCACGTGCTTTCGGACATCATGGATACGGGCGTGCGCCCCAAGGCCGAGGAGTTTGACGGCGGGTTGTTCATCACGCTCAAGTCCTTGCGGTATGGCAAGCGGGGCGGGCACGTGTCGGCCGACAGCGTGAGCCTCGTGTTGCTGGGCGACTTGCTGCTGTCGTTCCAGGAGGAGGAGGACGGCCTGTTCGACCCCGTCCGCGCCCGTTTGCGCAAGTCGCCCGCCAAGGTGCGCGAGGCGGGCAGCGACTACCTGGCCTTTGCCCTGCTCGACGTGGTGATAGACCATTACCTGTATGTGGCAGGCGAGATGGGCGAACGCATCGAACGGCTGGAAGACCGTCTGTACGACCGCAGCGGAGGCGGGACGGACCGCGACCTGCTGGGGCAGACGGTGCGGTACAAGCGCGAGTTGAGCCTGTTGCGCAAGCACGTGCATCCCGCCCGCGAGGTGACGGCGCAGCTGGCCAAGTCCGATGCCGACTGCCTGCACACGGCCAACCGGGCGCACTTCCACGAGCTGTTGGACAACGCGAAGGAAGCCGATGACGTGTGCGACACGTACCGCGAGATGCTGTACGACCTCATGAACTTGTACCACACGCGTGTGGGCGAACGGCTCAACGACATCATGAAGGTGCTTACCATCATCTCGGTCACGTTCATCCCCATCAGCTTCATCGCCGGGGTGTACGGCACCAACTTCGACCGCCTGCCGGGACAGCATTGGCGGTACGGATTCCTTGCCATGCTGGGCATCATGGCTGCCGTGGCGGGCTTCATGCTGTGGTACTTCCGCCGGAAGAAATGGTGGTGAGGGCAGAGGCAAGGAATAAGAGGTAAGAAGTAAGAGGCAAGAGGCAAGGAGTAGAGACACCACGGAGTGAGGTCTCTACGGGCAAGTGTTCCGATTGACATATATAATATATAGGAAAGGAGAAGAGACATGGAAAAGATAGCACGCAATCTCGCCGACCTGGTCGGCAACACGCCTCTGATGCATCTGGAGGCATACGGCCGGGCCGCAGGCGCACGGGCGCAACTGGTGGCCAAGCTCGAAAGCTTCAACCCCCAAGGCAGCGTGAAGGACCGCGTGGCACTCGCCATGGTCGAGGATGCCGAGCGGCAAGGCACGCTGCGCCCCGGCGGCACGGTGGTGGAACCCACCAGCGGCAACACGGGCATCGGGCTGGCGTGGGTGTGCACGTTGCGCGGATACCGCCTCATCCTCACCATGCCCGACACGATGAGCCTCGAACGCCGCCGCCTGCTGCGTGCCCTCGGGGCGGAGCTGGTGCTCACCCCCGGCGCACAGGGCATGGCGGGCGCGATAGCCGAGGCCGCGCGGCTGCGGGAAGCCACCGGCGGGGTCACCCTGGGGCAGTTCGACAACCCAGCCAACCCCGCCGCCCACGCCCGCACCACCGCCGAGGAGATTTGGCGCGACACCGCCGGGCGCATCGATGCCCTGGTGGCGGGCGTGGGCACGGGCGGCACGCTCAGCGGCACGGGGCGCAGGCTCAAGGAATTGCATCCCGCCCTGCACGTGGTGGCCGTCGAACCGGCGGCATCGCCGGTGCTGTCGGGCGGGCAGGCGGGGCCGCACGGGCTGCAAGGCATCGGGGCGGGCTTCGTGCCGCGCACCTACGACCCGCAAGTGGCCGATGAAGTCATCCCCGTGGCCGACGACGATGCCCGGCAGGCTTCGCGCCTGCTGGCTTCCACCGAGGGGGTGCTGACGGGCATCTCCAGCGGGGCAGCCCTGCACGCCGCCACGCAGCTGTCGCTGAGGCCCGGATGGCACGGGCGGCGCATCGTGGTCATCCTGCCCGACTCGGGCGAACGCTACCTCTCCACCGGGCTGTTCGGTGAATAGTGGGGACACCGGGCTGCACATAGTTTTATTGGGAGAGCACACATAGCAGCGAGCAACGCCACCCGCCGTCATTTCGACCGTAGGGAGAAATCTCCTCCTACAACGCTCCCAAGGCTACTGTGGGATTTCTCCCTACGG
>CASFUX010000233.1 GCA_949297975.1 uncultured Bacteroidales bacterium
CTTCGGTAAGGCAATTCATGGAATTGGCCGTGAACATGCCCGAACACGACCCGCACGAAGGACACGCCGCCCGTTCGATGCGAGCCACCTCGGCATCGGACACCCCTTCGTCGGCCGACTGCACCATGGCATCGATAAGGTCAAGATGCCGCCCGTCGAGCGTACCGGCCTCCATCGGCCCGCCGGACACGAACACGGTGGGGATGTTTAGCCGCATGGCCGCCATGAGCATCCCCGGCGTTACCTTGTCGCAGTTGCTGATGCACACCATGGCATCGGCCCAGTGGGCGTTCACCATGTATTCCACGCTGTCGGCTATGAGGTCGCGCGAAGGTAGGGAGTAGAGCATGCCTTCGTGCCCCATGGCAATACCGTCGTCGATGGCAATGGTATTGCACTCGGCGGCAAAGCATCCCAGCCGTTCTATCACAGCCTTGACCCGTTGACCCGCCTCGTGCAGGTGCACATGTCCCGGCACGAATTGCGTGAACGAGTTGACCACGGCGATGATAGGCCGTCCCAATTGCTCCTCCTTCATGCCGTTGGCCCGCCACAAGGCGCGTGCCCCCGCCATGCGCCGTCCTTGCGTGGAGGTGTCGCTGCGCAGCGGAATGCGGTAAGTGTCTGTTGTCATAATCAAGCCTCCCCAAGCCCCTCCCAAGGAGGGGATGTAAGTTACATTAGTAATTATATCTATTCAATCTCCATCAAAAGCCTCCCCCTCGGGGAGGTTGGTGGGCGTTTACTAAAAAAACCTTTCCGACCGATGAGGCGAGAAAGGTTTTTTCCAAATATGCCCATGCGCAACCGCCCTCACCTCAGCCTGCCGACCAAAATAAGTATGACGTTCACGACGACAATAATGATATTGTAATGGGATAACATGCGCTTCGTTGTTTGTTTCGCCTGCAAAGGTAAAACGAAAGTTCGGTTAAAACAAATAAATCGCAAGAAAAAGCACGATATTTTCTTTATTTTTTTGTTTATTCAAAGAAATAGGAGACAAATAATGTTTCCTTCGCTGAACGCTACAAGGGCGTTGGCCTTAGACGCAAAAGGGCGGAAGATTTTCCGCCCCCTATCCGCATTAGAACCCTGTCACCACAGGTCTTGGTAAAGAGTTCTTAAATTTTGTCAGATACTCGTCCAGTTCATATTCTTTCATTTCGCAAATCCGATACACGTAGATGCGACGGTCTTTCATGTATAGGATGGTGTTCATCCACTCTAATGCATAGCAATATAACCAATAGTCCGGCTGCTTTTTCATAATGCGGCGGAACACTTTGGGAGCATTTCGACCCAGACAACGGGAAAACGTGCGGTAACGAGAATCATGCTCACTGTATTCCCCGTTTTCACAAAAGATGTACAAGTCTCCTTTGCATTCTTCATCAAAATAAAAAAGGTTGAAAGGCAACTTGCCTGTATCGGCCTGCAAAGTATTGTCCGGCTGCAATTGTAAATTCAATACAAACGTAGACTCATGGCCGTAAACGGTTCTTTTGAAATTTTCCATTCTTTCCTCTACTAAAGTTTGAGAGGATAAGGGTAACGCTGACCACAGGCTATCTATGGTTTCGCCTTGTCGTGGCAAAGAATCAAGTTGGTTGACCATAGTCTCCAAGTCGGTTGCACCACTCCAAATAATCAAGAAACTCTTGTATGAGGCCACCATGCTATCCAAATAGGAGCACGTGTCAATAGAGCTATATGCACTTTCTATCTGCTGCACGAGCGTCTGCCCGGGCAACATGTAAACAAATGTCCCGCAGAGTAGAAACGTTAACAACATTTTCTTCATAACCATTTCTTTTAGTTTAATCCGTCTGGTTTTATCCTCCATCCTCCGCAATCAACAGCCTATCACTTTACATACACCAAACACAAGGCGGAAGATTTTCCGCCCCTACTTAATTTACGTTCATTCGCGTCCCCCCACCGCCGCCTCTATCCTCCTCAACGCCTCTTCCACGGTGCTGCGGGGGCAGGCCACGTTAAGGCGGAAGAAACCTTCGCCGCCGGGACCGAACATGCGCCCGTCGTTCATGCCCACCTTGACCCGCTCGACGAAGAAGCGTTGCAAGTCGGCCGGGGACATGCCCAATCCCCGACAGTCGAGGAAAATGAGGAACGAGGCCTCGGGCAGCATGGGACGGATGGCGGGCACGCGCTCGGCCAGGAAACGCGCCACCAGGTCGATGTTGCCTTGCACGTAGGCCAGCATCTGGTCGAGCCATTCCCGTCCGTGGAGGTACACGGCACGGGTGGCCTCGTAAGCGAAGATGTTGCCGCCGTCCAGCTCGCTCTTTTCCAGGAAAACGGCCAAGCGACTGCGCAAGTCGGGATTGGGGGCGATGTAGTAGGAAGTGATGAGCCCCGGCATGTTGAACGACTTGCTGGGCGACATGTACGTAATGCTGTGGTCGCGTGCCTCGTCGCACACGCTGGCAAAGGGGATGTGCCGCCGCCCGCCGAGGGCCATATCGGCGTGTATCTCGTCGGAGATGACGGTCACGCCCCGTGCAGCGCACAGCCGGGCCAGCCGCACGAGCGTGTCGAGAGGCCACAGGCGGCCGCCGGGGTTGTGCGGGTTGCACAGGATGAGCAGGCGGGTGCGGCCGGTCAGCTTTCGCTCCAGGTCGTCGAAGTCCATCTCCCACCGCCCGTCCACCTGGCGCAGGGGATTGTACACCAAGGTGCGCCCGTTGCGCTCCACGCTGTGCAGGAAGGGGTGGTACACGGGCGGCTGCACCACTACCTCGTCGCCCGGCTCGGTGAATATCTGCACGGCAAACGACAGCCCGGGCACGATGCCGGGCAGGAAGCCCATCCACTCCTCGCACGGTGTCCAACCGTGGCGTTCGGTTATCCAGCGGATGGCCACCTGGAAATAGTCGGCGGGCAAGGTGGTGTAACCCAGGATGGGGTGCCCCATACGCCGACGGATGGAGTCGAACACGCAGTCGGGGGTGCGGAAGTCCATATCCGCCACCCACATGGGCAGCAGGTCGGCCGTGCCAAAGGTGGCCTGGCGTTGGTCATACTTGACACAGTTCGTGCCGCACCGGTCAATGATTTCGTCAAAATCGTAGGTTTTCATATGATGGAAGATATAAAAGTCGGAAATCAGAAGTCAGAAGCCAGAAGCCAGAAATCTGCGTCTATCTGCGGGAAACAATCCGGCATACTAACAGACAGCATGGGCTTTTTGTTCATAAATATGCAGCATTCTTGCCAGACATCACTTCCCGCCCACGACTTCTTCTATCGGTTGCCCGATGCAGGCATTGGGGGCGGGGATGCCGAGCAGGGCGGCAAGGGTGGGTGCCAGGTCGGTCATGTCGTAGGGTTTGTCCACGACTTGCCGGGGGATACCCCCGCCGTACATGAACGCCGGCACTTCCACAGCCGTGCCTGCGGTGCCGCCCACGGGCCGGTTGCGGTTGTCCACCTCCATCCAGCCGGGCAGCAGGGTCACCACCACGTCGCCGCCGCTGTCCTTGTGGTACGAATTGCGCAAGGCCATCGCCTCGAAGTCGTCGGACAAGGGCTGATTGCGCACCTGCGCAGCGGTGTAGGCCGCACGTATGCCCTCGAATTCGAGCATGAACTCGGCGGTCACCTCCTGCATCTCGCGCAGGTCAAGGCGTTGCTCCTCTATCTTGCGCCGGTTGAGGAAGATATGCTTACCCGAATAGCCTTCCACCCAACGTTCCTGCCCGTACAGAGCCATGAGGTAGGTGTTGAGCAAGGCCACGGCACGCCCGGCGTTGAAGTAACCGGAGGGTATCTTGTTATCGCCCAATTCGATGGGCGTATGCGTGTCCGACTGGTTTACGAAGAGCACGACCACCGTGCGCTCCATGCCCGCCTCCCAGTCGATGGCATCGAGCAGGCGTTTCACCTCCCGGTCCAGCCGCATATACATATCCTCCTTCTCAATGGAATGCACGGAGGTAAACGGGTCGCCGGGCGTGCGCACGGTGTATTGCAGCAGCAGCATGTCGGGATAATAGCCCTGCCCCAGCCCCTCGCCCTTGAGCAGTTGCAAGGCCAAGTCGGTCACCAGCGTGTTGGCGGCAGGCGTGCGCCGCAGGATGCTGGTCGAGCTTTCGTTGTCAAGACTTTGGGCGGGCACGTAGTCGAACGCCCGGGCCTGGCGGTTGGCATTCCACACGTAGGAGTTGACGGGGAAAAGGGGCGTCCAGCGCACGTAGGCCGTGCTGTCGAACCGCCCGTCCACGTTCATGAGGTCGGCGTAGCTCGGCAGTCCCTCGCCGTAGTAGCCCGTAGTGACCCATTGCAGCTGCACGTCGTCTATCCACGTCGCGCTGCGGGCGGTGTGCCCTCCCAGCATGATGGCGGCTTCGGGGTCAATGCCGATGGCGTAGCACCGCGCATTGCCCTCCGTGGCCAGCGTCAGCTCGTCCACCACGGTCGTGGTCAGCAGCCGGTGGGCGGAGTAGCTGTGCTGCGTGCCGATGCCCACCTGGTCGGCATCGAGCAGCACGGACTCCTCGTGCCCCTTGCGCCGGTCGAAGTACACGTTGCCCGCAATGCCGTGGTAGGCGGGCGTGGTGCCTGCCATCACCGTGGCCACATCGGGGGCATTGCCAGCCGAAGCGGTGGGATAGCGCATGTGGGGCAACGCCGTGCCGCCGTACATGAACGTTTTCAAACCGCCTTCCACGAAGTAGTCGTGGAACGCATCGAGATGCTCCTGCCGCAGCCCGTCCACCATGATGCCCACCACCAGCTTGGGGCGTTCGGCCATCATGGGCAAGGAAAACAGGAGAAGAACCCCCAACCCTCTAAAGAGGGCTTTGACCCCCCACCCCCTGAAGGGGGCTTTGCTAAATGCATTTTGTCTATATGGTTTCATTGAATGTAGGATGTAAAACAATGTGAATGTTCGCAATTTACCTCACCCCTACCCCTCTTGACTTACGTTGCCGTCATTTCGACCGTAGGGAGACACGGGGCGGGTGGGAAAGCCCCCTTTAGGGGGTTGGGGGGTAGGTCATATCACTCCCTTCGTGCTGGGCAGTTCATA
>CASFUX010000234.1 GCA_949297975.1 uncultured Bacteroidales bacterium
AGCAACGCCTCCTGCAAGAGGTGAAGAACGACCTGCTTTTCTCCAATCTCTCCGTCAAGGAAATCGCTTTCCGCCTGCACTTCTCCGAGCCGAACCACCTGATGCGCTTCTTCAAGCAGATGACGGGGCAGACCATCAGCGAGTTTCTTGCGGAAATGAATCGGGAAATAGAATAGGAACTATAATCCGTTAAAGATATTTATTAGAAAAGATTACCCCGACACCATCTTCAGCCCGACAATCAAGAGAATCAGCGTCAAGATGAAGAACAGGCGGGCGAAGCTGACGGGCTCCTTGAAGAAAAGGATGCCTATCAGTACCGTACCTACCGCTTCGATGCCCGTCTACACGGCATACGTTATGCCAAGCGGCAGCACCTTAATGAAAGAGGAGGACTAATAAATAATCATTTGCTTCCTGCCGCATTTACATGCCCGGCTAATTTACTTCTTGTTACCCGAATCGCAAATCCCATAATAATACTTATCGTAGTCAAAACCTCTGACAGGCACAATGCCAGCCAAATGCCATTCGTACCCATCACCTTCGGCAATAAAAGGAAAGAAGGTATCAGGAAGATAAAGCCACGCAACAGTGCCAATGCCGTGGCAGGCTTCACTCGCTCCACGCTTTGGTAATACCCTATGACGGTCAGATTGAGAATAAAGAATACGAACGCCATCGAGAAATAGGGAAAGCCATGGATAGCGATGCGGGCCGCCACATTGTCGGGACTGATAAATACCCCCACCAATATCTGCGGGAACAACGTAAATGCTGCCATAATGATACTGCCGCATGCGATGGATGTCAACAGCGCAATGCGTTCCGTTGCCATGACCCGGTCTTTATATCCCAGACCGAAATTATAGCTGATGATAGGTTGCGCCGATTGGGCGATGGCATTACCCACCATGAATACGAACGGCATGTAATAGCAGGCAATGCCGAACGCACCCACACCGTCATCGCCCAAATGTGTCATGAACACATGGTTGCCTACAAACATCAGTGTTGCCAATGTAGCTTCTGTCAAAAGGGCGGAAGAACCTATACGGCACTGATATCCCAAATTGCGGACGGAGAGGCGCAAGCTCTTGACACTCCACTTCACCGGATAGAAACGCAGCTTGTCCGCAAAACGGAACAGGTAGACAATCCCTATGGCACCGCCCGCAAACAGGCCGATGCTGTCAGCCAAGGCAGCACCTGCCAATCCCCAGCCCAAAGGAAAGATGAACAGCCATCCCAGTATGACGGTGATGAGGGCAGCTATCACATTGCACATCATCGCAAGCCTCGGAGCACCGTCTAAGCGGATGATGAACAGGCACACGGAGCACCACATCTGGAACATCAGCGAGGGGATGAACCACAACAGATATTCCCGGACCATAGGCGTAAGGTGTTCGGAAGCTCCCAACAGGCGGGCGGTGGCGGATGGATAGGCCATCATCAATAGGGAGGGGATAATGGCAACAAGGGTCACAAACAGGACGGACTGCGTCACATTAAGGCGTGCCGCCTTTAACTTTCCGCGCGACAGTTGGATGGAAGCTACCACGGATGCGCCTACCCCTATCATCAGCCCACCCCTGTAAACAGCATGAGCAAGGGTACGCAGATGTTGATAGCGGCAATACCGTCACTTCCTATTCCGTGTCCCGCCAATATGCCGTTAAAGGCCGTTACCGCCGACATGCTCAACATACCGAACAACGTAGGAATGAAATACTTTCTGAACAGCGTAAACACGCCCACTGTTCCTAAATCAATTGCATCTCTTTTCATTGTTTCTCGTTTTTATGGTTATTATTGTCATTCTATTCCGCAAACAAAAAAATGCCGGATAAGGTGATTGGTTTTACCCAGTCATCTTATCCGGCACTCTGTGTTGCCCTCCGATGAGGATTACAAAACGCTTCCTTTCGTAATGTCGGCGCAAAGGTCGGTCAAAAGTTTGAAGTATGCAAATTATGACCGGGCTTATTTGAAATTATAGTAATTATAGTAAGCCATATCTTGAAAATAGACAATTACATCTGTCATATTAAAGCGGCAGATATTGTATCTTTACCTGTTTATTCTCATTGCAGAAACACTGTTTCCCCGTCCTCCGGTATAATCAGCCGTTCCATATTCACGCCGTGATGCCGAGCTTCGTTGCGCAGGATTTCACGCGTTGTCTGGCAATGATCGATGGCATCCATGTGCACGGCTATGAAGCGGGTATTCTCCGAGCAGTCGTCGATAATCCGCATGGTTTCCGCTTCATTGGGGATAATCGGGCCGTCGGTCTTCGACAGGGGAGGCAGGATGGCACCGCCGCTGTTCACCACGATATAGTCGGGACGATGCTCTTTCACCGCCTTTTGGGTTGCTTCGTTCCATACGCAGTCGCCCATGATATAGAGCGTAGGCTGTCCTTCCGCTTTGAGCACATAGCCCGATGATGCACCCATCATTGCGCCCAGCTTGCCTCGCCCGTGATTCCCTGCGATGCGGACAATGGTTATACCGCCTACCTGTATGCTCTCCTTGATGACGGTCGTGTTACGGAAATGGTCTTTCACCGCCACCGAATCGTAGTCGGCGGGCTGCACGTACCAAGGCGTGTCTTTGGAGATAAGCCGCTTGGCGGCAGGGTCGTAATGGTCGATGTGCGCATGGGTCAGCAAGACAAAATCTACGCCGTCCAGCACTTCGCCCACAGGCATCGTCAAATAGACGCGCGGGTTCAGGTTTACGCCCAAGGCAGACATCTCCGTGCCTTTCTCGCCCAGCATGGGGTCGAGCAGGAGGGTCTGTCCGGCATAATGGATTTTCAACGTGGCGTTGCGCACCAATTGGATGCGATTGTCCGACTGTTGCGCGAAGGCAACACAGCAAATACAGGCAAGCAACAGGCTTGCGATGATTGTTTTCTTCATATCAAATCTGTTATTAATGTTTCGGGTGCAAAGTTCGGAAGATTCCCCTGATGCCTCTATGCCTTAAAAAGAGGAATATATGCCATTTTGATAAAAGAATGATGTATATTTGCAGAAAGCAAAGAACAAGAGCGATGAAA
>CASFUX010000235.1 GCA_949297975.1 uncultured Bacteroidales bacterium
ATTCACAATATGGTAGTAGGTGTTTCTGAAGGCTACACTAAAGTACTGGAACTGGTAGGGGTCGGTTATCGTGCCTCGGCGCAGGGTCAAGTACTGGAGTTGTCTTTGGGGTATACTCACAGTATATACCTGAAGTTGCCTAATGAAATCAAGGTGGAAGCCAAGATGGAACGTAACCAAAATCCCCTCATCACGTTGAGCAGTTGCGACAAGCAATTGTTGGGACAAGTTTGCGCAAAAATCCGTTCTTTCCGCAGACCTGAACCTTACAAAGGAAAGGGTGTCCGCTTCCAAGGTGAAGTTATTCGTCGTAAAGCAGGTAAGTCTGCTGGAAAATAATCTACGTAAACTTGTGAAATTATGAGTGCAAAAACAGATAGAAGAAAAAGAATAAAAGCGCATATCCGTCATAAAGTGTCGGGTACAGCCCAAAGACCTCGTATGACTGTGTTCCGCAGTAATGCGCAGATTTATGTCCAAGTGATAGACGATGTTGCCGGGAAAACCTTGGCCGCAGCTTCTTCGTTGGGAATGAAAGAAAAAGTTAACAAGACCGAACAGGCTGCCAAGGTAGGTGCCTTGATAGCGAAAGTGGCGCAGGAAGCCGGTGTCAAGGAAGTGGTATTCGACCGGAATGGTTATTTGTACCATGGACGTGTTAAACAATTGGCTGATGCGGCGCGTGAAGGCGGACTTAAATTTTAATCAGGTATGGCAACAAATATGAATAGAGTTAAAACAACAAGTGACTTGGAATTGAAAGAACGGCTGGTTGCCGTAAACCGCGTCACGAAAGTGACAAAGGGGGGGCGTACATTCAGCTTTTCTGCAATAGTTGTCGTTGGCAATGAGAATGGCATTGTGGGCTGGGGACTCGGCAAGGCGGGTGAAGTAACTGCCGCAATTGCCAAAGGGACCGAAGCCGCGAAAAAGAACTTGATTAAAGTGCCGGTATTGAAAGGCACGATTCCTCATGAACAGTTGGCCAAGTTTGGCGGGGCACAAGTGTATATCCAGCCTGCTTCTCCAGGTACCGGGGTGAAGGCCGGTGGTGCTATGCGTGCCGTGTTGGAAAGTGTGGGTGTAACGGATGTGCTGGCTAAGTCGAAAGGGTCTTCCAACCCTCACAACTTGGTAAAAGCCACTATGGCTGCTTTGGCCGAGTTGCGTGATGCCCATATGGTTGCCCAAAATAGAGGCGTGTCATTAAGTAAAGTGTTTAATGGATAATGGTAAGATTATGGCAAAGATACAAGTAAAGCAAGTTAGGAGTAAAATTAATGTTCCCAAGGATCAGAGACGGACGTTGGAGGCTCTTGGTTTGAAAAAGATAAATGCCGTAGTTGAGCATGAAGCAACTCCCTCTATCTTAGGCATGGTGAATAAAGTAAAGCACTTGGTTGAGGTTATAAAATAAATGTATTAACAAGATGGAATAGGAAATTAAGAAGTCAAGCCTGTATCTTGCTTCTTAATTTCAATTCCGTGATAAAAGGAATATAAAGATATGAATTTAAATAGTTTAACCCCTGCTGCCGGCTCTGTAAGGCCTAGGAAGAGAATAGGACGTGGTCCGGGTTCTGGATTGGGCGGCACATCAACAAGAGGTCATAAAGGTGCAAAATCGCGTTCTGGTTATTCCAATAAAATAGGATTTGAAGGCGGGCAGATGCCTATCCAACGTAGATTGCCCAAATTTGGTTTCAAGAATATAAACCGCATCGAATACAAGGCGATTAACATCGGAGTGTTGGAAGCGTTGGCGACTGGCAAAAACCTTACCAAAATTGGTTTGGAGGAATTGCGGGAAGCCGGTTTTGTCTCGAAGTCGGCCTTGGTGAAAATATTAGGAAAAGGTACCTTGACGAAGAAACTGGATGTTGAAGCGCATGCTTTCTCGAAATCTGCAGAAGAAGCGATCACTGCAGCAGGTGGAACTATAACAAAATTATAACGCATGAGATTCATTGAGACAATTAAAAATATCTGGAAGATAGAAGACTTGCGCGGTCGGTTGATAACAACGTTTTTGTTTGTTTTGATTTACCGCTTTGGTTCTTTTGTCATTCTTCCTGGTATAGATCCCGGAGCTTTGACGGCTTTAAAGGCTCAGACCAGCGGAGGTTTGCTGGGTCTGTTAAACATGTTCTCGGGAGGGGCGTTTGCCAATGCGTCTATCTTTGCATTGGGCATCATGCCTTATATCTCAGCGTCCATCGTGGTTCAGTTGCTTACGATAGCAGTGCCTTATTTCCAGAAGATGCAGCGTGAAGGGGAAAGCGGACGACGTAAGATGAACCAGATAACGCGTTATTTGACTGTGGCCATTTTGCTGTTGCAAGGACCTTCTTATTTGGTGAACTTGAAAATGCAGATGGCACAGGCCGGGGCAGTTTTCCCGTCGGGATTTTGGTTTAGCTTGTCGTCCACTCTGATCCTTTGCGCGGGTAGCATGTTCGTGATGTGGTTGGGTGAGCGTATAACAGACAAGGGTATCGGCAATGGTATTTCATTCATCATTCTGGTGGGTATCATAGCCCGTTTCCCGAGTGCGGTTGTAACGGAATTTGCTTTCCGCTTGACCGACCAGGGAGGTGGTTTGATCATGTTCTTGTTGGAAATCATCTTCTTGCTGTTTGTGATTGCCGCTTCTATTTTGCTGGTACAAGGTACTCGTAAGATTCCGGTACAATATGCCAAGAGGGTCGTGGGCAACAAGCAATATGGGGGTGTTCGCCAGTACATTCCTTTGAAAGTGAATGCAGCAGGGGTTATGCCTATCATATTTGCGCAGGCTATCATGTTTATTCCTATCACGATAGTCGGGTTTGCCAATTCGGAAGGTATTAGCGGTTTTTGGGCTGCCTTTATGAATAACAATGGTTTTTGGTATAATTTAGTGTTTGCGATATTGATCATTGCGTTTACTTATTTCTACACGGCGGTGACAATCAATCCGACACAAATGGCCGAAGACATGAAGCGGAATAATGGTTTCATACCGGGGATTAAGCCAGGTAAGAAGACGGCGGAATATATTGACACGATTATGTCACGTATTACGTTGCCCGGTTCCTTCTTCTTGGCTATAGTAGCGGTGATGCCGGCGTTAGCTTCCTTGTTGGGCATAAACCAGGAATTCGCCCAATTCTTTGGCGGTACCTCTTTGTTGATTTTGGTCGGTGTCGTATTGGACACGTTGCAGCAGATAGAAAGCCATCTGTTGATGCGTCATTACGACGGCTTGTTGAAGTCGGGCAGAATTAAAGGACGCACTGGCAGTGTGGCTGCCTATTAGGAAGGAGTGCCGAAATGATTTTCTTGAAGTCAGACGAGGAAATTGAATTGCTTCGTATCAGCAATCAGATTATCGCAAAAACCTTAGGAGAATTAGCCAAAATAATAGCTCCGGGCGTTACAACTGCTTATTTGGATAAGATTGCAGACGAATTTATTCGGGATAATGGTGCCGTGCCTGGCTTTTTGGGTCAGGACGGCTTTCCTAAATCCATTTGTACATCGGTGAACGAGCAGGTCGTACATGGTATCCCGTCAGAAAAAGTCGTTTTGAAGGATGGCGATATCGTGTCGGTCGATGTGGGAGCGTATATTAATGGCTTTCATGGAGATTCTGCCTACACGTTTTGTGTCGGGGACGTGGCTCCTGAAACGGTGGCTTTACTGAAAGCGACGAAAGAATCTTTGTACAAAGGGATTGAGTGCGCTGTGGAAGGGCATCGTTTGGGAGATATCGGGAACGCCATTCAGACGTATTGCGAGGAAAGAGGCTATTCTGTGGTGCGTGAATTGGTTGGTCATGGAGTCGGGCGAGAATTGCACGAGTCGCCAGAAGTTCCGAACTATGGAAGGAAAGGTAATGGGCCGGTTTTGAAGTCGGGCATGACCATTGCCATAGAACCGATGATTAATTTGGGTCGTCGGAATGTGGTTTTTGAACGGGATGGCTGGACTGTCCGTACTATTGACCGCAAGCCTTCTGCGCACTTTGAGCATTCGGTTGCGATACGTCATGGTAAGGCCGACATCTTGTCAGGGTTCCAATATATAGAAGAAGTGTTGGGTGACAAGGCGATTTGATTAGAAATGGCTGTGGAAGTATTGAAGACTGATGAAAAAGTTGTACTTTTGCAGCTCGAAAGAAAAATGATTTATGGCGAAGCAAGAAGCAATAGAACAAGATGGTACGATTATCGAGGCATTGTCGAATGCAATGTTCCGCGTAGAACTGGAAAATGGACATGTGATAACTGCCCATATTTCCGGGAAAATGCGTATGCATTACATCAAGATTTTGCCAGGCGATAAGGTGAAAGTGGAAATGTCTCCGTATGACTTGAGCAAAGGACGAATTTCGTTCAGGTATAAATAATTAGGTGCAAGCAATGCAAGGCCTTGCAGAGTAGTGGCCTGTGTTCTTGAAGGCTGAAATCCAGAAATAATAAGAGATATGAAAGTAAGAGCTTCTATTAAAAAACGTTCTGAAGATTGCAAAATAGTTCGCAGGAAAGGACGTTTGTATGTTATTAACAAAAAGAACCCTAAGTTTAAACAGCGTCAGGGATAACTAAATTAATTGCAAAAGAATAGTTTATGGCAATAAGAATCGTCGGAGTAGATTTGCCCCAGAATAAAAGAGGGGAAGTTGGATTGACTTATATCTACGGAATAGGTCGCAGTAGCGCAAGAAAAATCTTGACAGAAGCTGGTGTCGATTTCGACATCAAGGTGAAAGATTGGACTGATGACCAAGCTGCTAAAATACGCGAAATTATCGGTGCCCAATACAAAGTGGAAGGTGATTTGCGTTCGGAAGTTCAGTTGAACATCAAACGCTTGATGGATATCGGATGTTATCGTGGTATCCGTCACCGCTTGGGTCTTCCTGTGCGTGGCCAGAGCACGAAGAACAATGCTCGTACCCGCAAAGGTAAGAAGAAGACGGTTGCTAACAAGAAGAAAGCAACCAAATAATTGAGGTATTAACAATTAGCGAATTTTAGTAAAATAAGAGATATGGCAAAGAAAACAGTTGCAGCCAAAAAAAGAGTTGTAAAAGTGGATGGGGTTGGACAATTGCATGTTCATTCGTCATTCAACAACATCATAGTGACAATTGCCAACGGAGACGGGCAGGTCATTTCTTGGTCTTCTGCCGGTAAAATGGGCTTTAGAGGTTCGAAAAAGAATACGCCTTACGCGGCTCAGATGGCAGCGCAGGATTGTGCAAAAGTCGCTTATGATTTAGGTTTGAGGAAGGTGAAAGCCTATGTGAAAGGACCTGGCAATGGTCGCGAATCGGCTATCCGTACCGTGCATGGAGCCGGGGTTGAAGTGACGGAAATTGTTGATGTTACCCCGCTTCCACACAATGGCTGCCGTCCGCCTAAGCGCAGAAGAGTTTAACGAGACTGCTAATTTGTGAGTGGACAATAAAAAATCCTGAAACGTGGGCTGCAAAGAACATTTTGGGTTGCATCTTTACCTCTCAGCAACTGCGGCTGTAATGGGCTTTATGGCTTCGTTGGAAGGATGATTTCAAACATAATTAAAAAACAAAAACAAAATGGCAAGATATATTGGCCCAAAATCAAAAATTGCACGCAAGTTTGGTGAACCTATCTTCGGTCCGGACAAGGTTTTGTCTAAAAAGAACTATCCTCCCGGACAACATGGTAACACGCGCCGTCGTAAGACGTCGGAATATGGCATCCAATTGCGTGAAAAGCAGAAAGCGAAATATACGTATGGGGTGTTGGAAAGACAATTCCGCATCACATATGAAAAGGCTCAGCGTACTCCTGGCGTAACGGGGGTTATATTGCTGCAATTGCTGGAATGCCGTTTGGATAACGTGGTTTATCGCTTGGGATTGGCTCCGACTCGTGCCGCTGCTCGCCAGTTGGTGTCCCACCGTCACATTACGGTTGATGGCAAGGTGGTGAACATTCCTTCTTTCCAGGTGAAACCGGGACAAGTGGTTGCAGTTCGCGAAAAAGACAAATCGATGGAAGTCATTGCCAATGCGCTGAATGGTTTTAACCACAGCAAATATCCTTGGATTGAATGGAATGGTGCTATCATGGGCGGGACATTCTTGCATGTTCCGGAACGTGAAGATATTCCTGAAAATATTAAAGAGCAATTGATTGTTGAATTGTACTCTAAGAACTAATTAGAGCACTCGACAATTAAAGAACTTCAAGTAAAATTCAAATATAATAAATATCCATGGCTATATTGGCATTTCAAAAACCCGATAAAGTGATCATGTTGGAGGCGGATGCTTTTCAAGGAAAATTTGAATTCCGTCCGCTGGAACCTGGTTATGGTATCACTATCGGTAACGCTCTGCGTCGTATTCTTCTGTCTTCGCTGGAAGGTTTTGCTATTACTTCTATCCGGATTGAAGGAGTCGACCATGAGTTTGCAACCATTCCCGGTGTCATTGATGATGTTACAAATATCATTCTGAATTTAAAACAGGTACGTTTCAAGCAGGTTGTTGAAAATATAGAAACGGAGAAAGCGACTATCACTGTTTCGGGTACAACTGTTTTCAAGGCGGGTGATATAGGTAAGCATTTTACAGGTTTCGAAGTGCTTAATCCGGAATTGGTCATTTGTACGTTGGATGAAACGGCTAGTTTCCAAATCGAAATAACGGTAAATAAAGGGCGCGGTTATCTCCCGGCGGAAGAAAGCCGCAATCCGAATGCGGAAATTGGAATTATCCCGATTGATGCGATCTTTACCCCTATCCGGAACGTGAAGTACTCGGTGGAAAACTATCGTGTAGAGCAAGTGACGGATTATGAAAAGTTGGTGCTGGAAATTAGCACGGATGGTTCGATTCACCCTAAAGAAGCGTTGAAGGAAGCAGCCAAGATACTGATTCATCACTTCATGCTTTTCTCTGACGAGAAGATTTCTTTGGAGCAGACCAAGACGGAAGAGAACGAGGAGTTTGACGAAGAAATTTTGCACATGCGTCAATTGTTGAAGCAGAAGCTGACGGATCTTGATTTGTCTGTGCGTGCGTTGAATTGCTTGAAAGCGGCGGATGTGGAAACGTTGGGGCAACTGGTTTCTTATCATCGCAATGACTTGTTGAAATTCCGCAATTTCGGTAAAAAGTCGCTGACGGAGTTGGACGAGAAACTGGCAGATCTGAAACTGTCTTTTGGAATGGATATTTCTAAGTATAAATTGGACAAAGAGTAGTACAAGATGAGACATAATAAGAAATTCAATCATTTAGGCCGTAAATCGGCTCACCGGCAGGCGTTGCTCTCGAACATGGCATGTTCGTTGATCATGCACAAGCGCATTACGACGACCTTGCCCAAGGCAAAAGCGTTGCGAGTTTATGTGGAACCGCTTTTGACCAAATCAAAGGAAGATACGACCAATTCGCGTCGCCAGGTGTTCAAACACTTGCAGAACAAGTATGCCGTGACGGAATTGTTCCGTGAAATAAGTGTGAAGATTGCAGACCGCCCGGGTGGTTATACGCGTATTCTGCGTACAGGCTTCCGTCAAGGCGACGGTGCGGAAATGTGCATCATCGAATTGGTGGACTACAATGAAAACATGCTGAAGGATAAGGCGGCGAAGAAGACAAGGCGTACCCGTCGTGGCGGTGCCAAGGCTACAGCGGAAACGGCCAAGCCGGAAGAAGCCCCTAAGGCTGAAGTAGCCGAAGAACCGGTTGCCGCCGAAGCTCCTGCGCAAGAAGCAGAGAAGGCTGAATAGTCTCCCAAAAGGAAATATAAGAGAAAGCGAGATGAAGGAAACTTTATCTCGCTTTTATTTTTCCGTATTCTTGTATATGCAAATCAAAATCCCTACATTTGTCCGACTTTTATAATCGATATGGCTGTTTTTAAACGTATATTGTTGAAATTAAGTGGTGAATCCTTGATGGGTGCCAAGCAATATGGCATCGATGAGAAGCGGTTGGCCGAGTATGCAAGCCAGATAGCCGAAGTGGCGCGCATGGGTGTGCAAGTCGCCATTGTGATAGGCGGAGGCAATATCTTTCGTGGTTTGAGTGGTGCCTCGAAGGGGTTCGACCGGGTGCAGGGAGACCAGATGGGCATGTTGGCCACGGTCATCAACAGTTTGGCACTGAACTCGGCGTTGCACGCGGCGGGCGTGAAGTCGCATGTGCTGACGGCTATCCGCATGGAGCCGATAGGCGAGTTTTACAGCAAGCAGAAGGCGGTGGCTGCCTTGGAGCAGGGCGAAGTGGTGATACTGTCGGGGGGAACGGGCAATCCGTTTTTTACAACAGATACAGGTTCGTCCCTGCGAGCAATCGAGATAGAGGCCGATGTCATGCTGAAAGGCACACGTGTGGATGGCATCTATACGGCCGACCCGGAAAAAGACCCCACGGCGGTGAAGTTCGATGAAATCACCTATGATGAGATTTACAACCGCAATTTGCGGGTGATGGATTTGACCGCCACGACCATGTGCAAGGAAAATAACATGCCGATTTATGTGTTTGACATGGACACGCCCGGCAACTTGATGAAGGTGCTCTCGGGCGAGAAAATCGGCACGTTGGTGAAGAATTGAGGAAGAATAAACAAATCAATTAAAATAACAGGTTATGGTAGATGTAAAACCTTATTTGGACAAAGCACGGGAAAGCATGGACGGTACGGTGCTGTTCCTGGACGAAGCTTTGGCGCATATCCGGGCGGGGAAGGCCAACCCCCGCATTTTGGACGGCATCCGGGTGGACTATTACGGTTCGTCCGTGCCTCTGAGCAACGTGGCGACCGTCACCACGCCTGATGCGAAGACGATAGCCATCCAGCCTTGGGAGCGGAACATGATTCCCGTGATAGAAAAGGCGATATTGGACTCGGAAGTGGGCATCACACCGGCCAACAATGGCGAGGTGATACGTTTGGCTATCCCCCCGTTGACGGAGGAACGGCGCAAACAGTTGGTGAAGCAGGCACGCAGCGAAGGTGAAGATGCCAAGATAAGCGTGCGCAACGCCCGTCGCGATGCCATCGAGCAAATCAAGAAACTGGTGAAGGAAGGATTGCCCGAAGACGTGGGCAAGGACACCGAAGCCGAAGTGCAGAAAATACACGACAAGTACATCAAGAAAGTGGATGAGATGCTTGCCGAAAAGGAAAAGGAAATCATGACGGTGTGAGCCGTGGAGGCCGCATCTCTTGTATGACAAGGAACTGTCAGCCATCTCAAGGAGTTTGGGATGGCTGATGTTGTTTTTGTACCGATACAATATGGGGAAGTTTGTTTGGATGCTGATTTTTTGTCTTTGCCGCATGGCATTCCTGCGGGCGGGTGGGGCGGACACCATCGTGTCGCGGAGCAGTCTGTTTGTCATCCCGCACGCGTCATATCAGCAGGAAACGAGTTGGGCACCAGGTGTGGCTTACGGCTATTATTTCAAGAGCCGCGACTTGAGCCGCATCAGTTCCATATCGGGCAGCGCGGTATACACGTTGCGCCATCAATTTACCTTCAATGCCACGCCTAAGCTCTACTTAGGCCCCGAGCACAAGTGGTATCTGTATTCCAACCTCAACGTGCGCAAATATCCCGATTATTTCTATGGGGTGGGGGGCAACCGCCAGCCGGTGTCGGAGGCTTACACGTCGCGGGCGGTGTCGGTGTTGCTGCAACCGCAGTATGCCGTGACGCGCCACCTGTATGTGGGGCCGCACGTGGAGGCGCGCTTTGAGCATGTGAAGACCGCTTTCGGTTCGCCCGAGGCCGAAGCCGCCGTGTATGACCGTTACGGGAGGGCGGGTTGGACTCCTTATGTCCAGACTGCCGTGGGCGTGGCGGCCACGTTTGACAGTCGCGACAATGCTTTTTACCCTTACCGGGGCGTGTATGCCAAAGGGGTGGCGGCGGTGTCCGTGGCGGGGTGGGGCAGCACTTACTCCGTGCAGCAGGTGTCGGCGGATGTGCGGCATTATTTCCCGTTGTTCCGGCGGCAGGTGCTGGCCGTGCAGTTGTTGGCGGAGGGTGCGTTTGGCCGCCGGGGCGTGCCGTTCCAGTTGCTGCCCACGCTGGGCGGGCGCGACGTGATGCGGGGCTTCCGCGAGGGCATGTACCGGGGCAACCTGCTGGTGGCGGCGCAGGCGGAGTACCGCTTTCCCCTGTTTTGGCGGTTCCGAGGCTCGGTGTTTTGTGCCACGGGCGAGGTGTTCAACGCCCCCGCCTTCCACGTGAGCGACAAATGGAAGTTCGCCTATGGGGCTGGCATCCGCTGCCGGGTGAACGATGCCCGGGTGCATGTGCGTTTCGACATCGCCAAGAACAATTACCACGACAAGTTGCAATTCTACATCACGGCCACCGAGGCGTTTTGAATTGTCGGATTTCAGATGAGGAACGCGAATGACGCAAATCACGTGAATGAACGCGAAGATTTCAGATTGTTTCCCGCAGATTAATACAGCATGAGTTCGCAATAACGCCTGGCTCACCACAGCCTCGTATGAACTGTGCCCCAGCCCGTCCTTGCACATCCATGCGCTTGATTTTTCCAAACGATGAGCAGATGTTTTCCTGTTCGTCAGCATAAGTTTTCCAAAACGTGAGCATGAATTTTACAGCCCACAGTTATGGGTTGTACGACCCACAGTTATGGGTTATATAACTCACAGTTGTGGGTTATACAACCCATAACTGTGGGCTGTAAAACTTGTGAGCAGAAGTTGGAAAACTCATGCTGACAAACCGGAAAAGCCCTGCAAGGAAAATGCGAAATGTTAACGCAGATGGCTGAATTTCCAGGTGCTCTATCATTTATGTTGGCACAAGCACAAGGGGTTTTATTTTGCGCCCCGCTGGGGGCTTTATGCGGAATATTCGTTTGGGGTATTCTTCAATGATGGCCATCACCGGTTGCATGGTGGCATTGCCTATCGGTTTTGATGTTCCCTGCTGGCGCAGGTTTGCAACTTCGGATAAATAGTCCAATCGTCCATCCTGTTGTGTCTTTTCCTTGAATGTCGTACCTTTGCCCATCATCCGTTGCCGCGCCTTGGCGATGAGGCGGGGCAATGCGTTTTCAATTCTCAACTTTCAACTTTCAATTATTTCGTTTTATGGTAAAAAGAATCATGCTCGTGGGAGCGTTTTTGTTGTTGTCCAAAGCCGGATGGGCTTGCACGAACTTTCTGGCGGGGAAGGGTGCCACGGTGGACGGCTCTACGTTGGTGACGTATGCGGCGGACTCGTATTCGCTGTACGGTGCGTTGTATCATTACCCGGCGGCCACTTATCCGGCCGGTACGATGCTCGACATTCATGAATGGGACACGGGCGAATACCTGGGACAGATAACGCAGGCGGAACGGACGTATTCTGTCATCGGCAATATGAACGAGCACCAGTTGTGCATCGGCGAAACTACTTTCGGCGGGCGGCCTGAATTGGTGGATACCACGGGCATCATGGATTATGGCAGCCTGATTTACGTGACTTTGCAGCGTGCCCGCACGGCTCGCGAGGCTATCCGCACGATGGACGCGCTGGTGCAGGAGTATGGCTACTACAGCAGCGGCGAGTCGTTCTCCATTGCCGACCCCGACGAGGTGTGGATTATGGAACTGATAGGCAAAGGTCCCGGACGCAAGGGGGCGGTGTGGGTGGCTCGGCGCATCCCGGACGACTGCGTGTCGGCTCATGCCAACCAGGCACGCATCACGACTTTCCCGAAGGATGACCCGGAGAATTGCCTATACTCGCCCGACGTGATTTCGTTTGCCCGCGAGATGGGGTATTATAAAGGAAAGGACAAGGATTTCAGCTTCTCGGACACGTATGCGCCGCTCGACTTCGGCGGCCTCTTCTGGTGCGAGGCGCGGGTGTGGACGTTGTTCCGCAAGCTCGACCCGAGCATGGACCGCTTCGCCTCCTACGTGGTGGGCGACAGCAAGGAACGTATGCCGCTGTGGATTAAACCGAACCGCAAGATTAGCGCACAGGACATGAAAGAGTTCATGCGCGACCAGTTCGAGGGCACGCCGTTTGACGTGCCGGCCAACGAGCTGTCGGGGCCGTTCCATACCAAGTTGCGCTTCGGGCCGCTGTCGTTCATGGTGGACAGCGTGGAGTATTCCATCGAACGTCCCGTGGCCACGCAGCAGACGGGTTTCAGTTTCGTGGCGCAGATGCGCGGCTGGCTGCCCGATCCGGTGGGGGGCATCCTGTGGTTCGGGGTGGACGATGCGGCCACGTCGCTCTACGTGCCGATGTATTGCGGCATCCAGGACGTGCCCGAATGCTACCGTGTGGGCAACGGCCACTTGCTGGAGTATTCGCCCACGTCGGCCTTCTGGACGTACAACGCGGTAGCCAACTTCGCCTATGGGCGGTATGAACACATGTTGCCGGACATCAAGCGGGTGCAGGGCGAATGGGAAGCGTACTTCAACACCCTGGTGCCTGCCGTGGACAGCCTGGCGGCCAGTCTGCCCGAAGCCGAGGCGCGGGCGTTGCTCACCGACTTCAGCGTGGCGCAGGCGCAGGCTTCGACCGATGCGTGGAAGCGGCTGGGCGAGTTCCTGCTGGTGCGCTACATCGACGGGGCGACGAAGGCGGTGAAGGACGGGCAGTTTGTCACCACGCCCACCGGTTTGCCCAAAGGCACGGTGCGCCCGCCCTATCCGGAGGATTATCTGCGTGAAATGGTGAAGCGCGGCCAGTTGGTGCGGGTGCGTATCATCGAGCACGAATAATAAAAGCCACGGATAAAATAAAAGGCACACGTGATGAGCGTGGCCTTTTGCTTTATCCATGTGCTTGTTTGTTTATCGCACGAAGAGCAGTTCGCGGTACTTCGGCAGCGTCCACATGCGGTCGTCCACGATGAGTTCCAGCTTGTCGATGTGGTAGCGTATTTCCTCCAGCATTGGGGCGATGTTGTCGTGGTAGGCGATGGCCTTCTTGCGTTCGGACAGTTCGCGGTTGGCCACCTTGCGGGCTTCGACCATCGCATCGACGTGCTCCTTGATGAAGCTGGTGTGGTTGGCTATCTGCTCGATGAGTTCCAGGTTGCGTGCCGACATTTGCTCGGCTTTCCCGGCGGGGAAGATGGATTGCAGTTTGTACACATTGTCAATCAGCTCCGTCTGGTACTTCGTGGCCACGGGTATGATGTGGTTCATGGCCAAGTCGCCCAGCACGCGGGCTTCTATCTGGATTTTCTTGGTGTACATTTCCCACTTCACTTCGTTGCGGGCGGCCAGTTCCTTGCGGGTCATCACGCCGGTGGCTTCGAACATGGCCACGCTGCTTTCGGTCAGGTAATTGTCGAAGATGAGCGGGCAGCTGGTTTCGCAGTCCAGTCCGCGCCGTTCGGCCGTTTGCTTCCATTCTTCTGAATAGCCGTTGCCATCGAAGCAGATGGGTTTGCACTCCTTGATGTAGCGGCGCACCACGGTAAGGATGGCGGTCATCTTGTCTTCGCCCGCCTGGATGAGCGCATCGACCTCCTGCTTGAACAGCGTGAGCTGGTGCGCCATGGCCGTGTTGAGCGCAATCATGGCACTGGCGCAGTTGGCTTCCGACCCTACGGCGCGGAACTCGAAGCGGTTGCCCGTGAAGGCGAAGGGCGAGGTGCGGTTGCGGTCGGTGTTGTCGATGAGCAGTTCAGGTATCTGCGGGATGTCGAGCTTCAGTTCCGATTTCTGTCCCAATGACACGAGGTCTTCCAGGCGGCTGTTCTCCAAGTGTTCGAGCACTTGCGAAAGCGTTTTGCCGAGGAATACGGAGATGATGGCCGGAGGGGCTTCGTTCGCTCCCAGCCGGTGGGCGTTGGTCGCGCTCATGATGGAGGCTTTGAGCAGCCCGTCGTGGTGGTACACGGCCATGAGGGTGTTCACGATGAACGTGATGAAGCGCAGGTTTTCCTCGGTGGTCTTGCCCGGTGCCATGAGCAGGGTGCCCGTATCGGTGCCGAGCGACCAGTTGTTGTGCTTGCCCGAACCGTTCACGCCTTTGAACGGCTTTTCATGCAGCAGCACGCGGAAGCCGTGGTTGCGTGCCACGTTGCGCATGAGTGCCATGATGAGCATGTTGTGGTCCACGGCCAGGTTGCATTCCTCGAAGATGGGAGCCAGTTCGAACTGGTTAGGGGCTACTTCGTTGTGCCGCGTCTTGACTGGGATGCCCAGTTGGAGTGCCTGTATTTCCAAGTCCTTCATGAAGGCCATTACCCGTTGTGGGATGGCACCGAAGTAGTGGTCTTCCAGCTGTTGGTTCTTCGATGCCTCGTGCCCCATGAGGGTGCGCCCCGTGAGCAGCAGGTCGGGACGGGCGGCGTACAGGCCTTCATCGACCAGGAAGTATTCCTGTTCCCAGCCGAGGTAGGCCACCACTTTCTTCACATCGGGGTTGAAGTAGTGGCACACGTCCGCGGCAGCCTTGTCCACGGCCCGCAACGCCCGCAGCAGGGGAGCTTTGTAGTCAAGCGATTCGCCGGTGTAAGCGATGAACACAGTGGGGATGCACAGGGTGTCGTCCACCACGAACACGGGCGACGAGGGATCCCAGGCACTGTATCCGCGTGCCTCGAAGGTGTTGCGGATGCCGCCGTTGGGAAAGCTGGAAGCGTCCGGTTCTTGCTGGATGAGCAGCTTGCCGGAAAATTCTTCAATCATGCCGTGCTTGCCGTCCAGCTCGACAAAGGCATCATGCTTTTCGGCTGTGCCTTCGGTCAGCGGTTGAAACCAGTGCGTGTAGTGGGTCACGCCCAAGCCGATGGCCCATTGCTTGATGCCTTCGGCCACCTGGTCGGCCACGTCGCGGCTCAGCGGCGTGCCGTGGTCGATGGCATCGGTCAGCTTGTTGTACACTTCTTGCGGGAGGTATTCGAGCATCTTCTCCCGGTTGAACACGTATTTGCCGAAATACTTGTCTGGCCTTTCGGCAGGGGTGGCCACGGTAGCCGCTTTCTTCTTGAAAGCATCTTCAACTACGTTAAATCTCAATGAGGACATGTTATATAACGATTAACGATTAGTGATTAACGATTAACTTGTTTCCCGCAGATTTCGCAGATTACTTCTTGCCCGTAGGGCGTTGCCCTACGCTGAGGGCTGCAAGGCCGTTGGCCTTGTCTTTTACCTTTTACTTTTTACTTTTTACTTTCTACTTTCTACTTCTCGCCTCTGTCATTCTTTCCAGTGCTTGCAGCGTGCGTTCGCGGTCGGCAAAGGCGGTGAGGCGCATGAAGCCTTCGCCGCAAGGGCCGAAGCCAACTCCCGGCGTGCATACCACGTGTGCCCGTTGCAGCAGGCGGTCGAAGTATTGCCAGGAAGTTTGCCCGCCCGGCGTTTTCACCCACAGGTAAGGGGAGTTGTCGCCGCCGTACACGGTCAGTCCCAAGGCTGTCAGCCTTCGCTTGATGAGGCGGGCATTCTCCATGTAGTAGGCGATGGTACGCCGCACCTGTTTCTGTCCCTCGGTGCTGTACACGGCTTCGGCTCCCCGCTGGGCGATGTAGCTGGCACCATTGAACTTGGTGCTTTGCCGTCGATGCCACAATTGGTTCAGTGAGGCGGGTTTGCCGTCGGTCGTGTATGCTTTCAGAGCCTTGGGTACGATTGTGTAACCGCAGCGCACGCCGGTGAAGCCTGCCGTCTTGGAGAAACTGCGCATCTCGATGGCCACTTCCTGCGCTCCTTCCATTTCATAGATGGAGTGGGGGATGCGTGGGTCTTGTATGTAAGCTTCGTAGGCCGAGTCATACAGGATGAGTGTGCGGTGCTGGCGGGCGTAGTCCACCCACCGTTGCAGTTGCGCCCGGGTAAGTGTGGTGCCGGTGGGGTTGTTTGGGTAGCACAGGTAAACGATGTCCACCGGCTGCGCGGGCAGTTGCGGCACGAAGCGGTTGGCCTCGGTGCAGGGCAGGTAGGTCAGTCCGTCCCACATGCCATCGTGCAGGCTACCGCCCCGTCCGCCCATGACATTGGTATCCACGTACACCGGGTACACGGGGTCGGTCACGGCCACGCGGTTGTCTGTGTGGAGCAGTTCGCCGATGTTGCCGCAGTCGCTTTTGGCACCGTCGTTGACAAACACCTCGTCGGGCGACAGGTCGATGCCCCGTGCGGCGTAGTCGTGCTGCACGATGGCTTCCCGCAGGAACGCGTAGCCCTGCTCCGGCCCGTAGCCGTGGAAGGTGGAGGCCGAGGCCAGTTCGTCCACGGCGCGGTGCATGGCCTGTACCACGGCAGGTGCGAGGGGTTGCGTCACGTCGCCGATGCCCAGGCTGATGATGTCCGCGTCGGGATGCCGTTGGCGGTAGCGGTTCACCCTTTCCGCTATCTCGGAAAAGAGGTAATGGTTCGGCAGTTTCAGAAAATGTTCGTTGACTAAAGCCATTCAGTTACGTTACAAGTTATGGGGTTACGAGGCAGTGTGCCTGTTATCTTATCTACTATCTATTAGCTCTTAGCTACTAACTACTAACTCTCCCAAGATATTTCTCCTTCAAATACCGTGACGGCCTCTCCTGTCATGAGCACGTGGCCGGTGGCCTCGTCCAGGCGGATGGTGAGGTCGCCGCCGGGCATGTGGATGGTGGCTTCGCGATCGGTCAGCCCGGCGTGGAAGGCGGCCACCAGCGAGGCACAAGCCCCCGTGCCGCAGGCCTGCGTGATGCCCGAGCCGCGTTCCCACACGCGCATCTCCGCCTCGTGGCGGTTGGCGATGCGCACGAATTCGATGTTGCTGCGGTCGGGGAAGACAGGGTGATGCTCCAATGCCCGTCCGTCCTCCGTCAGGTCGATGGTGGCGAGGTCGTCCACGAACACCACGAAGTGCGGGTTGCCCATGTCCACCGCCGTGCCGGTGAACCGTTTGCCGTTGGATTCCAAGGCAAGCTGTTCGTGCAGCAGGACGGGTGCGCCCATGTCCACCGTCACTTGTTCCACCGTCACTTGGCCGTGGTTGGTACGGGTATGCTGGTGCAGGTGCTTGATGCCCGACAGGGTTTCCAGCGTGAGGTCCTGCTTGTCGGTCAGTCTTTTTTCAAACACGTACTTGCCCACGCAGCGCGAGGCATTGCCGCACATGCGGGCTTCCGAGCCGTCGGCGTTGAATATCCTCATGCTGAAGTCGGCCACGTGCGAGCGGCCTATCAGCACCAGCCCGTCGGCTCCGATACCCGTGTGCGGTCGGCTCCAGGCGATGGCCGCCTCAGCGGGGTTGGCGATGGGATAGCGGGTGATATCCACATAGATGTAGTCGTTGCCGATGCCTTGCATCTTGGTGAAGCGGATGGTCGTTGCCATGTTGTATTATATATATGTTGGAAAATGTCGGGTGCGCTGCCGGGCAAAGATGATAGGTGAGAAGAAAAGGGAGAATTGCCGGGGATGGCAGGGCGTGTGTGCGTGGTGCGGGTATCAGACGGGCGGAGACAGGTGGGGCGGGAAGCCCCCGAAGTGGGCGGGACGCAGACGGGCAGGCGGATGGCGTGCCTGGAGGCGTTGTCGCCCTCGCCCGCCAATTTCAACTCCCGGAAGAGGATGAGGAGGGCGTTGCTGTCATAGGAGCAAAGGGTGGTGTACATAAACTTTCTTCTTTGCGGGGGCAAAGGTATAGCAAAATTCTGTTTGTCCATCATGTTATCTTGTTTTTTTGTGGAAAAAATGTGTGGACCGCCTTTTTGTCCGCATATGTTTTTCGGTTTATGCTGATGTGTTTTCCGACTTATGCAGGAATATTTTCCCGCTTTCCAGCATAAGTTTTACTGCCCACAGTTATGGGTTATATAACTCACAGCTATGGGTCGTACAACCCATAATTGTGGGTCTTATAACCCATAACTGTGGGCAGTAAAATATCCCCGCATAAATCGGAAAACATATCAGCATAAATTGGAAAACTTGTGCTGGCAATCGGGAAAACCTGTCAAAGCATTGGGCACTGGCCGACATTCATTTTTTTCTTATTCCTAATGGGTAGGGTGCATGTTTTTTGCCGGGAATGGTGTACTTTTGCGCCGACAAATACAAGGCTCTATGGAACAACTGAAGCACGAATGCGGCGTGGCCATGATACGCCTGCTCAAGCCCTTGGAGTACTACGAACAGAAGTACGGCACTTGGATGTACGGTCTGAATAAGCTCTACTTGCTCATGGAGAAGCAGCACAACCGGGGGCAGGAGGGCGCGGGGCTGGCTTGCGTGAAGTTGGAGGCCGACGCGGGCGAGGAGTACATGTTCCGCGAACGGGCCTTGGGTTCGGGAGCCATCACCGAGATATTCGACACGGTGCATGCCCACTTCCGCGACCTGACGCCGGAGCAGCTTCACGATGCCGACTTTGCTAAGAAGTGCCTCCCCTTTGCGGGCGAGGTGTACATGGGGCATCTGCGCTACAGCACCACGGGCAAGTCGGGACTTTCCTACGTGCACCCCTTCCTGCGCCGCAACAACTGGCGGGCGAAAAACCTCGCCCTGTGCGGCAACTTCAACCTGACCAACGTGGACGAGATATTCGCCCGCATCACCGCCACGGGGCAGCACCCGCGCAAGTATGCCGACACCTACATCATGCTGGAGCAAGTGGGTCATCGCCTGGACCGCGAGGTGGAACGCCTTTTCCGTATCGCCGAGGCCGATGGGCTGACCGGCATGGACATCACCCGTTACATAGAAGACCATATCGAGTTGGTCAATGTGCTGCGCACATCGAGCCGGGAGTGGGATGGCGGCTACGTCATCTGCGGGCTGACGGGCAGCGGCGAGTCCTTTGCCATCCGCGACCCGTGGGGCATCCGCACCGCCTTCTGGTACCAGGACGATGAGGTGGCCGTGCTGGCCAGCGAACGCCCGGTGATACAGACGGTATTCAATGTGCCCTTGGAATCCATCCACGAGATGCAGCCCGGGCAGGCGGTCATCATCGGCAAGGACGGGCGAATGCGTATCAGCCCCGTCAACCCGCCCCACACGCCGAAGCCCTGCTCCTTCGAGCGCATTTACTTCAGCCGAGGGAGCGATGCGGACATCTACCAGGAACGGAAGCAGCTCGGTCGCGAGCTGGTGCCCAGCATCCTCCGCGCCATCGGTCATGACATTGACCATACGGTATTCTCTTTCATCCCCAACACCGCCGAGGTGGCTTTCTACGGGATGCTCCAAGGTCTGGACGAATACCTCAACGACTTGAAAGCGCGGCAGATTGCCTCCCTGGACCATGCCCCCACGCACGAGGAACTGGAGCACATCCTCTCCCGCCGCATCCGCAGTGAGAAGGTGGCTATCAAGGATATCAAGTTGCGCACCTTCATTGCCGAGGGCAACACGCGCAACGACCTGGCCGCCCACGTGTACGACATCACCTACGGCAGCCTCGTGCCGGGCGTGGACAACCTGGTCATCATCGACGACAGCATCGTGCGCGGCACCACGCTGCGGCAAAGCATCATCGGCATCCTCGACCGCCTGGGGCCGAAGAAGATAGTCATCGTCTCCTCCTCGCCCCAGGTGCGTTACCCGGACTACTACGGTATCGACATGTCGCGTATGAGCGAGTTCATCGCCTTTCGTGCTGCCATCGAGCTGCTCAAGGAGCGCGGGATGCAGTCCGTCATCGAGCAGGTTTACCGCAAGTGCCGGGAGCAGGCCGCCCTGCCCAAGGAGCAGATGGTGAACTACGTGAAGGGCATCTACGCCCCTTTCACCGATGAGGAGATATCCGCCAAGATGGCTGAACTGCTCACTCCCGAAGGCACCCGCGCCGAGGTGCAAATCGTGTATCAGCCTCTCGAAGGCCTGCATCAGGCTTGCCCCGGCCACGCGGGAGATTGGTACTTCAGTGGCGACTATCCCACGCCCGGCGGGGTGAAGATGCTCAACCAGGCCTTCATGGAGTATGTGGAACGGGTGTATCAATACTGAAGGAAGAGGATAAGGAAAAACAATAACGAACCCGATAAAGAATGAGAAACGTTACCTTGATACTCGACGACGGCACGCAGTTTCACGGCCAGTCGTTCGGTTATGAGAAGCCCGTGGCGGGCGAGGTGGTGTTCAACACTGCCATGACAGGCTACCCGGAGAGCCTGACCGACCCCTCGTATGCCGGGCAGCTGATGACGCTGACCTACCCGCTGGTGGGCAACTACGGTGTGCCGCCCTTCACCCGGGGGGCGAGCGGCATCCCCGACTTCATGGAGAGCGACCGCATCCATGCCGAGGCCATCATCGTGGCCGACTACAGCGAGCATTTCAGCCATTGGAACGCGGTGGAGAGCTTAGGCGACTGGCTGCGGCGCGAGCACGTGCCCGGCATCACGGGCATCGACACGCGGGCGTTGACCAAGGTGTTGCGCGAGCATGGCGTGATGATGGGCAAGATAGTCTTCGACGACGACCCCGCCAACGTCCCCACTGCCCGGTACGAGGGGGTGAACTACGTGGACAGGGTGTCTTGCAAGGAGGTTATCCGCTACAACGAAGGGGCCGGGAAGCGCGTGGTGCTGTTGGACTGCGGCGTGAAGGCCAACATCCTCAGGTGTTTGATTAAAAGGGGCGTGGAGGTTATCCGCGTGCCTTGGGACTATGACTTCAACGGCTTGGAGATGGACGGCCTCTTCATCAGCAACGGGCCGGGCGATCCCGATACCTGCGAGGCCGCTGTGGCGCACATCCGCCGGGCGATGGAGTGCGAGACGCTGCCCATCTTCGGCATATGCATGGGCAACCAGCTGCTGGCAAAGGCGGGCGGGGCGGCTATCTACAAGTTGAAATACGGCCACCGCAGCCACAACCAACCGGTGCGCCAGGTGGGCACGCAGCGGTGCTTCGTCACCAGCCAGAACCACGGCTACGCGGTGGACAACAATACGCTGGGGGCGGACTGGGAGCCCCTGTTCGTCAACATGAACGACGGATCGAACGAGGGCATCCGCCACCGGCGCAACCCGTGGTTCTCCGCGCAGTTCCATCCCGAGGCCGCCAGCGGTCCCACGGACACGGAATATCTGTTTGACAAATTCGTAAGCATGTTAGGCAAGTAAACAAGTAAACGAGTTGACAAGTACACCAGTAAACAAGTAAACGAGTACATTAGTAAACAAGTACACGAGTGCACCTGTCCACTCTTCACTCGCCTACTCGTCAACTTGTGTACTCGTCCACTTGTCCACTCGTTTACTCAAAATAAGAAACGACTATGACACATCCCATCAAGAAAGTCCTGCTGCTCGGTTCGGGCGCGTTGAAGATTGGCGAGGCGGGCGAGTTCGACTACTCCGGCTCGCAGGCCTTGAAGGCATTAAGGGAGGAGGGCATCGGCACCGTGCTCATCAACCCCAATATCGCCACGGTGCAGACATCCGAGGGGGTGGCCGATCAGATTTACTTCTTGCCGGTCACCCCCTACTTTGTGGAGAAGGTCATCGAACGGGAACGGCCCGACGGCATCATGCTGGCCTTCGGCGGGCAGACCGCGCTCAACTGCGGCGTGGAGCTGTATCGGTCGGGCGTGCTCGAACGGTACGGCGTGCAGGTGCTGGGTACGCCCGTGCAGGCCATCATCGACACGGAGGACCGCGAACGGTTCGTGCAACGCCTCGATGAGATAGGCGTGAAGACCATCCGCAGCCAGGCGGTGGACAATGCCGACGATGCGCGGCGGGCGGCACGCGAGGTAGGCTACCCCGTCATCGTCCGTGCCGCCTATGCGCTGGGCGGGCTAGGCAGCGGCTTCTGCGACAACGAGCAGCAGCTGGACGCGCTGGTGGAGAAGGCCTTCGCCTTCGCCCCGCAGGTGCTGGTGGAAAAGAGCCTGCGGGGCTGGAAGGAGGTGGAATACGAAGTGGTGCGCGACCGGTACGACAACTGCATCACGGTGTGCAACATGGAGAACTCCGACCCGCTGGGCATCCACACGGGCGAGAGCATCGTCATCGCCCCCAGCCAGACCCTTTCGAACGCGGACTACCACCGGCTGCGCGCGCTGGCCATCAGCATCGTGCGGCACGTCGGCATCGTGGGCGAGTGCAACGTGCAATACGCCTACGACCCCCAGAGCGAGGATTACCGCGTCATCGAAGTCAACGCCCGCCTCAGCCGCTCGTCGGCACTGGCATCGAAGGCCACGGGCTACCCCCTCGCCTTCGTGGCGGCCAAGTTGGGCCTCGGCTACGGTTTATTTGAATTAAAGAACAGCGTGACGAAGACCACCTCCGCCTTCTTCGAGCCCGCCCTCGACTATGTGGTGTGCAAAATCCCCCGATGGGATTTGGGCAAGTTCCACGGCGTGCAGCGCGAGCTCGGCTCATCGATGAAGTCGGTGGGCGAGGTCATGGCCATCGGCCGTACCTTCGAGGAGGCCATCCAGAAGGGGCTGCGCATGATAGGGCAGGGCATGCACGGCTTCACCGAAAACCGCGAACTCATCATCCCCGACATAGACAAGGCCCTGAGCGAACCTACGGACAACCGCATCTTCGTCATATCCAAAGCCTTCCGCGCCGGGTACACGGTGGACCAGGTGCACGCCTTGACCCAGATAGACCGCTGGTTTCTGGACAAGTTGATGAACATCATGCATACCTCCAGGGAGTTACATGCATGGGGGGCGAACCACCGGCAGCTGCCCGACCTGCCCGATACATTGTTATATAAGGCCAAACGCCAGGGCTTCTCCGACTTCCAGATAGCCCGCGCCGTGGGCCTGGAGCAGGAGGGCGACATCGAGCAGGGCAGCCTCGCCGTGCGCCTCCATAGGCAGGCAAGGGGCATCGTGCCCGTCGTCAAGCAGATAGACACCCTCGCCGCCGAGTACCCCGCGCACACCAATTACCTGTACCTCACCTACGGCGGCACGGAACACGACGTGCAACCCGAGCACGACCAGCGCACCATCGTCGTGCTCGGCAGCGGGGCGTACCGCATCGGCTCCTCCGTGGAGTTCGACTGGTGCGGCGTACAAGCCCTAAAAACGATAAAAAGCATAACCCAGCAAGACCAAGCCCCCCTCACTCCCCCCCGAGGGGGGACTTTCCCATCTGCCATGGGTAATGTAAGCTCCCCCTCGGGGGGAGTTGATGGGGCTGTAGTGAGTGGTAAAGTCCCCCCTCAGGGGGGATTGAGGGGGGCCGGAGCTTCGTGTTATAGAGCCGTGATGATCAACTACAACCCCGAGACC
>CASFUX010000236.1 GCA_949297975.1 uncultured Bacteroidales bacterium
AATCGTGGTGTACAGCGAACGCACGGAACGCATGTTCCACCTGGTGCGCGACTTGTACAGGGAGACGAACGAGAACGAGTTCGTGAAGCTGTTCAGCCGCATTGAGAAGTATGAGAACATCAGCGACCGCATGGAGGTGGAGATAGCCGGATACCTCACCAAGGTGGCCGAGGGACGCTTGAGCGAGAACGGCAAGCACCGCCTGCAAGCCATGCTGCGCGTGGTGTCCGAGATAGAGAGCGTGGGCGACAGCTGCTTCAACCTGGCGCGCATCATCATGCGCAAGCGTGACGACAAGGCGGGTTACACGAAGGAAATGGACGACAACGTGCAACTGATGTTCAACCTCATGGAGGAAGCCCTTGCTTCGATGAAGAAACAGCTGATGGCTGAGCAGCAGGAACCGCATTCGGAAGAATTCAACCGTTCGGAAAACATCGAAAATGAAATCAACAATTTCCGCAATCAGCTCAAGTCGCAAAACTTGAACGACGTGAAGGAACAGAAATACGACTACCAGGCAAGCATTACCTACATGGACTTGATCAACGAGTGCGAAAAGATGGGCGACTACATTGTCAACGTGGTCGAAGCGTTGGACGAGGAATACTATAATTAGTGGTTAGCGATTAACGATTAGTGATTAGTGCAAAGACAATGGCTTTGCGGGAATTTTAAACTGAAGCCGTTCCATCCACTTGTTGGCATGCTTCCGTGGGAGGGTGGAATGTTGTACCTTTACAAACGAAACGAATGGACAACCCCTCTTCGGGAGAGGCTTGGGGAGGTGTTTTTATGATGGATTTCATTTTGATTGTCATCGGCTTCGTGGTGCTCATCGTGGGGGCGAACTGGCTGGTGGACGGTGCGGTGGGGGTTGCCCGCCGCTTCCGCATTCCCAACATCGTCATCGGGCTGACCATCGTGGCTTTCGGCACATCGGCTCCCGAGCTGGTGGTGAACCTCGTCGCCGCCCTCAGTCCGGATACCACGGACATCGCGCTGACCAACATCATCGGCAGCAACATGATTAACACCTACGTCATCCTGGGTGCCACGGCCTTGGTGTACCCCATCGCGTCGCAGGCGGCTTCGCGGCGGTTCGACATCCCGCTGGCTACCGCCGGGCCGGTGCTGCTCATGCTGTTGGTGTGGTGCTCGCCGCACAACCGCCTGTCGTGGGTGGGCGGACTGGTGCTGCTGGCGGTGTTCGGGTTGTTCATGTATGCCACCCTGCGCAAGGTGAGGACGTTGCGCGAGGTGCCCGAGACCGAGCCTGCCGATGCCGACACGCAGCCCCGGCACCGCACGTGGATTTCCATCCTGCTCATTGTGGCTGGGCTGGCGTTGCTCGTGGTGGGCGGACGGGTCATAGTGGACAGTGCCACCTGCATTGCCGAGTCGTGGGGCATCAGCCAGGCGGTCATCGGGCTGACCATCGTCGCTTTGGGCACTTCGCTGCCCGAGCTGGCCACGTCGGTGGTGGCCGCGTTCAAGAAAAATTCGGACATCGCGTTGGGCAACGTCATCGGGTCGAACATATTCAACGTGTTCTTCATCCTGGGCATCAGCTCCTTGATACGCCCCTTGCCCGCTTACGGCAACATCATGCCCGACCTGGCCATCACCGCTCTGGGCGGCTTGCTGGTGTGCCTCTTCGTGTCCACCAACAGGCAGCACGAGATAAAACGTTGGGAAGGGTTGCTCTTCCTCGTGCTGTACGGGGTGTATTTGGGCTGGATGATTGGGCAGGGGTAGTGGGCAAGTGACAAGTTATGAGGTGAGTCCAACGGGGGTAAATATTCATTATTGGAGGAGGTATGAGCGAGGAAAAGTATCCCGGGTACGTCCCGCCGTTTAACGTGAGTTCGCGGGCAATCAGCCTTGTTGCCGAAATATCGGCACAAATAGAACGGTATGCCATCCGTCTGGAGCAGGCGGATGGATTGCGCTTGCGGAAAGTCAATAAAATCAGGACAATCCACAGTTCGCTTGCCATAGAGGGTAATAGGCTGTTGGAAAGCCAGGTATATGACATATTGGAAGGGAAGCATGTGGTGGCACCGCTCAGGGAAATACAGGAAGTCAAGAATGCCATACGGACTTACGAATTGTATTCATCGTTAAATCCGTTTGACATGCAAGACCTTCTGAAGGCACACGGGGTGATGATGGAGGCCTTGGTGGATAAACCGGGATGTTTCCGCAGCAGTGGAGTCGGCGTATTTGAAGGCGACAGATGCGTTCACCTTGCTCCCCCGCCCATGCGCGTGCCTGGACTTATGGAAGATTTGTTCCAGTGGCTGAAACATGCTCCCGACCATCTTCTTATCCGTAGTTGCGTTTTTCATTATGAATTTGAGTTCATCCATCCGTTCAGTGATGGGAACGGGCGGATGGGGCGGCTGTGGCAGTCTCTCATATTGGGACGGCTTAACCCGGTGTTTGAGCATCTTCCGATTGAAAATCTGGTATATGCCAACCAACAATTATATTATGAGGCAATAGAAAAAAGTACGCAACAGGCAGACAGCGGTCCGTTTATTGATTTTATGTTGAATGAAATCCTGAATGCGCTGAAAAAGTACCAAGGCGAACCACTGATGGCAGATGTTCCTGATAAAGTTCCTGATAAAGTTCCTGATAAACTGAAGTTACTCCATCCTGAGTTTTCCGACACGACATGGGATGTCCTTGCGCAGATTATGGAAAATCCGCAGGTTATAGCCATCGAAATCGGAAACCGCATGGGAATTTCAGACAGGATGGTCAGAAAACACATCGCCTTGTTGCGCAACGCTGATATCATCCATCGGCACGGGAGCAACAAAAGTGGATATTGGAAAGTGATGTAGGAAGCGGTCAATGCCTTTGCCCGTTCCAAGGATATGGACTACTTTTGCAATTCGTAAATAGTCAATCGTCAAATCGTAAATAAAGCAAGATGAACCTCTTTGATGTGTATCCCCTGTTCGACATCGAGATTGTGCGGGGGAAAGGTTGCCGGGTGTACGACAGCCACGGTACGGAGTATCTGGATCTTTATGGCGGACATGCCGTCATCTCCATCGGTCACACGCATCCCCGCTATGTGCAGGGCCTGGAGCGGCAGGTGGAGCGGCTGGGCTTTTATTCCAATTCGGTAGTGAACAGTTTGCAGGCCGAGGTAGCTGAAAAACTGGGTGCGCTGTCGGGTTACGAAGACTATTCGCTGTTCATGATCAATTCGGGTGCGGAGGCCAATGAAAATGCCTTGAAGCTGGCCTCGTTCCACACCGGGCGGCGCAAGGTGGCGGCCTTCGGTAAGAGTTTCCACGGACGCACCTCGGCCGCCGTGCGCGTGACTGACAACCCGAAAATCGTTGCCCCGCTCAATGAGGGATTTGACGTGCAGTTCCTGCCCCTGAACGACATCGACGCGGTGCACGAAGCCCTGCGCCCTTGCGACGTGTGCGCTGTCATCATCGAGGGCATACAAGGGGTAGGCGGCATCCAAGTGTCCCGCGTTGACTTCCTGCAACAGCTGTCCGAGATCTGCAAGCAGACGGGCACGGTGTTGATACTCGACGAAATCCAGTCCGGCTACGGGCGCAGCGGGCGGTTCTTCGCCCACCAGTACGCCGGCATCCGCCCCGACCTCATCACCGTGGCCAAGGGCATGGGCAACGGCTTCCCGGTGGGGGGCGTGCTCATCAGCCCCATGTTCAAG
>CASFUX010000237.1 GCA_949297975.1 uncultured Bacteroidales bacterium
CGGGGTGGCAAGATATGTGGGGCTGGCCAAGACGCACGCACAGCACATCATGGAGGCTATCGCCCACAACTTGTACCGAACGCCGGGGATTATTGTGTCCAATCGCATCAGATAAGGGAAAAACATGGGTAAGGGAAGCTCTGGCAAACCGCATTTTCCACGGATTTATGCCTTTTAAGGCTCTTCTTTAGCTTGATCTCTATCGGACCGAAAATCAAGCAAGATTTTGCAGAGGTCTCCGTGTATGCTTGTCCTGTCCGGGATATTGCGCACCTTGGTTTTCCTGATGACCTTGGCATGGCATCTGTATTTCAGTTTGTTCCGGCAATGGCTGCGGAGTTCTCCACTCTCATCGCTCCTTATCCTTTTATATATCGTTTCATGGGATGTGTGCATTGATTTCAAGGAAAGGTAACCGGAGATTTGTCCGGGAGACCAGTCCTCAGTCTTTAAGAAACGCAGGGCCTCTTTCTGGATATTGCTGTCAATTTTCCCGTTCCCCGGCATACGCTCCTTGCGAATATCGGCGTTTTCCTGTGCCATACGTCAGCTGTAACGTCCCAAGCAGGTTGAGTTGCGTTTTATCTCCCTCCCTACAATTGAGGGATGGACTTCTACTTGCCGAGCAATGGCTTTACAGCTTTTTTCTTCTTGTAATCCCAGATAGATTACGTATCTTACTCGCGGGTCAATTGATGATACATAGTAATACAAAGTTAATTGATCTTGGGGGAAGCTGAGGCTTCCCCTTTTATTTTTTTGTATTGCTGAATGACTCTCCGGTTACCTCTTCCTCCGCCCTTTCCGCTAGGCTCCAAGGACGTAGGAAGGCAGTTGCACTTCTTATGGGCGCGGCGGCCCTCCGGTGCTTGGCACGGCAGGGCAGATACTGTATGCGGGATGCCCGCCCGCCTGTGGCCTCCCGCCTTTCAAAGGAAGGAACATGCTATTCCTTACTTTGGGAGAGGACCTCCCAAGCTTTGGAAGAGGGTCTCCCTGGCTTTGGAAGAGTGTCTCCCAAGCTTTGGGAGAGGGTCTCCCTGGCTTTGGGAGAGTGCGTGCCAAGCTTTGACACGGGGTGTGCCAAGCTTTGAGGATGGTTCCGGCAAAGCAATTTCAAGCGGGCTTGATTGCTTTGCCCTCGACTTTTCGCTATCTTTGTCCCTTGCAATCACAATCATCCACATCATACATGAGCGAGAAAACCATCACCGCGCGGCCTTTCTTCGAGAAGCGGGGCTACCAAGTGGTGCAGGAGCAACAGGCGAAGGCCAACCGGCTGTACCTGACGAACTACGTAATAGAGAAAAAAATATGAACGTACTGAAATCCTTCCTCGTCTGGCTGTGCTTCATCCTCGTGGCCATCCTCAACGGGGGACTGCGGGAACATGTCCTGGTGCGGACGCTCGGCACGGAATGGGCGTTGCCCGCAAGCGGCATCGTGCTAAGTGCCTGCATTTTTCTGATAACGTGGTGGCTGCTTCCCCGAGTAGTGCGGGGCTGCGCCTCGCGGGACGGCTGGCGGATAGGGACGGGCTGGGCATTGGCCACCATCGCCTTCGAAACGGCGGGCGGGCTGGCAAGCGGCAGCACCCTGGCCGAACTCCTCGCGGCCTACAACCCGCTCACGGGCAACTTGTGGCTGCTGGTCGTGGTCACAACGCTGCTGTCGCCCGTCATCACGACAAATAAAATGATAAGCCACAGAAATACTAAGATAGTAGAAATAAGAAAGATGCTCGCAGAGAAATAAGACAAAATAAAACAGACAAGATATGAGAAAAAAAAGCAGAGAAATGCCCGCCGAATGGGCTTTGGAGGTGATGCGCAAAGCTCCCTATATCACCGTGAGTTTTACCCGGGCTGACGGCACTGCATACGGCGTGCCCTTGTCACTGGCCTCGAATGACGGACAAGTATGGTACTTCCACTGCGCCACCGAAGGCGACAAGCTCGATGCCATCGCCGCCCATCCCGACGTGTGCTTGTCGGCTGTGACCAAGTGCGTTCCCACCGTAGGTCCGAAAGACAGTTCTTTTACCCTGCAATACCGCTCGGCCATCGCTTTCGGACGGGCAGAGGTTATAACCGACGAGATGGAGAAGGTACAAGCCCTGCGCATCATCAGCACACGCTTCCTGCCCCGGCATATGGACGCTTTCGAGGAGGCCGTCCATCGCAGCCTGCACCGCACGGCGGTGGTTCGCATCACACTCGCCACACCACCCACGGGCAAACGCAAGCAATACGACTCGCAGGGAGAAGAAATGAAATACGGTAGAATGGAATGACCAGAATAATGGAACAGAACACCTTGACTACCGACCGCCTCATCCTCCGCCCGTGGCAGGAGTCGGACGCGGAAGCCTTGTACCGTTACGCCCAAGACCCGGCCATCGGCCCCATCGCGGGCTGGCCGCCCCACACCTCGGTGGAGGACAGCCTGCACATCATCCGCACCGTCTTTGCCGCCCCGGAAACCTATGCCGTTGTGCTGAAAGAGACTGGCGAACCCGTGGGCAGCGCGGGCATCATGCTGGGCGATGGCACGCATAGCGCAGAAATGCAGGAAGGTGAAGGGGAAATAGGTTATTGGATAGGCGTGCCCTACTGGGGACGGGGGCTGATACCTGAAGCCGTGCACCGCCTGTTGGCACGGTGCTTCGACGACCTGGGGCTGACCGCCGTGTGGTGCGGGTACTACGACAGCAACACGCAGTCGCGCCGCGTGATGGAGAAATGCGGATTCCGCCCCCACCACACGGAAACAGGCAAAACCTCGCCCCTCGGCGACGTGCGCACCGAGCATTTCATGCGGCTCACCCGCGAAGAATGGAAGAGTGAACGAGTGAACGAGTGAACGAGTGAACGAGTAAACAAATAAATAAGTAAACAAGTAAACAAGTAAACAAGTTGCAAGCATAGCCAATGGCAACGCCCTACGACAAAAGGCGATAACCAACCACAAAAGCAAATGGAAACAAGACTTATCAACATCCGCCCCGCCACGCCGGACGACGCCGCCATCATAGCCGCCGCCTTGACCATGGCACTCGGCGAGGCTTCCATGAAGATGTACTGCGGCGAGCATTACCAAGCCGTATTGGAGGAATTGGCCCGCCGGAAAGACACGCAATACAGCTACCGCAACGCGCTGGTGGCCGAAGTGGACGGGAAGGCCGCCGGAGCAATCGTGGGCTACGATGGTGCCCGGCTGGACGAACTGCGCCGCCCCACCCTACGCCTGATCGAGGAACGCACGGGGCGGACGTTCCCCCATGTGGAGAACGAGACCGCCCCTGGCGAATACTACCTGGACTCCGTAGGCGTACTGCCCGAATACCGCAACCTCGGCATTGGCAGACGGCTGCTCACGGAGTTGCGCGACCGGGCGTTTGCCCTGGGACACGACCGGGCAGGGCTGCTGGTGGATGTGGAAAACCCGAACGCGGAACGCCTGTACCATTCGCTCGGCTTCATGCGGATAGAAGCCAGGGGCTTCGCCGGACACCGAATGTGGCACATGCAGGCAACGCGGTAAGGACAGGCATTTGCCACAGGAACGTCCCCTACTCCGCCGCCTCCACCGTCACTTCCGCCGTGGATGCCCGGCATCCGCCCACGATGCCGATGCCCCCTTCAATATTATTATACACCTGCACCGGCTCGGCAAAGAGGTCGTTCAGCAGGCTGCTGCCCACGAGTTGCCCCATCGTTTTCAAGTACAGGTAATAGTCGCGCGAGATGCTTTGCAGGGTGATGCGCAGCCTGCGCACAGGCGGCTCGGAGGGGATGCCCGGGGTGTCGGCGGTCAAGTCCACATAATTGCCCGACAAGTACATGGGCAGGGCGATGGTAAACGCCTTGCCATCGAACAACTCGTCATCGAACTGGTTGTAGTAGTAGTCGGCATTGCCCACGTCGACGAACTCGTCCAAAGCCTCGCTGCCGGGGTCGAACACGGGTGCGAGGTCGAAATGCTCCTTCACCCAATAATCTTCATACTCCTCACGCTCCACTTGCAGGCAGTAGTAGTTCTGCTCACCGGCAGGATCGGTGAAGCGGATGCGCAGGTCGTATTCATAGTCGATGGAGTAGCCCACCGTGTCGTCCACGCAACCGTCAGCAGAGCATTCAGTCTGAATGTTATACGAATAAGCCAAACTCATGTTGCCAAACGTCACCGAATCAATCGGCACGGTGCGGGGCAGGGCGGTCCCGCCGCTCACGCTGCCCAAGGCCGCGTTCTCCGCTTCCACGCGGATGCGCTGCCCCTCCGCAGGGCGGAACGAGGCACTGCGGTACACCCCGTTGCCCACGTGCGGCAAGGTCTCGCGCAGCACGTCGTCCACGTAGAGGCGCACCTCGGCATCCTCCACAGGCGGATATTTGCCGGGGTTGACAGGCGAGCCATAATAGCCGGGCGGCAGGGTGCTTTCCGGCACTTCGTTGATGCTCCGGCTGCGGGTGAGCTGCACCTCAAGCAGGGAGTCGGGCGTGAACAGCCCGTTCATCACCAAGAGCGGCTGCATGTACTCGTCGGGCAGGGACAACGTGTTCTCGCACCCCGTGCAAAGCAGGGCGAATATAAGGATTGCAAATAATGATTTCTTTGACACGATAAACAACGATTAACGATTAGCGATTAACGATTAGTGATTAGTGATTAGTGATTAGTGATTAACGATTTCCATTCCTCCCGTAGGGCGTTGCCCTACGCTGAACGCCACAAGGCCGTTGGCCTTGGATGCTTGCCTCTCACCTCTTACCTCTCACCACTTACCTCTCACCACTTAAACGTATAGCTCACCGAGGGGATGATGGGGAACAGCGTGAGTTTCGTCAGCACCGGGCGGCCCTGCTGGTCGGTGTCCGGGTAAATGAGGAAAGGGTTCATGCTGTTGTAGGCGTTGTACACGCTGATGTTCCAGGTGCGGGTGCCGCGTTTCTTCTTCTTGTGGAAGTTCACCCCCAGGTCCAGGCGGTGGTAGGCCGGGTAGCGGAAGTTGTTGCGCTGCGCGATGTAAGGCACGTCGCTTTCGTAGCCTATTTCGCCGTTATCGTCCACGAAGCCGGGCAACGGGTCGTAGGTCTGCATGTTGAGGGTGGCGGCGTTGCCGGTGCTGAACACCCACGTGCCGGAGATGTCGAACCGCTCGCTGAACTTGTGCGACACCACCACGCTCACATCGTGCCGGCGGTCATACTTGGCGGGAAAGACGCGCCCGAAGTTCAGTTCCTGCCCCGGGCGGTCGAAGAGGCGGTCGGACTTCGACCACGTGTAGCCCACCCAGCCCGTGGTGTTACCCACCGACTTTTGCACGAGCAGCTCCACGCCGTAGGCCCATCCGCGCCCCACGCTCACCTTGTCTTCCCAGCCCGTGCCGGTAGCGAGGAACGAAGCCCCGTCCTTGTATTCTATCAGGTTGTCCATCGGCTTGTAATACGCCTCCACCGACAGGTCGAGCAGGTCGAGCAGGTTGTAGAAGAAGCCTGCCGACACCTGGTGCGCCTTCATCGGCTCGATGCGGCGCGTCACGGGCACCCACAGGTCGGTGGGCAGGTTGATGCCGTTGTTCGACAGCATGTGCACATACTGGTTCATGTAGGCATACCCGGCTTTGAACGACAGGTCGTCCGTGATGAGCAGGCGGGCGCTGAGGCGGGGTTGCAGGCTGTGGTACAACTTGCCCTGCACCACGAAGGCCGAATAGTGCAGCCCGGCGTTGGCCTTGAGCAGGCGGCCGATGGAGAAGTTATCCTCCGCATAGGCAAACACCTCGTGGGCGAACACGTTCTCATCGCCCGTCTCCGTCTCCAGGCGGTCGCCCGGCAAGCCGTCGCCCGCGTTTTCCTCCATCCGCGCCGCCGACACGCCGGGGCGGAAGAGGTGCGCCGTGTAGCCCGCGCCGAACTTCAGGTTATGCGACGAGGCCAGGGCGTAGTCGAAGTCCGCCTTGGCCGTCCAGTCGTGTATGCCCGAGCGGTAGCCCGCCGAGGCCTCGTAGAGGTAGCCGCTCCCGGGCGACTCCTCCCGGTAGCGGTTGTCCATGTTGAAGCGGTATTGCGTGTAAGTAGCCGTGGCGTTCATGAAGAGCTTGTTGCCGAACACGTGGTTCCAGCGCAACGCCCCCACCAGGTTGCCCCATCCCCAATCCACGCGCATCTCGTCCGTGGACGAGCCCCACTCGTCCTTCATGCGGGTGTACACCGCGTCGTCGCCCATGTAGAAGCTCAGATACAGGCGGTCGCGGTCCGAGAAGCGGTGGCTCACCTTGGCGTTGAGGTCGTAGAAATAATAGCCTGCCGAGAGGCGGTCGTAGTCCTCCTGCTTCTTCATCACCCACAGCACGGGCTGCGCCAGCACGTCGAAGTAGGTGCGCCGCGCCGAGATGTTGAACGTGGTGTTGGGCGAGAACAGCGGCCCCTCCAGGTTGAGCTTGGCCGAGATAAGCCCCACGGACACGCTGCCCGCCAGCCGCTGGTTGTTGCCGTCCTTCATGCGCACGTCGAGCACGGACGACAGCCGCCCGCCGAACCGCGCCGGGAAGCCGCCCTTGTACAACGTCACGTTCTTCACCGCGTCGCCGTTGAACACCGAGAAGAAGCCCCCCAGGTGGTTGATGTTGTACACCGGCACGCCGTCGAGCAGGAAAAGGTTCTCATCGGGCCCGCCGCCCCGCACGTAGAAGCCCGCCGAGCCTTCCGTGCCTTCCTGCACGCCCGGCATCAGCTGGAGAGCCTTCACCACGTCCGTCTCGCCCAGCAGGGCGGGCACCGCCTTCAGCTGCGCCACCGGCACCTCCACCGCGCTCATCTGCGCCCCCTGCAAGCCCAGGTCGGCGTTGTGGCCCGTCACGGTGACCTCCTGCAACAGGTTGTCCTCGTCCAGGCTCACGTTGAGCACCGTGTCGCGGTCGAGCCGCAACTCCACCACCTGCGGCGCATAACCCACGTAGGAATAGCGCAGCCGCACCGTGCCCCCGGGCAACGTGAGCGAATAGAAGCCATACGGGTTGGTCACCATCCCCTTGCCCGATGCCAGGTCGAACACCGACGCGCTGATGAGCGACTCACCCGTGGCCCGGTCGCTCACGTACCCGCTCACGGTGTACTGCTCCGCCCGCAGCCCGGCCATGCCCACCACGCACAGGCAGAACGTCAACAGGAATACACGCATGTGAAATGTAAATGTTGTTAACAATGTGAATAACGCGCCAAAGGTAGCATTATTATATGAATGGCACAATCCACCCCAGCTTACTCTTGACGCAAGAACCGCACAAAGCGAGAAACAAATGCAATAACTACCAACAAGTCATGTTTTTCCCAGCACAATGTTCCGTATTCGCCTGCATAAAGTTATCGTCTCACAGCCGTGAGACACCTGTTCCACAGCTGTGAGACACCTGTATCACGGCTGTGAGACACCTGTATCACGGCTGTGAGACGATAAGTTTCCCCGCATCCGTACACGACTTTCTTATAGTCCATGCAAGAGCTTCCTATAGCTTGGGCAAAAGTTTTTACTTCCACCACACCTTTTATTTCAAACAAATAGTTACATTTGCACCATGCTTAAACTTTGTAAGCATACCCAATAATCGAAGCTTCTTTAACCGCAGTTGCTCAATCATTCACTTTTAATATACAAAAGACATGAAAACCAAGTATCAAGATTACTCATGGCACCGGGGCGGCCTGCTTGTATGCGCCTTCGCCCTATTGGTAGTACTGTGTGCCCTGCAATGGGCGGCGAATGGCTTCGGCCCGGTTCATTGGACGGACTTCGTTTCTACCACCTTGCTGGTCATCGTACTGGCCATCCTATCCGCCTTGCTGCGAAACACATTGAGTGCAGACGGGCGTTTCCTCATGCGTAGCAAGCAGGAATTGCGGGCGGCCGATATTGCATCCGCATACGTGGGGCAAGGCACTCGCCGTGGTTTACGCCCGCAACCTTTCACCTTGAAAATGAAAGATGGCAGCCTGTGCTCCGGCAATTCGAGCAACGTGGAGCGTTTGATAGCCGAACTCAAGGCATTTAATCCCTCCATAGAAATCTTCAAAGCATAGCTCCACGCTACCGCCACACCTTTGTTCCCCTGTCGCCGACTTGAAACATCGGCGGCAGGTGTTTTATTGGGTAAAAAAAGAGATGCCACCGGGGGGTGACATCTCTACGTATGGGCGTATGAAGCCTTGCCGTTAAGAGGATATGCAAAGCCCCCTTCAGGGGGTTGGGGGTAATAACATCTTCCGATACTGTTCCTCGTCGTGCAGCAGGCTGAGGGCCACGTCGAGGTCGTGGTCGTCGCGCATGGAGTAGATGATTTCGCCTTTTTGGTAATAGTAGCGTTTCAGTATCTCGATGCTCAGCAGGTCGGTGATGTCCTGGCGGTTGTCGCGGATGTTCTGTTCGATGTCCGGCACGAGTTTCGCCTTCAGGGCATCGATTTCGGCAGCGGCCTGCTTGTCCAACCCCTCGTACTTGGCCACTTCGAGCAAGTCGTCGAAGTAGTCCTCGGTCTGCGTGGTGTAAGTGAAATCCCGGTCAAGCAGGTAGCGGGTGAAGGCTTCGAAGTCGGCATCGGACAGGGTGAACTCCCCGGCGGGGGCGATGGTGGGGTGCGTCAGCACGTAGTCGGTGGCGAAGTTGAAGTAGTGATTCTGCATCAGGATGTAGTAGGCCACATTCATGGTGCGTTCCTCGGTGGTGAGGGTGTCGGGCGTGATGCCGCCCCCGTCGCGCACAGGCCGTCCGGCACGGGTGTGGAACACCGAGGTGAGACTGTCGGGCACGCGCCCCACACTGCCGTCGTCGTTGCGGTGGCTGTAGTCGATGGCCTGGATGCAGCGGCCGCTGGGGATGTAGTACTTGGCGGTGGTCACCTTGAGGTAGCCGCCGTAGCCCACGGGGCGGATGTTTTGCACCAACCCCTTGCCGAAAGTGCGTTCGCCTACCACAATGCCCCGGTCGAGGTCCTGCACGGCTCCCGCCAGGATTTCGGAGGCCGAGGCCGAGGCGCGGTTGACGAGTATGGCGAGCTTCATGTGGGGGAAGGCCGGTTCGGTGGGGGTCATGTAGGTGCGTTCGGCCTGCCGGTCTTTGCCCCGGGTAGTGACCACTTCCGTCCCTTTGGGCACGAAGAAGCCCAGTATCTTGACCGCTTCGTCTATCAGCCCGCCGCCGTTGTTGCGCAGGTCGATGACGAGCGAGGTAATGCCGTGTTGCGCCACCATGTCGTTCACGGCAGCCTTCAGTTCGCGGGCGGCCTTGTCGGTGAAGTCGCTCAGCAGCACGTAGCCGGTGCTGTCGGCCAGCACGGTGTAGTAGGCGATGGGGTGCATCTGTATCTTCTCGCGCAGGAAGGTCTTTTCGATGGGGCGTTTCTCGCCCGGACGTTTCACTTTCAGGTGTATCTTGGTGCTGGGCGTGCCCCGCAGCATGGCACTCACGTCGCTCACAGTCTTGCCTTTGGTGCTTTTGCCATCCACCTCCAGGATGATATCGCCAGCCTTCAGCCCGGCCACCTGGGCGGGCATGCCTTCGTAAGGTTCGGAGATGCACACGTTGTCGCCGTTCTTCATGATGATGGAGCCGATGCCGCCGTATTCTCCCTTGGTCATCATGTCGATATCGTCAGAGTTCTCCTCGGGCATGTACACGGTGTAGGGGTCGAGGTTGTGCAGCATGTAGTCGATGGCGTTGCGGGTGAGCTTGTCGTAGTCGAGCGTGTCCACGTAGAACAAATCCAGCTCGCGCATGATGGTGTTGAATGTGTTCAGGTTCTTGTTGATGCGGAACGTGCGGTCTTCTCCGCCCCCCGCCCGCAAGGCCAGTGCGCCAAGCAAGGCGGACAATATTAATAGGTATCGTTTCATATCCTTTATAAGTCAGAAGTCGGAAGTCAGTAGCAGGTAGGCACTAATCGTTAATCACTAATCACTAATCACTAATCACTAATCGTTAATCATTAATCGTTAATCATTAATCGTTAATCATTAATCGTTAATCATTAATCGTTAATCATTAATCTTCACTCCCGGCGGGAGGAATTCGGTGATGTCTTTGCCGTAGGAGATGAGGTCGCGGGCCACGGTGGACGACACGTGCGAGTAGGCCGACTCGGTGAAGAGGATGACCGTCTCGATACCGGCGATAAGCTGATTGGTGTCGGCAATGGTGCGTTCATACTCGAAGTCGCTCACGGTGCGAAGTCCTCGCAGGATGAACTTGGCATCGACCGAGCGGGCGAAGTCCACCGTAAGCGAGTCGTACTCCATCACCTTGACGCGCGGCTCATCGGCGAAGGCCTGCCGCACCAGGTCGATGCGCTTCTCCACGGAGAACAGCGTCTTTTTCGACTGGTTGCGGCCTATACCGACGATGATTTCATCGAACATGCGCAGCCCCCGCACCACCACGCTGTAGTGGCCGATGGTGAAGGGGTCGAACGTCCCGGGGAATATGGCTCGTTTCATAGGGTTGTCGTTTTCTTCGTTCTGCGGGGCAAAGATAGTGGTATTTGCCGAGATGTGGAACACATGGCGCACCTCCGCATGGGGGCGGCTATGTGCACTCTGTGTCCCCTCCCCTCACACCAGCCCTCCCGGCAGCTGCACGTAAATGCGCCGCTCATCCGGGTCGATGCGGGTGATGAAGTCGTCGCTGGCGGGCACGAGCAATTCCTCGCCGTCGCGGTCCACTTGGAACAGCACGTTCTGCGTGGAGTCGTCCACGGCGGTGATGGAGCCGATCGTGCCGGCATGTTGGTCAACGAGCGTGAACCCCACGAAGTAGTCCAGCGTCACGTCCGCCTCGCCCAGGTGTTCCTGGTAAGTCGTGGGCAGGTACACGGTGTGCCCCGCCAATTCGCGAGCCTGCGCCTCGTTGTCGATGCCCTCCAACTTGAGCAAGGCGGCGTTGTCGCTGCGGAAGCGGTAGCCCTCGATGTAGAAAGGCACCAGGATGCCGTCCATTTCCAAGATGAGAAACTCCGCCTCGGCCGTGTCGAACACGTCGGTGGTGAACGTGAACGACACCTCGCCGCCGATGCCGTGCGGCTTGTTGATTGTCCCGATGGGGAACACGTCTTCTTTCCTTATCATATTTATAGTTACAAGTTACGGGAGTTACGGGTTACGGATGCCGCCCCCTCCACAAGGAGGCTGTGTGAAAACCACGAAACAAACCCGCCGTCATTTCGACCGTAGGGAGAAATCCCCTTCTACAACGCTTCCAAAGCCACTGTGAGATTTCTCGCTGCGCTCGAAATGACGAGGATGGCATGAAAATGGTACTTTTTACACA
>CASFUX010000238.1 GCA_949297975.1 uncultured Bacteroidales bacterium
CACGCCGCACAGGTGTCCTTCGTAAGGCAGCAGCTGGCACATGGAGGTGCGGATGACTTGGGCGAAGGCGGCGAAGCGCGGCTCGTCGTAGCGGGCCGAGAGCCAGTCGAGGATGGTGGCGAAGTCGAAGATGTACACGTCGATGTGGTTGTTTTCCACCGACACGTTGCCCCAGCCGCGCGTCTTCAACCCCACATCACCCAGCATCTGCCCGGGAGCGAAAGGCACGTCCCACGTGTAGTACCACGACAGGCAGAAGTAGGCCGACTGCCGCGCCAGGTCGGCGTAACGCCGGCTTTCATCGCTCTTGGTGGCCAAGGCCAGGTGGTACAAGGCGGTGGTGGCGTAGTAGGAAGCTTCCTTGTCCTCGCAGTTGGCATCGAGGGTGGACGAAAAGTAATCGGCCTTGGATATGATTTCGCTTTCCAGGTAATCCGCCGTGCGCTTGGCCGCTTCGAGATATTTTTTATTCTTGAAATACTTCGAAGCCAACACCAGCATGGGAGTGGCCGAAGGGGTGCTGCCGCCGCTGGCATCCACCACGCTCATGTCGTCGCGGAACTTGCGGGGGAAACTGCCGTCCTCCTTCTGCAACAGCAGGATGCGGTCGAGCATCGTACTCACGCGCTTTTCCCATTCGGGATGCTTGCGCCCCTGGCCTTTTTCATATTGCAGGTAATACAGCATGGCGTAGAGACCCTCGGACTGGCGACGGATGCTGAGGTTCTTTTCCTCATCGTTGTTCGGATAATACACCACTTCGCGGAAGAAGCCCGACGGGGTAAAGCCGTGGTCCAGGTAGCTGTCGAACGTGGCGCGGCTGCGATCCACCAAGTCCTGCCGCCCCTGCTGATCGCCGTATTCCAGGGCATTGAAGGCATTAAGCAACACACGCCCCACGAAGCCTACCTCGGCAGTGCCCCGATGGGCGCAGTCGTCCACCCGCAGGTGCACGCCGGAAGTATATTGCAAGGGATATTCATCCACGTAGCTTTCCACGAAATAGTTGCTCATCACCTCCTTCATCACATCGGGTGTGTAAGGGGTCTCCACCGGTTGCGGGCGGTAAAGGTCGTAGGAATACTCCCACACGCGGGTGACAAATTCGGAGAAGTCGGCCGCCTTACTGCGGTTCACCTCCCACACCAACGTGAGGCCTTCGCCCTTTTTCAAGTATTGGAAAGCGGCGACTTCCGGGTCAAGCGTGAGCTTGCGGATGTAAGTGCGCGGTGCTTCGCGATAGGGGTAACCAAACACCAGCGCGGCCTGTCCGTCCACGTTCTCAAATCCCGTGTAGCCCACCGATGTGTAGCCCGACACGATGACTTCGCCCGCCTTGTGCGTGGTGAGGGCATCGCCCTGGAAGTCGTCCACCCTCGCCACCGTGACGTATTCCTGCGTCTTTTCATCGTAAATGCCGGTCAGGGGCGTGCTCAAGCGATCTTCGCGGAACATCCAACTGTCCGACGTGTGGAACGAAGGGGCTTCCTTGGGCGAACGCAAATTGTGCCGGTACCAGAAGCCGGGCAGGTAAAATTGGCAATCACCGTGGTTGAAGTCGCTCCGCACCTGCTGCGAAAAGTTGAAATACACATCCTCCATCGCCATGAGCGTAGTGGTGATGCGGTCGGTCGTGCCGACGGTTTCCACCTGCTGCAGGATGCCCAGCGGGAAATCCGCCTCCTCGCTTACCAAGGTATAATAATGACCCGGTACCGCCTGCTGGTAGGTCAAGGGATACTCCTTCGCCGGATTACCGGGCACTTTCAACGCGACTGATGCCGAGATGTTCTCCACCGGCAAGGCCGCCAACGCGTTGCCGCCACATACCGCCAGCGACAACAAGCATAAAGCAATGTTTTTCTTCATGTTTTTGTTATTGTTATTTGTGTTATAAATGATGTTTATCGGGTTTTGTTTAGAGACAAGGCATGCCTTGTCTCTACATATCCCCTGCCGCCTTATCCGTAGGGCGTTGCCCTACGCTGAATGCTCCAAGGCCGTTGGCCTTGCCCGAGCGGAAAGGCAGGGACAAATGGTATTCCACATCATATAAAAATACTGGTAGCTCGTAACTCGTTTACTCACTAACCGATGGGAAAATTTGCGAAATGGATAGGCGGCGGCCTTGGCTGGGTATTGGGCGGACCGATAGGTGCGCTGGTGGGCTTCGCGCTCGGCTCGCTGCTCGACAGCGGCGACGAGGTGCAGCCGCAGGCGGGCGGACACACGTACCGCACGAACCGCACTGCCGAAGGCGACTTCAAGATGAGCCTGTTGGTGCTTATCGCCTGCGTGATGAAAGCCGACGGCAGCCCGAAGCGTTCGGAGCTGGACGTGGTGAAACGTTTCCTCGTGGCCAACTTCGGCGAACAGGGGGCGTTGGAGGCCTTGGGCATCCTCAAAAACCTGCTCAAGCAGGACATTGACGTGGCGGGCGTGGCGGCGCAAATTAACCGCTACATGAATTATTCTTCCAAATTGGAACTGCTCCACCTGCTGTTCCAGATAGCGTATGCCGACGGCATGGTGAACGCCGCCGAATTGGCTTTGTTGCAGCGCGTGGCGGTCATCTTCGGCATCCGTCCGGCAGACTTCGACTCGCTGCGTGCCCCGCACACCAAGCAGCAGGATGCGAATTGGGCTTACAAGACCCTCGGCATCGAGCCTTCGGCCACGGACGAGGAAATCAAGAAGGCTTACCGCAAGATGGCCATGAAGTACCATCCCGACAAACTCACCGGCCTGGGCGAGGACGTGAAGAAGGCCGGCGAGGAGAAATTCCGCTCCGTGAAGGATGCCTACGACTATCTGAAGAAGGAAAGAGGGTTTTGAACAATGAACAGTTAACAATGAACAGTTAACACAAGGCCGTTGGCCTTGAATGCGGCAGAGAGCTATTCGCTTATTCATATAATATATATAACTAACAAAAGTAACTAACATCCCCTCCTTGGGAGGGG
>CASFUX010000239.1 GCA_949297975.1 uncultured Bacteroidales bacterium
GGCTGCAAAGGTAAGGGTTTCGCTCGAAACCGCCAAACTTTTTTTTGCCCCGCCCTCTTTTTTTTCATTCCGCCCCGCGCCGCCGCGCGAGGAACCGCCTCCCTTCCGGAAAGCGGGTGCAAAGGTAAGGACTTTCCGCGTCCCCGCAAACAACAGGGCGAGTTTTTTCGAAAAAAATCATGCCGCGGAACATGCCGCCGGGCGCAAAAGGCTGTGACACCGAACCATACGGGAAGGAAAATTTTTACGAAAAAGGGAGGATTTTTTCCATTATTGCGGAAGTTTTGCCCCCTTACAAGGGAAATTTGCCTCCGGTATAAGGGAATTTTGGCCCCGGCATACGGGAATTCCGGGACAAAAAGGGCGGCTCCTTCACTACCATCGGTACGGAAATATTTCTTTCAAGGCATGAAATTTCTCCTATTTAACACTTGCTTTTCATTTTTCTCTGAACAAAATGCCCGCCCGCTCTGTTACAAAAACAAACGGCAGCCGTCCAACCACACCCGTGCAAACCGACTATACCTATATTAATAAAGAACGGGGCAGGCCGCTCCAAATGTAAAAAAACACAAAAACATTTGGTCGGTCGGAAACAAACACCTAAGTTTATGCCGTCTTTTGAGAAGAACTAATTTATTATTAACTCATAATTCAACAGAATCATGACCAAAACAATCACTTTCAATGAGCTGCGCAAAATCAAGGATGCACTCCCCCACGGCAGCATGGCCAAAATCGCAGAAGAACTCGGACTGGACACCGACACAGTGCGCAATTATTTCGGCGGAACCCACTTCCAATCTGGACAAAGCACCGGACTGCACATCGAGCCGGGTCCCGATGGCGGGCTGGTAATGCTTGACGACACGCAGATACTCGACCTCGCCATGAAAATGGTAGAAGCGGAAAAACAAGCCGAAAATTAACCCGCAGCGGCACGGCGGCTAATGCCCGCCCCGCTCCAAGGCAAACAAAAATCCCCGCCCGGAAACATCCGAGCGGGGATTTTTGCATGCATCTGCTGCCGTGGCATCAATACTGCTCCAGCATGTGCGCTACTTCGTCGTTGACCAGCTTGGCAAAGTCGGCTACGGACATGCTGCCCTTGTCGCCCTCGCCCTGGCGACGTACGGACACTTCGCCATGCTCGGCCTCCTTCTCGCCCACGATGAGCATGAAGGGAATGCGTTTCAGCTCGTTGTCGCGTATCTTGCGGCCAATTTTTTCGTTGCGGTCGTCCACCGTCACGCGGATGTCCTGGCCGAACAGTTGCTTGGCCACCTGGTAGGCGTAGTCGTTGAACCGTTCGCTGATGGGCAGCACGGCCACCTGGTCGGGCGTGAGCCACAGGGGGAACTTGCCCGCCGTGTGCTCGATGAGCACGGCCACGAAGCGTTCCATGGAGCCGAAGGGGGCGCGGTGTATCATCACGGGGCGGTGTTTCTGGTTGTCCTCGCCCGTGTATTCCAGGCCGAAGCGTTCGGGCAGGTTGTAGTCCACCTGGATGGTGCCCAGCTGCCAGCGGCGGCCGATGGCATCCTTCACCATGAAGTCGAGCTTCGGCCCGTAGAAGGCGGCTTCGCCCAACACCACTTTGGCCTTCAGCCCCTTTTCCTCGCAGGCTTCGACGATGGCCCGTTCGGCGCGTTCCCAGTTTTCGTCCGAACCGATGTACTTTTCTTTATTATTCGGGTCGCGCAGGGAGATTTGCGCTTCGAAGTTGTCGAAATCCAATGCCTTGAAGATGATAAAAATGATATCCATCACCTTGAGGAATTCCTCTTTCAACTGGTCGGGGCGGCAGAAGATGTGCGCGTCGTCCTGCGTGAAGCTGCGCACGCGGGTCAGCCCGTGCAGCTCGCCGCTCTGCTCGTAGCGGTACACCGTGCCGAACTCGGCGAAGCGCAACGGGAGGTCCTTGTACGAACGGGGCTTGAACTTGTATATCTCGCAGTGGTGCGGGCAGTTCATGGGCTTGAGCAGGTATTCTTCGCCTTCCTCGGGCGTGTGGATGGGCTGGAACGAGTCCTTGCCGTATTTTGCGTAGTGGCCGGAGGTGACGTAGAGTTGCTTGTTGCCGATGTGCGGCGTCATCACCTGCTGGTACTCGAAGCGGCGTTGGATTTTTTTCAGGAAATCTTCCAGGCGCAGGCGCAAGGCCGTGCCGCGCGGCAGCCACATGGGCAGCCCTTTGCCCACGGTGTCGGAGAACATGAAGAGCTCCAACTCCTTGCCGATGCGGCGATGGTCGCGTTTCTTGGCCTCTTCGAGCAGGGCGAGATATTCGTCGAGCATCTTCTTCTTCGGGAAGGTGATGCCGTAGATGCGGGTCAGCATCTTGCGGCTTTCATCGCCGCGCCAGTAGGCACCCGCCACGCTGGTGAGCTTCACGGCCTTGATGAGGCCCGTGTTGGGCAGGTGCGGCCCGCGGCACAGGTCGGTGAACGCCCCCTGCGTGTACAGGGTGATGGTGCCGTCGGCCAGGTCGTTGATAAGTTCCACCTTGTACTCATCGCCCCGGTCGGCAAACATCTTCAACGCGTCGGCCTTGCTGATGTCGCTGCGCACGATAGGCTCTTTGCGGGCGGCCAGCTCCTGCATCCTGGCCTCGATGGCGGGCAGGTCGCTTTCCTTGATTTGCACCCCGTCGCCCGGGTCCACGTCGTAGTAGAAGCCGTTTTCAATGGCCGGGCCGATGCCGAATTTGATGCCCGGGTACAACTCCTGCAAGGCTTCGGCCATCAGGTGTGCCGACGAGTGCCAATAGGCGTGCTTGCCCTCCTCGTCGTCCCACTTGTAGAGCTTGACGCTCGCGTCTTCATCGATGGGGCGCATGAGGTCGCGCGTTTCACCGTTCACACCCACGGCCAGCACTTCCTGTGCCAGGCGGGGACTGATGCTCTCTGCAATTTGCAGTCCGGTAACGCCTTGAGCATACTCGCGCACCGAACCATCCGGAAATGTTGCTTTAATCATAATTTGAACCTTACAAATGGTTTTTAATTTTACGGGGGCAAAGGTAAGCAGTTTAGTTTTCAGATTTCAAATTTCAGATTTCAAATTTCAGATTGTTTCCCGCAGATGGCGCAGATGGGCGCAGATTTCAAAGCACACGGAATGCACGAAGTGGACGGATGGCCACGGATGGGGGAACGCAAATGACGCGAATTGCGCAAATGAACGCTAAGAAGATTTAACCGCAGAGAGCGCAAAGGGCGCAAAGGATTAATACGGCACGGCTGGCCGTTGACTTAATCCTTTGCGCTCTCTGCGGTTAAAATAATGGATTGGCTGCCAAACGCGGCACGCCGCGCCTCTACACATGGCGGATGGGGACATCCCCAACCCTTTGGAGGGGCTTGGGGAGGCTTCCCGACCCGCTACCTCACGGTTATTTTCAACGCTTCATCTCCTACCTTTATTATATAGACACCCTGGGAGAGGGCGAAGCGGCTTTCCGCAGTGCGCAGCACACAGCGGCCATCCATGCCATACACCTGCACCTCGCCGACACCAGCGGGGAGCAGCACTTCGCCGCCCCGCACCAGCAGGCGGTCCGCCAAGGCATTCCCCACAGCCGTTGCACCACCCATCGGCTACAGGTTGAGGTCTCGCCAGTAAAGAGCCGCCCGGTAATCCGCCAGGCTCCCAGCGGGCACGTACACCGGCACGCTGCGGCCTATATTATAAAAGGTATGCGAGGCGATGGCGGGCGGCACGGTGGCACGTACCTCCATGCTCTTTATCTGGGTGTTGTCGGCAAAGGCGTTGTCATCGATGGAGAGCAGCGAGGCAGGCAACACCACGTCTTCCATGTACGTGCAGCCCATGAACGCCGCCACGCCGATGCTCTCCACTCCTTCGGGGACGGCCACCTGCGGCAGGCTGTTGCAGCCGTAGAACGCCCGGTTGCCGATGCGGCGCAACCGACTGCCCTCGCCACCCCATTCGAGTGCTTGCAGTAGGTAGCAGTTTTCAAACGCCCGGTCGCCTATCTCGGTGAGGGTGGCGGGGAGCGTCATGGAGGTAATGCCCGCGCATTCGGCCACGGCGCGGTAGCCCAGGCGTTCGAGCGAGGCGGGCAATGTTACTTGTTTAATCTTATAGCAACCTGCAAATACCTCGTCGCCTAATTCCCGGTTGGATGCGCCGGACATGTCCACCGTTTCGAGCGAGTGGTGCAACTGCTTGATGTACGAGGAAAATTCCACTTCGTCCACTTCGCCCGCAGTGATGGTGAGCGAGCGCAGGTTGGGCGTGTTGGCATCGCCTTGCAGGGCTTCGGCGGGTGCCATGATTTCTTCCAGACTGGTCAGCCCATTGAACAGACCCTTTAAACCTCTGTCGTACTTGCCTTCCTTGGCATGCCATACGAACGACTTCAAGCTGGTACATCCTTGGAAGCAGCCTGTCGCCATAAAGGTTACGCTGGCGGGAATCTCGATGGACGTCAAGCTGGTGCAGTCCGCGAATGCAGAATATGAGATGCTATCCATGTGGTTGGGAAGCTCGATGGAGGTCAAGGAACTGCATCCACTGAAAGCACTCCAACCTATGCTCTCCACGTTTTCGGGGAGTTCCACTTCGATGAGGGCCGTACAGCCGAAGAAAACAGTCTGTTCGATGTTCCGCAGACCAACAGGCAGCGTGATGGATGCCAAGCTGTAGCAGTCTCGGAATGCTCCGCCCCCGATGCTGTCCACACCGGCGGGGATGGCCAATGCGGTCAAACTGCTACAGCCATCAAACAGACTACCGCCTATCACCCGGAGGCCTTGAGGCAAGGCAATACTGCTCAAGGCTGTGCAGGAGGAAAACGCACTGCTGCCTATGCTCGTGACCCCTGCGGGGATGGTGATGGATTGCAAACTGCGGCAGTTGCTGAAAGCTCGGTCGCCGATATGGGCCATGCTTTCAGGCAAAGTGACTTCTTCCAACTGGGAGCAATCGGAAAAAGCGTCGTCTGCAATGACCGTTATCCCCGGCGACACCTCATATTGCTCGCTAAAGTCATCTTTCACTTCTATCAGAGCATGGTTCAAGTAGAGTGCTTGCTCCGTCCAATTCTCCTCATTCTCATACCAAGCTGTACCCTTAAAAGCGTTATAGCCAATGCTTATCACACTCTCCGGGAGGGTGATGGAAACAAGCTTGGAACAATTCTCAAAGGCAGAGTACCCTATGCTATCTACCCCCTCGGGGATGATGACGGAGGTCAAATTGCTGCAGCAGTAAAAAGTATTGCGTCCTATGCTTACCACGCTTCCTGGGATGGTAATAGAAACTATGTTACCGCATTCATAAAAAGCAAAGTCCCTAATCTTCGTTATCCCTTCCTCAAATACAAGGCATTAGCTCTATCAGCAACTTGCGTGTACGTGTTGCAAATATCCTGCAAATCCGAAAATAAGCATCCATAAGCAACCGCAGCTCTATGCTGCAAAAGTACGGTTTTTCACCGAAAATAACGAAAGA
>CASFUX010000240.1 GCA_949297975.1 uncultured Bacteroidales bacterium
TCCTAAAAAGCATCCCTTTCTCCCCGATTATCGGTACATTTGCAATCGGAACAAATCCAACACATACGATATGAAACAGCAAGCATGGATGCTCCTGGCCGCCTTGTCGGTGGCGGGAGGAGCTGCCGCCGACGGACGGGCGGCGTTCGACTACGAACGGCATTGGGAACAAGTGGAACAATACGTGGACGACCGACTGCCCGAATCGGCGTTGAAGGAAGTGGAGACCATCCTCGATGCGGCACAGGCGGAAGGCGACTTCGCCCAGCTGGCACGCGCCGCCGGATGCCGCGTGGGGCTGGCAACCGACCGCGACGACGAGGCGGCCTACGATGCGGTGGCGCAGTTCGAAACCTTGTGCGACAGTCTCACGCTCGACCCGGCGCAGGAGGCGGTGATGCGCTCCATGCTGGCGGAACTGTACCGCCAACTGTACGAACGCAGCAACTACGCCATCGACCAGCGCACACCCGTGGAAGGCCCCGCGCCCGACGACCCGAAGCTGTGGACGCGCTACGACTTTTTCGACAAGGTGACTGCCGAACTGCGCCGTTCGCTGGCGCACCCGGACGTGCTGGCACAGACAGACGTGGAAGCGTACCGTCCCCTGCTGACCAAGCCTGACACAAAAAACGCCCTGCCCGACCCGCGCCACACGCTGCTGGACTTCATCGGCCTGCGGGCCGTGAGCCAGTGGCAGACGCTGGTGCACGCCGCTCCACAGACCGACCCGCTGGACGACCCGCGCCTCTTCGGCCCTGCTGCGGACTTCATCGCCCTGCCCCTCGACACCACCCACGCCCGTTCCCGCGAGCATGGCATCGTGGCCACGTATCAGACCGTGATGCGCCCCTGCATCGAGCGGGCTGACACCGCCGCGCTGGTGCTATGGGACTTGGAGCGTCTGCACGCCCTGCGCTCATACTCCACCCTGCCGGATGCCGACAAGCTGTACGAGCAGGCGTTGGAACGGATGCTCCGCGACTATGCCCCACACGAAGCGGTGGTGGACGTGCTGGCCGAGATGGCCGACTTGTACAGGGAGCATTACCAGGAAACATATTATCGGTACGATGCCCCGAACGACTGGAAACGCCGCGCCTACGACCTGTGCGCCGAGGGCATCGCGCGGTGGCCGCACGCCCCCCGCATTGCCATGCTGAAGAACATCCAGCAGGAGATTGCCCAGTGCGAAATGTCCGTGCGCCATGCCGATGTGGTCGCTCCCTCCGACTCGCTGCGCCTGGAGCTGACCGCCACCAACGTGCACCAAGCAATCATCTACATATATAAGGTCAACGCCTCACCCACGGAATATCAAGCCTACCTGCACAACCGGGATGCAAACAAGCCTTACCCGCGCCGGCAGCTGGTGCACAAGCAGGCGGTAGTCGTGCCGTGCGATACGGACTTCAACCCCGCCACGCTCGCCTTCAGCGTGCCCACGGGCGAATGCGGCATTTATGAATACGCCTTGGTAGCCGACGGACAGAAGCGCGATGACAGCCTGGAAGGCAGCTTTACGGTAAGCCGCTTCGCCTACCTGCGCCGCGCCGATGTGCCGGGGCAGCCGAACGTGATTGTCCTCGACCGCACCACCGGCCAACCGCTCGCGGGCGTAACGGTGGACGGATACACATCCCGCTGGGACAAGGGGAAATACGTCCTTGAAAAGCAACTCACCACCCGCACCGATGCCGAGGGCGGATGCCGCGTGGATACGGGGGGAGGCAGCACGTACCTCGTCCTCTCCCTGGGCGACGACCGCTGGTTCATGGCGGACAGCTACACGTCCTACTACCCCGGCGGGCGCACCACCGACCGCCCGGAACTCGCCCTGCTCACCGACCGCTCCATCTACCGCCCCGGGCAGGTGGTTCATTTCAAAGGCATCGCCTTCGACCGCCGGGCGCAACGGGTGCTGGAGGCCGGGACGGCATTTGATATAACCCTGCAAGATGCCAACCGCCGCGAGGTGAGCCGCGCCACCTTCCGCACGAACGAGTACGGCTCGTTCAGCGGGGAGTTCGTGCTGCCCACGGGGGGATTGAACGGCACGTACCGGCTCGTGAGCGACTACGGTTCGCAGTCGTTCCGCGTGGAGGAATACAAGCGGCCCACCTTCGAGGTCGTGGTGGACAAGCCACAGGCGGAGACGCACTTCGGCCAGCCCGTCGCCTTCACGGGCACGGTGCGCACCTACGCCGGACACCGACCGGAGAACGCCCGCATCGCCTACCGCGTCACCCGCCGCCCGCACTACTGGTACGCCTGGCGGGGCTTGGCCGAAGAACCGGTAGCCAGCGGCACGCTCACCGCCGATGCCGAGGGACGCTTCACGGGCAGCTTCACGCCCGAACGGGGTCGCGACGGCTCGCGCCTCTTCCCCGAACAATGCTACACCTACACCATCGAAGTGACCGCCACCGACACCAAGGGCGAGACGCAGCAAGGCTCGCAGACGGTGAACGTGGGCGACCGCTCCCTGCTGCTCTCCGCCACCGTGGCCGACCGGGCGGACAAGGGGCAACCGCTTCCTATCTATATAAATGCAGAAACGCTCAACGGCGTGGCGGTCGATACCGAGGTGCTATACACGCTCAGCCTGCTTGCCCCCACGAGTGATTATTGGGAAAACAGTGCCGATGCCGACACCGCCCGCCAGGTGTTATGCCAGGTGCGGCAAGGCACGTTCCGCTCCGCCGAGGGTACACTCACACTCGACCTCGCCGGGGAGCAGTCGGGCGAATACCGCTTGGACCTCACCACCCTTGACGCGCAAGGGCAGACCGTGCGGCACACCACGACCTTCATTCTTTATGGAACGGATGATGCCCGTCCGCCCGTGAAGACCTATGCCTGGTTGCCCGATGCGGAACTGACCTGTTCGCCGGGCGAAACGGCTGCGGTGCGTTTCGGCACATCGGCACACGAGGTACACGTGCTCTACGAGGTGTGGCAGGCGGGTGCGCCGGTGGAACACCGCTGGGTGACGCTCAGCGATGAGATACGCACCTTCACCTACCCCTTCACCGAAGCCTGCGACGACGGCGTGGACATGCTCTTTACCTTTATGAAAGATGGGCAGTACTTCACGCGCCGCGTGACCATCGACCGGCGGTTGCCCGACAAGTCGCTTGCCCTGAAGTGGACAGTGTTCCGCGACCGCCTCCGTCCCGGCGACCATGCCGAGTGGACGGCCACCCTCTCCACGCCCGACGGCACCGCCCACCCCGCCGCCGAAGTGTTGGCGGGCATGTACGATGCCTCGCTGGACGCACTCTATCCACACGCCTGGACGTTTTCACCGGACTACCGCCCCACCTACCGCGCCGTGCCGTACTGGAGCGACTTCGGCCTGGGAGCAGCTTATGACAACTGGATAGAGGCAATAGACTGGAAGCCCGTGAAGACCCTACAACCGTGGGTGCTGGCTTGGAATGGGCTGTACGGGATGTATCAGACACTGAGTATTGTGGAGGATGATGCCGATATGGTATTCAACGCCGTACTCGAAGAAAGCGTGGTGGGCAGCGTGACCAGACCGACCGCCGCCCCCATGCGCATGAATATCGCCGCCCGCAAGGGGACGGCCTCCGCAACAGCCGACCTGGAGGAAGTCGTGGTGACCGAGACAGTCGCCACCCCCATCCTGCGGCAGAACTTCAGCGAAACGGCCTTCTTCTATCCCCACCTCCGCACGGACGAGCGGGGCGAGGTGCGCATCTCCTTCACCGCCCCCGAAAGCCTGACGAGGTGGAATGTCCGCCTGCTTGCCCACACGCCCGACCTGCATTATGGCAAGCTGGAAGCGCAGGCCGTCACCCAGAAGGAACTGATGACACAGCTCAACCTGCCGCGCTTCGTGCGCCGCAGCGACCGCGTGGTGCTGTCCGCCCAGGTGGCGAACCTCACCGACTCGGCCCTCACCGCCACCGTCACGCTGCAACTGCTCGACCCCGCCACCGAACAGCCCTTGAAGATGCCCGGCCTCACCGCGCAGACGGTCTCCCTCGCCCCTCGCGAGACACGGGCCGTGCAGTGGGAAGTGGCCGACTTCGCCGACCATGACCTGCTCGTCGTGCGCCTCATAGCCGATGCGGGCATCTTCGCCGACGGCGAGCAACGCTACCTGCCCGTCCTGCCCGACCAGATACGGGTGACGGAAACGCTGCCCCTCACCGTGCACGGGGGCGAAAAGCGCACCTTCGACTTTACCGCCCTCGATGACCTGTTCGACGACGTGCGCACCCAAAGCCTCACCGTGGAGATGACCGGCAACCCCGCCTGGCAGGCGGTGCTCGCCCTCCCCACCCTGGCCAGCCCCGCCACCGACAACGCGCTCGACCTCTACGCGGCCTGGTACGCCAACAGCCTGGCGGGCTACGTGGTGCGCTCCAACCCGCGCATCGCGCAGGTATTCGCCCAATGGCAACAGGAGGAAGGCGACCGCGATGCCCTGCTATCCAACTTGGAGCAAAATGAAGAGTTGAAGAACATCCTCCTGCAAGAAACGCCCTGGGTGATGGATGCCGCCGATGAGACCGAGCAACGCCGCCGCATCGCCCTGCTGTTCGACCTCAACCGGCAGGCCGACCGCACCGCCCAACTGCTCGCCCGCCTCACCGCCCTGCAATGCGCAGACGGGGGCTTCGAGTGGTTCAAGGGCATGGGCAGCAGCCGGTACGTCACGCACACCATCCTGCTGGGCGCGGGACGCTACGCCCGCCTCACGGGGAACGACCTGAGCGCACAGCCTTGGGTGCGGCAGGCCATCGCTTACGCCGACCAAGCCATCCAGCAAGACTATGCGGTCTGGCTCAAGCAGCAGAAACAAGGCGGGAAGCCCTACATCGGCAACCTGCAATGGCACTACCTGCACATGCGCTCGGAGTTCCCCGCCGTGCCGATGGACAGCCTCACCCGCCGGGCAGCGGACTTCTACACCTCCTTAGCCTACACGCAATGGAAGCAACACAGCACCCTCTACGGGCAAGCCGCCACCGCCCTCATCGCCGCCCGCAACGGCCGCACGGACGTGGCGCAGGCCGCCCTGGCCTCCCTGCGGGAATACGCCCTGCACGATGACGACCTGGGCATGTACTGGAACAATGCCCGCGATGCCTACACCTGGGATGCCCGCCCCGTGTTCCTGCAAACGGCTCTCATCGAGGCGTTCGCCGAATGCGGTGCTACCCCTCAGGAACTGGATGACATGAAGCTGTGGCTGCTCCGTCAGAAGCAGACGCAAGCCTGGGAGTCGTCCGTAGCCACCGCCGATGCCGTCCACGCCCTACTCATGCAGGGCACGAACTGGCTGGCAGGCGGCAGCGAAGTGAAAGTGCGCCTAGGCCGTCACCGCTTGCCCGCCGACCCACAAGAAGCCGGTACGGGCTACACCAAGACCACCCTGCCCGCTGCCGATGTGAAACACGACATGGCACGCATCACGGTAAACAAACCGGGCGAAGGCGTGGCTTGGGGAGCCGTCTATTGGCAATACTGGCAAGACGTGGATAAAGTGCGTGCCGATGGCAACAGTTTGACAATAAGCAAGCAACTCTATGTGGAACGCACGGAAGGCGGCTCGCGTACCCTCGTGCCCGTGGGCGAAACCACCGTACACCGGGGCGACCGCATCGTCACCCGCCTCGCCATCACCACGGACCGCAACCTGGAGTTCGTCGCCCTGGATGACCTGCGTGCCGCCGGGCTTGAACCCGTGGAAGCCCTCTCCGGCTACGAATGGAACAGCGGCGCGGGCTGTTACCGCACCACCCGCGACAACAGCACGCAATTCTTCTTCGACTACCTGCCGCAAGGCACCTACGTGCTCGAATACGCCTCGTGGGCCAACAACGCGGGCCGCTTTGCCGACGGCATCGCCACCCTGCAATGCCTCTACGCCCCCGAATACGCGGCACACAGCGCAGGCGGACAGCTCGTAGTGACAGAGTAGCCCCACGCCCCTATACACCACCGCTCCCCGACCCGTCCCAACCACATGGGGGACGAGCCGGGGAGCATCTTTTCAAAAGATTTTCGCAAAAATCCACCCTGCCTATTTGCAGAATACAAAAAAAGCTATACCTTTGCAACGCTTTTAGAGGAAAGCACGACAACACCTCTTGGACGCTTAGCTCAGCTGGTTCAGAGCGTCTGCCTTACA